>CAMDCX010000007.1 GCA_945890715.1 PVC group bacterium | reverse complement strand
ATTGGTTGCCGGACTAGGATTCGAACCTAGACAAGCAGATTCAGAATCTGCTGTGCTACCATTACACAATCCGGCAATAATTCGGAGCGGCAGGATGCTAAAAGTTTCGAGGGGGCGTCAAGTTCCTTTTCGGCGCAATACCCTCTCTTTTTTCAAGCTTGAGCCCAGAAGGTTTAAAAGAGTACTCTATTGATCGGGAAAAGAAAGCAGATAGAGTGACACGCCATGAATGTAAAAAAAGCCCTGATTCTAGATGATGACCCGGTCATGCTTGAGATCCTCAAGAAGCACCTTGCCGTGCGCGGCTATGACGTTACGGGGTATTCCAATCCCGCCCTCTGCCCGCTCTTCACGGCACGAACCTGCTCCCAGGACATCCCCTGTCCCGATGTCATCGTCACCGATCTGATCATGAGCACCGTTAACGGAATCCAGTTCATCGACGAGGTGAAACGGAAAGGCTGCGCCAACAGTCATATCGCCTTGCTTTCAGGCCTGTGGACTGAAATCACGCTGAAATGGGCAGCCGAATTCGGCGTCAAGGTGCTTCATAAACCCGTAAATTTTGATGAATTAACCGATTGGCTGAACACCATCGAGGTATAAAACACCCCTCGTTAACTCTATCGACAGGCATCGCCTCCTGTCGGTCAGCCCGTTAAGTTCGCTTCGATTTTAAGGGGAGAATCAGCTCGATCCGGGTTCCTTTCCTCCGCCTGCTTATCATGGTCATGTTGCCGTTCAGAATATCGGCACGCTCGCGAATGCTGAAAAGACCAAACTTTCTTTTCCCCACACGGGAGGGATCAAACCCGCGCCCCTTGTCGGAAACCTCCACGTTGAATTGATCCCGCCCCTCAGGCTTGATCTGAACAACGGCCGCGCGGACCCCCGCATGCTTGATGACATTCAGCAATAATTCACGCACCGCCTCAAAAACAAAAATCCCCATTTCTTCCGAAACCCGTTCCGCCACCGCCGTCACTTTGACCTGAACAGACAGGGCGAATTTGTGTTTCATGTCCGCCGCCAGCCAGCGAAGGGCCATTTTCAATCCCCGTTCATGAATGATGGGCGGCCGCAAATCCACGGTGAGCCTGCGCGCAACCTCAATCGCACTGTCCAACAGCTGCTGCGCCCGATCCGCCGTCGCCTGGGCTGAAGTCGTTGGACTGTGCTCGCAAATCTCTCCGACCTTGTATTTGGCAGCCACAAGCCATTGCTGGAGATCCTCGTGCAGGATATAGGCAATGCGTTGCCGCTCACGATGTTCAACCCGGATGATTTCCTCCGCCAGTGCCTGAAGTTTGGTGGTGCGATCCCTGACCGTAAGCTCCAACCCGTCCCGAACCCCTTCCAACTCCCGCTGCAGGGTCTTGTAGGCGGTGACATCATTGAACATGACAAAAACCTTGCTGGCGACCGGAACTCCGAAAATAAACATCGTCTTCACGTCGCCGTTCTTGCAGGTCACCCGATACTCACCCCCCGTGATTTCAGTCTGCTCCACCATCGCCTTCTGGACATGCCCCATCCACCGGGCGATGGATTTTTTCCGGTACGCCTTGTCCGGATAAGCCAGTTCCCACCACGCCCCCATCGTCGGAATATCTTCGGGCGAGTACCCAAACGTCTCGATCGCCTTCCGATTGATGTACTCAATCTTTCCATCCATCCCGACAATGGCCATCGACATCGGGGAGAGCTCAATGATTTTCTGCAACAACTGATCGTTTTCCCGCAACGACTCCTCAATTCGCACAGACGACGTGATATCCCGCGAAATCACCAGAACCGTCCGCACCGTCCCATCCGGAGCCCATTCAGGACTACACTGCGATTCGTAATAGAGCGTGCCATTGACGCCGGGAAAGGTATCCCGCACCTGAAGAGGCTTTCCTGTTTTATAAACCTGCCGAATACGGCTTTCCCACAGCGTGCTGAAGGGCTCAAGAACCCCCGTCTCCCGAATGGTCTTGCCCATGATCTGCCCGGGACTCACTCCATGAATCCGAGCCCCGGCCGGATTAACATAAAGATGACGATAATCGCGATCAAACCGGTCAAGAATATCGGGGAAATTCTCTACCAGGCTCCGGTAATCCTCCCGCGTTAGCTTTGCCGGGACTTGTCGTTTTGCTTTTGGTGCCACCTTCGCAGACCCCTCTGATCGATGATGATTTTGAAACTAAAGAAAGCTTGCTCCAGTGTCAAGAGACTCAAAAAGATACAAATATGCATCTTATTCTCATTCGACTACATAACTGTATCTATAAGCTTTTTGAAACAGCGAGGAGGTTGATTTATTTTTTTCTATATCTTGCTTGAGACCAATGTGTTACGCATGTTGTCAGACCATCCATAACTCTGGTTGGCACGGATAATGGTACTAGCAAGTCCCCGAAGACAGTTACAGTGACCATAACAAGAGAAAGAGGAGGAGCTATGAAAAGGTTGGGTTTAATAACGGGATTAATGGGAACAGGGATGACACTGGCGGGCGCGTTGCCCGCCTTGGCGGAAGAGGCCGCCGCCACGTCAGCCGTAAATTCGGGCGATACGGCCTGGGTTCTGGTCAGCACGGCACTGGTCATGTTGATGACCATCCCGGGACTTGCTTTCTTCTATGGGGGTCTGGTCCGGAAAAAGAACGTGCTTTCCGTACTCATGCAGTGCTTCTTCCTGATGTGCGCCGTCAGCCTGCAGTGGGTAATCTTCGGGTACAGCCTGTCGTTCGGACCTGACGTCAAAGGACTGATCGGGAATCTGGACTGGGTGATGCTGAAGACCGTGGGGCTGGAACCGAACGCCGATTATGCCGGCACGATTCCGCATCAGGTCTTTATGATCTTCCAGATGATGTTCGCCGTGATTACGCCCGGCTTGATCATCGGAGCCTTTGCGGAGCGAATGAAGTTCTCTGCCTTTGTCGTGTTCATGCTGCTCTGGTCCACGATCGTCTATGATCCCGTTTGTCACTGGGTCTGGGGCGTCGGTGGGTTCATCCGCAAGATGGGCGCGCTGGACTTCGCCGGGGGTACGGTCGTGCATATCAATGCAGGCGTCGCCGCTCTGGTTGCCGCCCTCGTGCTGGGTCGCCGTCTGGGTCACCCTCACAAGCTGTCTCCTCCGCACAACCTGCCGTTTGCGGTCATGGGTGCAGCGTTGCTGTGGTTCGGATGGTACGGCTTTAACGCCGGAAGCGCCCTGGGCGCAAACGGCCTGGCGGGGAACGCTTTCGTGGTGACTCATGTGGCGACCGCTGTTGCCGGACTGGCCTGGGCGGTTATGGATGTGGTTTTCAACCGGCGCATGACCGTGCTGGGACTGATCTCCGGCGCCGTTGCGGGGTTGGTGGCCATCACTCCGGCGGCGGGTTTTGTCACAGTGGGCGGTGCCATGGGAATCGGACTGGGCGCGGGAGTCATCTGCTACCTGTTCGTCAGCTTCGTCAAGGAGAAGCTCGGGTATGACGACGCGCTGGATGCCTTCGGGGTGCATTGCGTGGGCGGAATCTGGGGCGCGCTGGCCACGGGCTTGTGGGCGACCACAGCCGTCAACAGCGCTGGCGCGAACGGCCTGTTCTACGGGAACCCGGCTCAGTTCATCATCCAGCTCAAGGCGGTGGCGATCACCGTGGCGTATTCCGGCGTGGTCAGCTTCGTCCTGCTGAAGCTTGTGGATGCGGTGATCGGCCTGCGGGCCACGGAACAGTCCGAGCGGATCGGCCTGGATCTGACAGACCATCGTGAAACCGGTTATACCGTTCTGGACTAAGGAAACAACCAACATAACGACGAAGTGAAGGAGAAATAAAATGAAATACATCGTAGCAATCATACAGCCCGACCGGATGGATGAAGTCCTGGAACGGCTCACGGCAAGCAAAGTCCACCTGGTTACCGCCTCCAGCGTAATGGGGCGCGGCCGCCAGGGCGGGATCGCCCAGGTCTACCGGAGCCATAAGGAGGCCGGGACCCTGCTGAAAAAGATGAAACTCGAAATCGCCGTAAATGACGATTATGTCAAGCCGGCCATCGAGGCCATCACCGGAGCCGCGCGGACCGGCGAAGTCGGGGACGGAAAGATCTTTGTCCTCGATCTGCAACAGTGCATTCGCATCCGAACGGGTGAAACAGGTCACGAAGCGATTGGATAATGAAATTCGTCCCAGGTGGCGGCCCCAAACGGGACGCCGCCACCCGGGCAATACTCGAAGCAAGTTGGAAAACAGAACAGAACAAAACAAAGGAAACAGTCATGAATATGAATAAAAACAGAATGATGAGACGGTTACTGAACAGCAGCCTGGGTTGCCTTATGTCCACAGCGATATTGGGGGGAGCCCTCTCCGCCCTGGCCGAAGACCCGGTGCCGGCCACTGCGTTGGCGGAGGCCACCGTATTGAACGGATATGTCTGGCGCGGCCAGGTGATGAATGATGCGGCGGTACTCCAGCCCTCATTTACCCTCGGCAAGGGGGCCTTCACCATCAATACATGGGGAAACTTGAACCTCACGGATGCCGTGACCGAGGACGCTCCGGATTTTTCAGAACTTGATCTGACATTCAGCTACTCGAAGACCGTGGGCGCCGTGGCGCTGGGAGCAGGCTTGATTGAGTATTCGTTCCCGAATACCCCCTTCGCGAACACCCGCGAAGTCTATGCCTCCATTGGCCTGCCCACCCTGCCGGTTGTCCCCTCGTTGAGCGTCTATTATGACTTCGACGAGGCCGACGGAGTCTACGGCCTGCTGTCTCTCGCGTACAGCCACAGCATCACGGAGAAAGCCACTCTGGCGCTCTTCGCCTCGCTGGGTGCGGCCACCGCCGAATACAACGCCTTCTATTTCGGCGTGGACGAGAGCGCGCTGAACGATGCGAATGTCGGCGCCACGCTCAGCATTCCGGTTACGAAACAACTCACCATCACCCCGGGGGTACAGTTCACCACCCTGCCGGATGGCGATATCAAGGATGGAGCGTCCGGACTCTACAAGGATAATGAGTTCGTGGCCGGAAGCCTCAAGGCCTCCTACGTGTTCTAAACACAGCCTCCACAAACCAAAAAGACCGGCCCCCTCAGGCCGGTCTTTTTTTTCTCGCCTTCCCTCGGCTATCCGCAACACTATCCAGCCGTGAATGGACGCTTTCTTATCCTCACCGGCATTCTGGCATTCTCCGCCAGCCACTCCCCTGCCGCCAATACCCCGGCCTGGCAAAAGGTCAGCTCCACCCATTTTATCGTCATGCATATCGGCGACGACTCCCTCGCCAAAACCGTTTCAGAACGCGCTGAATCCTATTACTCCACCATCGCCGCCGATCTCGGCTACACGCGCTATCAGAATTTCTGGCTGTGGGACAACCGGGTCAAAATCCTGATCTACCCCACTGCTGAAGCCTTTTCAGAAGCTTGTGACGCCCCGGCTTGGGCGGCCGGCCGGGCCAGCCCGCAACGCCACGAAATCGCCAGTTACCACCAGAGTGGCGAAGGCTTCCTCTCCACCCTGCTTCCCCATGAACTGGCCCACCTGATCCTCTCCGATTTCATCGGAGAATCCCGCGTTCCCCTCTGGCTCACAGAAGGATTTTCCGAATGGGTTCAGGGGGGCCGCAAGTCCCCGGCATCCGGCCGCCTGATGTCCCGTCGATTTCCCCTCAAAACCCTGTTTAACCTGGATATCCGACGGGATACTGACCGGGAACGGGTGACTCTTTTTTATGCCCAATCGGCCAGCGTGGTTGGGTTCCTGATCAAAACCTACGGAGGAGACGCCTTCGGGGCTTTCTGCCGGGCCCTCCGGGATGGCAAGGATCTTCCCGCCGCCCTCGCCGCCGCCTACCCCCAGGACGCCCCCTCCCTCGATGTCCTCGAACAAAAATGGCTCAGCCCGCCGATGATCAACCCTTGACTTTAGACTCGACTGATCCCGTCGAAAACGAAAGACTCGGACAAGACCATGAAACAAGCCTGTTTTCCCTTATTGATCGCGACAGCCCTTTGTCTCGCCGCACAAACCGCGTCAGCGGCCGAACCCCACACGGATCCCGTCCTGCCCCGGTTGATCCATCAATTTGCCGCCGACCGGCAGGATGTCTTAAACGCCACGGATCTGCCCGGAGTCGATATACGGTTTGATCGCCTCAATTCCCTGTACACCCAGTGGTTGGCCCGGAGCCGTACCGTGGATTTCGATTCGCTTCCCCCCTCCGGAAAAGTGGACTTCATCCTCCTCCGGAATGAACTGGAATGCGGACTCGATGACATCGCCTTTGAGCGAAAACAATGGGCTGAAATGGATTCTCTCCTCCCCTTCAGGAAAATCCTCTACACCCTGGAACAGGCTCGATGGGAGGGCACGCCTCTCGACAGCCGCGCCGTGGCCTCTCAAGTAAGCGAGCTTGCCAAGCAACTCAAGGACCTCAAAACCCGCATCGAACTGGGTTTGAATTCCGCCCCCTCTAACAGCGCCCATTCACTCACCAGCACCCCTCTCAAAGTCACCGCCGCCCTCGCCAACAAAGCCGCGACATCAGCCACGCTCCTCCGGGGAACCCTGAAATCATGGTTTACGTTTTACGATGGATTCCGCCCGGAATTTTCCTGGTGGCTGAAACAACCCTACGAAGATGCCGACAAAGCACTGGAGGACTACATCAAGGTGCTTCGTGAAAATGCGGCTGGCATCAAGGGCAAAGACGAGGATCCTCTTGTCGGCCAGCCTGTTGGCCAGGCCGCAGTGGCCGCCGCCCTCCGTCGTGAATTCCTGCCCTATGACGCCCCGGCACTCCTGTCCCTCGCCGAAAAAGAAATGGCCTGGTGTGAAAAGGCCATGACATCAGAGGCCCGGGCCATGGGATGCGGTGATGACTGGAAATCCGCCCTGACCCGGGTGAAGTCGGATTTTGTGGCTCCCGGCGCTCAGGATTCCCTGATCCGTGAAACGGCTCTGAACGCCATCCGTTTCTGCAAAGACCACAAATTGGTGACAATCCCCCCCCTGTGCGAGGAGACCTGGCGCCTGACCATGATGCCGCCGGAAACCCTGAAAACCATTCCCTACGCCGCCTACAACGGGCAGGCCATGATGATTGCCTATGCCCGTAACGACATGAATCATGAGGATAAACTCATGACCATGCGCGGCAATAACCGTCACTTCATGCGCACCGTTACCCCCCATGAACTCATCCCCGGCCACCATCTCCAGCGATTCGTGGCAAGCCGCAATCACCCCCACCGCGCGCTCTTCAGCACCCCTTTTTATGTCGAGGGCTGGGCACTCTACGGCGAACGGCGCTTCTGGGATCTGGGGTGGGCCACCACTCCGGAAGACCGGCTCGGAATGCTCTTCTGGCGAATCAACCGGGCCGCCCGTGTGGTGGTGGCCCTCCAATTCCATCTCGGCACAATGACGCCCTCCCAAATGGTCGATTTTCTCGTCACTCGCGTCGGACATGAACGGCTCGGCGCCACGGCTGAAGTCCGGCGTTTCATCGGCGATAACTTTCCGCCCCTCTACCCCGCCTCCTACACAGTGGGCGCCCTTCAACTGGAAGCTCTTCATCACGAACTGGTGATTTCAGGAAAAATGACGAATCAAGCCTTCCATGACGCCGTGCTTTCTGAAGGCGCCATTCCCCTTGAATTGGTCCGGGCCCTGCTACTGAACCTGCCCCTCACCCGCGACACCCGATCAACCTGGACTTTCGCCGGAGAGGCGGGATATCCCTGATATGTACCTCGATTTTTTCAAGCTCAAGGAAGCGCCCTTCAACATCACGCCGGATCCCCACTACCTGTTCATGTCCCGTCAACACCGGGAGGCCCATAATCACATCATGTATGGCATCCGGGAACGCAAGGGGTTCATTCAACTTACCGGCGAAATCGGCTCCGGGAAAACCACACTTTGCCGCGCCGTCCTCGCGGAACTCGGCCAGAATGTCCAAACGGCCCTGATTCTCAATCCCTGCCTGACTGAAGCCCAACTGATCCGGGCCATCCTTCAGGATTTCGGACTTAAGACGACAGGCAAAGACATGCTCACCCTGATCCAGACCCTCAACACCTTCCTGCTGGCCAAAATGGAAGCCAAGGAGAATGTTGCCCTGCTGATTGACGAGTCCCAGAATCTTTCCCTGAAACTTATGGAACAGATACGGCTGCTCTCCAACCTCGAGACAACCCACCAGAAACTGATCCAGATCGTCCTCATCGGGCAACCTGAACTGGCTGACAAACTGAACGACGATACCCTGCGTCAATTGCGGCAACGGATCACGGTTCGATATCACCTCGGGCCGCTCGACGAAAGCGAAATTGGGGCCTATGTCGCGCACCGGCTGAAAACCGCCGGAGCCGGGGAACGCCTTGTTTTTGAAAGCAAGGCTCTTCACCTCGCCCATCGCTATTCAGGAGGAATCCCGCGCCTGATCAATGCCGTTTGCGACAATGCCCTTCTGGCGGGATATGTCGCGGGAACCTGGTCCATCGACGGGAAATGTATGAAGCGGGCCATCGCCCAGCTTGAAGGGTGCTAACCCTTTCTTTACTGGTTCCACTTTCTTCCCCATTATGTTTTAATTTACGGACGTTAGCTTGTAGATCCATGAGAAAAAGAGCGTTATTCTTTCTGATCTTGACCTTGTTTGCAGGGCTGTCGATTTCCGCCCAAACGATCCGGGTGGGAGTGACCCTGCAACCCCCGCTAACCACTCTGGACAAGAATCAAACAAAGCCGACGGGGCTTTGTATCGACTTGCTCGAGGATATGGCGACTCGTACCGGCTGGAAGCTTGTCTACCAGGTGGATTCCCGCCTCTCCATCATCAATAAACTCACAAAGGGCGAAGTCGACCTGGTCGTTCCGACGCCGCTCCCTCTCGCCGGTTCTGACAAGTTAGACTATGGGCCGAGCGCCATCCTCACCTCCCATGCCCAAATCATTGCCCACCCCCATCGTCGGTTCTCATCCCTTAAGGATTTGAACGGAAAAACGATCGCCGTGGTTCGCGACGACATCCATTACCTCCTTTTTCAGGAAACCCTCCGGGACGCTCGAACAAAATGCCAGTTTCTGGAAATGCGAAGTTATTCCGAAGTGTTTCAGGCCGTTCAGGGTAAACGCGCGGATGGCGGACTGATCGATCACTTCTACAGTGCAAAAAATTGTGACCAATACGGGCTGGTCGCCAGTCTCATGAGCACGGGCCCGGTGAATTTTCATTTTTCCGTGGCGCGCGACACCAACCGTCACCTTCTCCTTAAACTTGAAGAGGAACTCACCTCCCTCAAACACAACAAGAAATCCCGCTATTACCAGACTCTCTTCCAATGGACGGGGTATCAGGAGCCTCTCTCTTTCATGACAAAGGTCAGCCTGTTTCTCCTGGCTGTCCTACTCGGGGGCGGGCTTCTGGCCGGAATCATCCGCCGAAGGTCGAATCAATGCAAACAACACATTGAAAAAGTGACCGCCGCAAACCGTCAATTATTGAAAACCGTGGATGACCATCTTCGCCGCGAAGAGGCGGCCGAGGCCAACAAGAACTGGTACCGCGCCCTGTTGAACAACACTCCCGATGCCATCCTCATTCACGGCGTGGATGCGAAAGGCCTTCCGGGTAAATTCCTGGAAGTCAACGAAACCGCCTGTATGCGCCTGGGCTTCAGCCGCGAAGAACTGCTGGCACTGTCTCCTCGAGATGTCGAAATTAATTCCGAAGGAGGTGGCGCCCCCCGTTATGCCAAAATGCTGTCAAAATGGAAGGACGCCCGCCTGCCGGATGCATCGCCGGATCCCGGACCGCCCGCCGCCCTTACCACTGAACTGTCCTTTCGCACCAAGAGCGGTGAGGAAAAGCCCTTTGAGGTCACCCTCCGTATCCTCGACCATGAGGGGAAACCCATCATCTATTATCACCTGCACGACATCACCACCCGCCGGAAGGCCCAGATGGCACTCAAGGAAAGTGAACAGCGCTTCTCTGATTTCTTCTCGCGCTCACCCATCGGCGTCGCCTTGTACAGTCCCACCCGCGAATTGACTGAGGTCAATCAGGCCGCCATGGCCATGTTCGGATTAAGCGAACGCTCCGTTTTTTCCGCTACCCGGCTGTTGGATTCCGAAAACCTGTCTCCGGAATCCCAGACGACGATCTCGAAGGGAGGAACCGTCCGTTATGAAAATGTCACCGACTTCGACGCCGTAAAACGCGAAACCCGGTACCCGTCCACCCGGACAGGGAAAAGTTATTTTGACGTTCTGGTCACAAACCTGGGTTTAAATTCGGATTTCAAACCCAAAGGGTTTATGATCCAAATCCAGGATATTACCGAACATCGCCGTGCCGAGGAAACGCTTCACCAGCATGAGCGGATGCTTCGCCAGGCCCAGAAAATGGAAGCCATCGGCACTCTGGCAGGCGGCATCGCGCATGACTTCAATAATATCCTCACCCCCATCATCGGCTATACCGAAATGGCCATGCTGACCGCCGGGCCCGATGACCCCATTCAGCCCAATCTTGAAGAAGTCCTCAAGGCCAGCCATCGAGCCAAGGAGCTGGTTAAACAAATCCTGACCTTCAGCCGCCAGACGGAACACGAGGTAAAACCCATCCGCCTGATTCCCCTGGTCAAGGAAGTCATCCAGTTGCTCCGGGGCTCCATTCCGCCCCTCATCGAATTGCACACCCAGATCCAGATTGAGCGGGACATTGTGAAAGCCGATCCCACCCAGATGCACCAGGTGATTATGAACCTGTGCACCAACTCACTCCACGCCATGAAAGACAAGGGAGGCGTCCTGGAAGTCGGCATGCATCCGGTTAACGTGGACAGCCGGACACGGGGAGCGCTGGCTCGACTGCGATTCGGAGCCTACCTGGAAATCACGATTCGCGATACCGGACATGGCATGGAACGCGCCGTCATGGAGCGGATTTTTGAGCCCTTTTTCACGACTAAGCGGAGCGGAGAAGGCACCGGTATGGGGTTGTCGGTGGTACACGGCATCATCACCTCCATGCAGGGTATCATCACCGTGGAAAGCGAAGTCGGCAAGGGCACAACGTTCCACCTCTTCCTACCCCTCATTGAACAGGCAGCGGAACAAGTCGCCACCTCAAACGATCCCCTGCCGCGGGGCTCCGAATCGATTATGTTTGTGGATGACGAGCCCGGCATTGTCGCCATGGCAAGCCAGATGCTCGCCTCGCTTGGGTATCAGGTGACGACCGCCGCGCGGGCCAAGGATGCCCTGGCCATCTTCAAGCAGGAACCCAACCGGTTCGATCTCATCATTACCGACCAAATCATGCCAGGGATAACCGGCATGGAAATGGTTCGGGAAATGCACGCGATCCGGCGCGATATTCCAGCCCTGCTCTGCACCGGCTTCAGCAAGACAGTATCCGATCAGGATCTCCTGACGGAAGGCATTCATGAGGTCCTTATGAAGCCCATCGTCCTTCGACAGATCGCCGATGCGATCCGAAACGCCTTGGATGCCGCGAAGACCATTAAGAATGCGTCATGAGGCTTGCCCGGGGGCGGCTCACAACCATTGGCCGGAGCGCTGCCCCGTAAGTCGACTGTCTTCCAGGATCGGCGTCCCATTCACCAGAACATGGGAAATCCCCGTCGATAACCGGTGCGGGTCACTGTAGGAGGCTTCGTCACGGATGGACTGAGGATCAAAGATCGTGATATCGGCGCCATAGCCCACCCTGATTTCACCGCGGGCGGAGAGGCCGAAATGGCCGGCCGGCAAAGACGTCATCTTCATCACGGCCGTCGACAGCGAAACCGTCTTTCCATCGATCGCCGCACGGAGAATTTTCGGGAATGTGCCGTACGCACGAGGATGGGGATAATCATGACTCAGCGGCCCCCGGGGCGCCCGCAGGGACGCATCGGATCCGATCATGACCCACGGTTGGGCTAGAATTTTCCACAGGTTATCCTCGCACATGCCCTGAAAAAAGGCACTAGTCATCAGGGCATCGGTCTCGATCAGAAACAGCGCGGCATCGACCGGTTCCATCCCCAGGCGTTCCGCCACCTCCTCAAGGGGCAGCCCGCGAAACCTCGCGTTGTCTTCGCTTGTGGATCCGATGGTAATGCTGCCCCAGGACCGTTCGGAACGATTCCCAATCAACTCGGCCCGCAGCCGGGCGCGGGTGGCCGGCTCTCGCAACCGGGCTAGTTCAGCATCACGCCCGCCTTCCGTAGCCCAATCCGGGAAAATAACATCCAGTTCAGTACAGGAGGAGAGGTAGGGATACCGGTCCGCCGCCACCGGAATTCCCTCATGGCGGGCTCGTTCGATGGTCTGGAGTGCCGCATCAATCAAATGCCAGTTTCCCGACCCCGACGTCTTCAGGTGCGACACCTGCACGCGAACCCCGGTCGCCCTCCCCACATCAATCGTTTCCTCAAGCGCCTCAATCAACCGACTGCTTTCACTCCGCATGTGGGAGGTGTAAATTCCGTCTTTTCGCTTCACCACTCGAGCCAGCGCTGTGATTTCTTCCGTCGTCGCATACATGCCGGGGGGATAAATCAGGCCGGAGCTCAACCCCCGCCCGCCTTCGTCCAGACTCTGCTCCAACAGTCGTTCCATGGCGGCCCGTTCATCCGCCGTGGCAGTTCGTCCCGCATAGCCCATCACCGAGGCTCTCAGGACATTATGACCGATCAGGGAAACCACATTGACGGCTGGCTTGACCTGTTCCAGCAACTTCCGGTATTCGGCCTGTGTGTTCCATGACCCGGGATAAGTATGCGTCTGCCAATCCGAGGGCATGCGCGCCTCACCCAGCCGCGGCGCCGCTGAAGCCCCGCAGTTACCAATCACCTCCGTCGTCACTCCTTGATACACTTTACTCGGCGCCGAGGGCTCAATCAGGAGATAGGCATCGGAATGGGAATGGGTATCGATGAAACCGGGACAGACCATCCGGGCTTCAGCATCAAGAGTCTTTCGAGCCTCGACCTTGCCGAGATCACCGAGAGCCGTAATGCGATCCCCGACAATCCCGATGTCCGTCCGGATCGCCGGACTTCCCGCGCCGTCCAGCACCATCCCGTTGATGATCTTCAGGTCGAACATGGCTCCGCTACCGGAATCTCTCCCGGTTCCTGCCCAGTCAACAACGCCATAATATCCTGCTGCACGGCATCCAGCTCGGTCAGCTTCAACTTGGGATCGGTAATGGCGAAGGTTTCCGCCGTCTTCTTGTGCTCGTAGATCACCACGCGAGATCCGTCTTCCAAAGTTTTAATCTCACGCTCCACCAGAACGCGTTGCCGCTCCAGCATGACGGCCAGGATATAAATGACGCTGGTCTTGGAAGCATCCGCCGTCTCGATTAATTCCCGGAGCAGTGTCTCGGCCGTTTCCTTCTTGATCCGCCGATCCGGCTCGGCGGAGGGCATTTTGAAATACCCCTTCCACGAGCTGTAGCCGGGATTGGCGGCCATTTCCGGAGCCCAGCAGGCTTCGCAATAATCCCCGCGCGAATAATCATGCTCCTGAAAAACGAGCCGGGTGTGATAAGGCTGCCCGTCCGTAAACCCCGCCTGGCATCCCGCACAGGCCGTTGATCGTGACTTGATATTCCAGTCCTGTGCCATTTAGGTATGCTCCATATATAAATCCCGCCCATCCCAGAGATAAATCACCCCGGAGATCGCGGTCAACGCCGCCACCAGATGGGTCAGAAACAGTGTCGCCGTGATGAAATATACCTCGAATTCGAGCATAAACCGGACATGGTCGGCCGCCGACAGAAAAGCGGGCAGGAGTTCCTCCTGCAAGGCAACCCCCAGCATGATGACGACAATCGTGATGGTCTGCCAGATCATCTTGTGCTTGCCCCAGGGACCGGCCGGCAGAACTTTCCCCTGCTGGCTTGCCAGGAGCCTCAACCCGGTGACCACAAACTCGCGGCTGATGATCGTGATGACAATCCAGGCGGGCACCACTGAGATGGCCGCGAAACTGACAAACGCGGCACAAACCAGAATCTTATCCGCCAACGGATCCATGAGCTGACCGAAGATCGTGATCTTTCCCAGCCGACGCGCCAGCATCCCATCCAGCCAGTCCGACAGCCCGGCCAACCCAAAGGTAATCAACGCCAGGGTCTTGCCATAAGGGACGCCTGAGGTCAGGAAGCCGACCATCACAAATGTCAGGCCAATGCGCCCGACCGTGATCTTATTTGGAAGATTCATTTCCGCCATAGGGGTGCAAGTGTGCTAAGTGCAGGCGGGTAGTGTCAATGAGGATCGTCACCCTCTCCGTCGAGGGAGCCCCCCACCCGCTTAAAGGAACGAGCCAGCACCACCAGGAGCACCAGGGCGGCCAGAATGATGGCACCCGTCAGAAAAGCCGGGTTATTAAGCAAGGCACCCAGCCCGGCCCGGGCGGGCCGGTAGGCGGGATTCTCACGGGACGGCCCCAGTGTCCGCACTGTCGGCTTCAATCCCTGCCGGACCGGCGTCAGCACCGAATCGAGATCATAGACCGGCGGCGCCATCCTCTCAGCCCCGTACAATAGGCGATACGCACGGCCCGGCTCGGCCAGCAACAGCACCCGGTACACAGGCCCGAAGCCGCGCAACCGCAGCCCTGTCAGGGGCGGGTTGTCGCCATTCAAAACGGTCACACGCAACTGCCGCACTCGCTGCTCGGGGAAATCAATCTCCAAATCCGAACGGACAAATCCCGGCAGATCCACATCCCGCACCCGCGCCTCTGTCAGGGCGCGCCACCGGGCCACACCATTCTCAACAATCTGGATTTGAATTCGAGCCCTCCGGCTGAAGTTCCGCGACGTACTCACCAGCATCACCCGATTCAGGGGCAACCGCGCCGTGTCGACCGTGATTTCCGTCGCTTTCTCGCGGGCATCCTCCACCACCATCGGCAGGGGCAGATCCCATTCCCGCCGGGCTTCCTGCTGATTTTCAACCACTGACTCATTCTTCCAGAATGCGATGCGATCCATGCGGAACGGGGTGCGCAACAATTCCTGCGTCCGGATTTCAGCGCCTGAATCCTGACCGCCTTTCTGACTGACCAGCTTGACGAGCGGCTGGATTCGATCCTCCGATGCATTGCCGATTTCAATCCGGAAATTCGGCCCCGATCCGGGTGGCAGCACCACCTCCGTCCGGCGAACATCCAGATACCGGCTGTAATCGCAAATGTCGGCATTTTGAACCAACGGTTGCCAAACCACGCCATCCCTGCTGCCGGAAACCGAGACCGCCCGGGCAAAATCACGCAACGGCGTAACGACGTCAAACCCGTCCGCACGGTATTCCGGCCTTGCCAGAACGAATTCAGCCTCAATCCGATTCCCGGGCAACTCCCTTACAGACGCCGCCCGTGAACCCACGGAACGGTGAACAATCCGCGTCTCGTTGAGGAGAACCTTCTCAACCGCACGGGGAATCTCCAACCCGCGATCATCGATGACACGGACATCGGTGTAGCCATCGGACGCCGTCCGGTGCAACTCGGAATCCAGTGCCACAGCGGCGGCTTCCGTACGAAAAGGAGCGGCCCCTTCCAGCGTCCGGTCGAACTTGAAATGATCGGGATTCAGGGCCGCAAGCCCCAAACCGGGCACAAGGGCGAGTAGAGTCATCAGGCTTGTTTTCATGAGGGATCTCCTTCCGTCTGGGTTTGGAATCGCTGTCGGTACTTCAGATACACCAACGCGGCACCGAGCAGCATGAGGCCCAGGACGATGAATGCCACGATCTTGTAGAGCGCGTCCAGGTGCGCGAGATCTGAAAAGAAGATCTTCAGGACTACCACCACAAACCCGGCAAGTCCTGCAAAGCGCAGGGCCTTGACGGATCGGCCGAGACCAAACAGCAACAGCGTAAGCGCATAGGCCGCCCACAGTAGCGTGATCCCCCCTGCCCGGAGCCCCGGCACGAACCGACCCAGAACGGTGTTCATCTCCAAAGACAAATACACAAACAGCAGCACCAGTGCGGCAATGCCAACGGCGAGGCCGACGCGACGTCCGGGCTCATGACTCCGCGTCTGGACATAGATCAGGGAGAGCAGGCCGATGCACAGCCCGAAATCCACAAACCGGATCAGGGCCAGCCCGGGAAGATAGTCGCCTCCATAACACCAGATACTGCTGTTCAACCGCCAACCGTCCATATCAAACCCGAGCAGTTTGATTATCAACCCGAACGATAATAGACCCAGCGCCCGTGGGGCCCACCTGGGGACTCCCTGCCGCGCCACCACCAATAAAAACGCGCCCAGCAGAAACCACGCGATTGTCATCGCCGGAACCGCCAAAGCGGGCCAGAAAAACCCGCAACTTCGGTACAACTCGAAGTGGGCATAGACAAACAATACGCCGCAGCCCAGGGCCGCGATCAGGCCCCCGGCGGCACCCTGCCAGGCATCGGACGCCAGGTCATTTTCGGGAGTCACCGCGAGGGGTCCGGAGGCCGGAGGCCGTCGCAGGAATTTCCACGCCACCCCGAGCGAGGCGATCGGCACACCCATCGACAGGAGCCGCTCCCCGGCAATCTTCAGGTACGCCACCCAAGTGATATCAGGCGGCAGCCACAGGGAAAATTGCCGGTGCATATCCCAGAAGGCGAGTCGCCCCACCGCCAGAAGACAGGCGGCGCAACCGAGCAGGCGCAGGAACCGGCTCTCGAGCTTTCCGGATAGCCACAGCATTACCACGCCCTGCAATGCCCAGCTTGTCGTAATCCACTGCCGGGACAGGGCCAACGGAGGCGTCATGGCCGTAAACAGCGCGGCCAGCGCCAGGAACGTGTAGAGCAGTCCGCGATCTCGCCGTTTTCCCACAAGGAAAACCCGCGTGAGTACAATAAAAAACACCGCCAGGGCCAGGGCTGGAAAGGCCGCAAACTTTTCAGGATACCCGGTCGTGATCACCCGATGGGTGAGGCCGAAGAACATCACCGCATTAGCCATGATGCCAAGCAGTTCCAACAGGCCAGCCTTCACGCCATGCGCCAGATTGTGCAGGATCATCACAGCAGCATAGAGAACAAAGAAGCCGATGAGAAAGGGCAGAACGTCAACAAAATCGGTGGCGACATACTGTTTGGCGATCGCCGTTGCCGCCAATCCATAGGTCAGCACCAGTCCGAGATAATTCAGAAGCGGCCAATGCCGGCGCCGGGCGATGCCCAAGATACCGACCCCAAGCAGCAGCATATAGCCGAAAAAGCCCGGAAAGTTCTTTTCTCCGGTGCTGAGCATGATGGGGGTGCCGTAGCCACCAAGAATGCCGAGCACGGCGACCAGCAGCGAATTCAATCGCACCGCCAGCGTTCCGGCGACCAACGTCACCAGCGCCATCAATCCAAAAGCCGCCAGAGCCCCGATCAAGTGATAGAAGTTGCAGGCGGCAAACATGCTGAAATAAAGCGTCGCCAGACCGCCCCCCATTAGCCCCTGCCCCAGCAACTGGTAGGGCTTCCCGATCATCTTTACGCCGCCAACTAGCATCCCAACGCCGGTGAGGACGCTGATCGCGACTCGGGCCTGCGGCCCCAGCATTCCGTGCTCGATGGAATACTTGAGAAAGAACCCGATGCCGACGACCACAACAACGATACCCGCCCGCAGAAGCCAGTTTGTAGCCACCGCGAATTCCCACGATGTGCCGGGCCGGCGGAATTCGTCACCAATCACAATCCAGTTCCAAATCTTTCTCAGGATATCCGCCGCCTTGGTCTGGAATTCACCTGGCTCGCGTGGAGGCGGCACAATCGGCGGCGGTGCGGAGGCCGGTTTTTCCTTCGGGGCAAACGGGGCCACGAGAACGGGCTTCTGCACGGGGATAGATTGCGCTACGGGAATCACAGGCTCCGGAACCGGAACGACCGGCTTCGGCAGGGCGGGAGGCGTCTCACGGCGAGCCAGCAGAAGGGCTAGCACATCAGCCTGCCGCTTTTGCTCACCCCGGAGCCTGAACATCAGGATCACCGAAATAATCGGCGCAACAACCAGCGCCAACACCACCGGAATCACAACCAACCAAATCATCGTTTCACTATTCATGGCTCACTCCCCTGTTCCATTGCATCACCTAAGGCGCCAGAACGGTGACGCCCTCTTGCACAACCTGTTCAGCATTGGTTTTTTTGAAGATCCGGACTTCGTTCCATGAAAGCGACATGCGGCGGAGTGTATAGGAGCGACGGCAGCCGGGAAAGTCCGAAGTCAGGGAAATTCGAATGGAATTCACCAAGATCGAACACGGTAGAAACCAGCAGACTGCCGCTTAGCCACAGCAAGTCGCTAATTTATGATGCCCATTTCAGTTCAAGTTTTTTGTGACTGAACGCGCAATCCCTGAGGTAAAGATTGATCAAGTTTTGGTATGGCATGCCCAATTCGGTTGCAAGCCCCTTAAAGTAGGACACTGTATCTTTATCCAGACGAATAGTGATTGGTTGTTTCAAACGACCAATGTAGGGGTTTTTTTGTCCCTTCATATTCGAAAAATCATAATGTGCTCTCATAGTATTACCCTGGGTATCCTTTTGCTTCCTGCTTATCCGCTTTCCGTGCCGAAATGATTCTGATCACTGTATCGTCCTGCCTGTAGCAATGGCATACGATTAAGATTCTCAGCCTAAAACTCATTCCCAGCATAATGAATCGATCCTCATCTTCTGAATGGTCTGGGTCATAAAACCGCACTGCGTTTTCATCCAGAAACACCGTCTGAGCTTCCTCAAACGGGACTCCGTGCTTTTTGTTTCCCGCTTGGTTTTTCTTTTCATCCCATTCGAATCGGATGTCATTCATGTGTACAGTGTATGTATGGTTTTGTTTTTCGTCAATAATCTTTACCAAAGAGCAGACCGTGGCTTAGTAGCCTGTTGAAAATGAGATTCAAGAAATAAAGAGGACGCGGGGAACCAGAATCCATGTAAAACGAAGCACCGGACAAACTGTCCGATGGATCGGACAAACTGTCCGCCGGATTCTCGCGTTGATATCCGTTTTTTTGAATTAACCCTCACTTTCCTCTGGTTTTCCATACTTGGCACAACCCTTGCTAAAATCCCCTTCGTTATGAACGAGCCTCTGACATCCTCTCGCACGCCCCGGCTTCTGACCGCCGTACTCGTGTTGCTTTGCCTGGTAGTGCTCCTGCAACTCGGATTGCTCCTCCAGCGCCATCTCAACCGGGCACGTCCTGCCCCTGTGAAACCGGCGGCAGCCCCCGTCTGGAGCCCCACCGATGAAATGGAATCCCTACACGCCCGGATCAACAGGATGTTTGATCAGACTTTCCGCACCCCATCGGCCGAACAGGCGGATCCCCTCCCCGGGGACACCCCGGGGGCTTCACTCGAGGATCCCTTCGCCCACATGCGTCGAATGCAACGCCAGATTGACGCCCTCTTCGCCGGCGCGATGAACGACCTGGGCACCCAGTCCCCCGGCTTCGACGAGGGGTGGACCCGCCTTGAGATCACACCGGGGTTCAGTATCCGGGACACCGGAAATTCCTATGTCATCACGGTCCACCTGCCCGGCGTGGATAAGTCCGACATCCACATCAGCATGAATGAGTCCGTCCTCAGCCTGGTCGTGAATCAAGCCACCCCGACTGCAACCCGCCGGTTCGAGCGCCATCTCCGCCTGCCGGGAGCCACCGGGAACCAGGAGGATATCCAGGCGATTTTTGATCATAATGTGCTCCACATCACCGCCCCAAAAACAGACCCGGTGGCGTCGGAACCCAAATCAATACCGGTGCGATAGACATCGAAAGAAAGGAAAACACCATGCTGGAAGTAAAAGAACTGCACAAACAGTTCGGATCCATTCACGCCGTGAATGGAGTGTCGTTCAAGGTGGAACAAGGGGAAGTCCTCGGGTTCCTGGGTCCCAACGGGGCGGGAAAATCCACAACCATGCGGATGATCACGGGATTCCTGCCCCCCACCTCGGGCACCGTGGTGGTTAACGGCCATGATGTGATCGCCGCACCCATCGCCGCCAAAAATCAGATCGGCTATCTTCCGGAGAATGCGCCGGTCTACAGCGACATGACCGTGGTGAACTTTCTTCGATTTATCGCCGAAATCCGGGGCTTCTCCGGCGCGGCACGCCTGCGCTGCGCGGATGCCGCCATCGAAAAAGCCCATCTGGAAAAAGTCCGGAACCAAAGCATCAGCACCCTGTCCAAAGGCTATAGACAACGCACCTGTTTTGCCCAGGCCATCCTGCATGACCCGCCCATCCTGATCATGGACGAACCGACCGACGGCCTTGACCCGAACCAGAAGCATGTGGTGCGCACCATGATTCGGGAAATGGCCCCCCGCAAGGTGATTATCATCTCCACCCATATCCTGGAGGAAGTCGAGGCCATCTGCTCGCGGGCTATCATCATCGCCAACGGCAGGATCGTCGCCAATGGAACCCCCGCGGAATTAAAGACCCGCACCGATTCACGCGGCACCTTGGAAGAGGTGTTCCGGACCCTGACCCTGGGCGATGAACCTCTTCGGAAAGTGAACTAAAGGAGCAAACCATGAATTTTATCCCTAACACCAAAGCCATCTTCAAGCGTGAACTCAAAGCCTATTTCGAATCCCCGGTCGCCTATGTTTTTTTGGTCGTTTTCCTTATGCTGACGGCCTTTCTGACCTTTGCCGTCGGCCGGTTCTATGAAAGCGGACAGGCCGACCTCCGGGGCTTTTTCCTCTGGCATCCCTGGGTCTACATGATCCTGGTCCCCGCCGCCGCCATGCGATTGTGGGCCGAGGAACGGCGTTCGGGCACCATCGAACTGCTTCTCACCCTGCCGGTGACGCTGAGCGAGACCATCTTGGGAAAATTCCTCGCCGCCTGGGCGTTCCTGACACTGGCTTTAATCCTGACCTTCCCGGTTCTCCTGACCACCCTGTATCTCGGCAGTCCGGATATCGGAGTCGCACTGGCCGGGTATTTCGGGAGCTTCCTCCTCGCCGGCATGTATCTCTCGGTCGGCCTGCTGACATCGGCCATGACGCGGAACCAGGTGATCAGCTTCGTCATTTCCGTGGTCATCTGCCTGTTCCTGCTTCTGGCCGGGTGGCCGCCGGTCACGGATCTATTGATCCGGGCGACTCAGGATCATGCCTCCCTCAACTGGCTGGTCACCGGCGTGGCCTCCCTCAGCTTCATGCCGCATTATGAATCCATCCAGCGGGGCGTCATCGCCCTGCGGGATCTGGCGTATTACGCCAGCGTCATCTTCTTTATGTTATTCGCCACACATCTTGTTCTGGAAAACCGTAAAGCCGCGTAATCCCCTATTTTACAATGAATACTCCGGAGAAACTTACTATGGACACCAAACTATCCCGATTCTGGAAACTCAGCGGGGGCACCCTGGGACTGATCATGGTTCTGGCCATCCTGGTCGCCGCCAACATTATCCTCAGCCAGTTCCGGCTTCGGCAGGATCTGACGGCTGAAAAATTATACACCCTGTCGGACGGCTCCCGGGCTGTTCTGCAAAAAATGGATCGGACGGTTACCCTGATGTTCTTCTTTACCGGAAGCGCACCGGAAGTTCCCGCTCCCCTGAAAACCTTCGCCCAACAGGTGGAGGATCTCCTGAAAGAATATGAACTCGCCAGCGGCGGCAAAATCCATATTGAAAAATATGACCCCAAACCCGATTCCGACGCCGAGGATCTCGCCCAGCGCTACGGCCTTCAGGGGCAGATGCTTCCTCCCGCGGGCCCGAGCCTGTTCCTTGGGCTCGTCGCCCGTTCCGGTGAACAACAGGACATCATTCCGCTGATTGACCCGCGTACCGGGGATCTCCTGGAATACAACATCACCCGGATGATCCATCGCGTCATCACCGTCAAAAAGCCGGTCGTGGGCGTCCTGAGCCCGCTTCCCGTTCTGGGAGCACAACCGTCGCCCTACATGCCCCCGGGTCGCCAGCCGAAATCCCAGTCCTGGGCCGCCTTCCGTGATCTTGGCCAGGATTATGAAGTCCGTTCCATCCCCCCTTCAGTCGAGACGTTGGATCCGGATCTGGACACTCTGGTCGTGGTTCACCCCAAGTCCCTCTCTGATAAAACGCTCTACGCCATCGACCAATTCGTGATTCATGGCGGCGGACGTCTTCTGGCCTTCATGGATCCCTTTTGCGTCGCCGACCAGCCGGCTTCTTCCCCAATGGATCCTTACGGCGGTATGGGCGCCCAACGCTCCTCGACCCTCGGCAAACTGCTTGACGCCTGGGGCGTCACATTCGAGGCCGGAAAAATCGTGGCCGATATCGACGCCACCACCCCGCTCCGAAGCCAGAACAACACCATCGAGCAAAGCCCGCTTTACCTGAGTCTGACCAAAAAGAACCTGACCGCCAACGATGTGCTCACCGCGCCCGTCAATTCGCTCATGATGGTCATGGCGGGCTCCTTCTCGGGCACCCCAGCCGAAGGACTTCGAATGACGCCTCTCGTCACCACCTCGGCAAGAAGCACCCTGACCGATGCCATGATGATGCAGTTCGATCCCAATGCCTTCCGCCGCGAGCTTAAAAATAACCCGAAACCCTGCTCACTGGCCGTCCGCCTCCAGGGCAAGTTCAAGTCCGCTTTCCCGAATGGCGCCCCCTCCGAGGATCCCGCCAATACCAACAGTGTCAAAACCACCGACGCCCGATTCCTCAAGGAGAGCCAGCAGGAGGGACATGTGATCCTGGTGGCGGATGTCGACATGCTGTTCAATGACTTCTGCGTGCAGGAGCTCAACCTGTTCGGCTATCGGGGATTCCAGCCGTTCAATGACAACATCAATCTGTTCGCCAATATGGTGGAACAAATGGCTGGCAGTGCTGACCTCATCGGCATCCGATGCCGGGGTACCCTGAACCGCCCCTTCACCCGCGTTCTGGCCCTCCAGGCCGAAGCCCAGTCACGCTGGATGGAACAGGAGCAGAGGCTGGAGGAAAAACTTCAGGCCTCCCAACGCCGGATCGATGAACTTCAGCGTCAGAAAGATGAAAAACAGCGGTTCATCATGAGCCCGGAACAGACCCGCGAACTGCAAAAAATACGGACCGAAGTTCTGAACACCAAGCAGGAACTTAAACAAGTTCGCCGCAATCTCAGGGAGGATATCGAATCCCTGGGCATGACGATCAAAGCCATCAACATTCTGCTCGTTCCTGCCCTCGTGATTCTGGTGGGAATTTTGTTTGCCGCTTTCAGAAGGATGAAAAAATAAACCGTTTCTATTCGAATCAGTCAAAAGGATGACCTACAGTAGGAGAACACATGAACGTTAAGACTCTCATCACCCTGACCGGGATCGCGGCCGTTATGATCGGACTCGCGACCTGGAGCTCCCGGAAAGAAACCCGAAAAACAGAGGCCGCGTCACTGGGAAACAAAGCCTTTCCAACGCTTCAAACGCAAGTCAATGAGATCACCTCGATCCGGATTCAGTCTCCGGCGGAAACCGCAACGGTCACCCGGGTCGACGGCATCTGGCGGGTGCCTGGAAAATGGAATTACCCCGCCGATTTCGGAAAAATCCGGGATCTTTTACGGAAACTGACAGACACCAAAATCCTCCAAACCGTCCAGACAACCCCCTCTGAACGCGGTGAACTGCAACTCTTGACCGCTACCGACACCGGCTCCACAAACAGGGAACAGTGCGCCACCCGCATTCAATTGCTGGACAGTCAGGGATCCGCCCTCTCCTCACTCTATCTCGGGAAAACCCGGTCCCGCCCCGGCCCGGAATCCGGAATGGGAGGAGTCCCGGACAGCCAGTTCATCATGACCGACGCGGGACAGACGTCGCTTATCGGGGACACTTTTTCCGATGTGACCACTCGCGATAAAGACTGGCTCGACACTGATTTTCTGGCCATTATCGACATCATTTCCGTCCAGATCACCGGCAAACCCACCGGCGACATTCACGCCACACGGGCCACTCCAACGGATGATCTCAAAATGAAGGGCACCCTCCCCGACAACAAGGAAGTGGATTCCCAAAAATTGGCTTCATTGGGATCCGCCTTGAACTATCTGCGGTTTGATGACCTGGCGAATCCAAAACTGTCTCCTGACCAAACGGGACTAGATAAGCCGATCCTCTATCACGCAACGTCCAAGAAAGGCGAAAAGGTTACCCTCCGCATTGGCAAGTCCCCTGCTGGCGACACGAAGCGGTATGCTTCCGTATCGGTGGCCTTCGAGGCGCCTGCTTTCCCGCCCCAGTCCGGCGCCGACACCAATCAGGTGGCGCTTGCCCAGGCCCGGGAAAAGGAAAACGCCCAAACGGCCGTCTCCGCGAAACTCCTGAACGAGAAATTCAGTCCCTGGATCTATTTACTGAGCCCTGAGTCCGCAGAGACCCTGACCCAGGGATTTCAAGATATACTGAAAGACAAACCCAAACCGCAGGATCAAAAGGAAACCGCCAAGTAATCCGGAGCACACCATGACAACCGACATCACCCGTACCACCAATATCATTAATGAACAAAAAGCACTGATTGACGGCGTGCGACAAGAGGTCAATAAAGTCCTGGTCGGCCAGGAACGCCTGCTGGATCGCATGCTCATCGCCCTGATCTCCAACGGCCACATCCTGTTGGAAGGCGTGCCGGGCCTCGCCAAGACCACCGCCGTCAAGACGATGGCCCAGGCCCTGGGACTCAAGTTCCAGCGCATCAGCTTTACCCCCGATCTGCTTCCGGCGGATGTGATCGGAACCATGATCTACAACCCGCGCGAAGGAACCTTCACCCCGCGCCTGGGTCCCATCTTCACCAATCTCCTGCTGGCCGACGAAATTAACCGGGCGCCCGCCAAGGTGCAGTCCGCCCTCCTGGAGGCCATGCAGGAACACCAGGTCACCATCGGCAACCAGACCTATCCCCTGCCTGAACCGTTCATGGTCATGGCCACCCAGAATCCGCTGGAACAGGAAGGAACTTACCCCCTCCCCGAAGCCCAGATCGACCGGTTCATGCTTAAGTGCCGCGTGGATTACCCCTCGAAGGATGACGAACGCCGCATCATGAACCGGTTCAGCCGGAAAACGGACATCAAGGTCTCCCCCGTCATGTCCGCCGAACAAATTCTGGCCATCCGGGACATTCTGGATCAAGTGTACTGCGACGAAAAAGTGGCCGACTACATCCTCGATATTGTCTTCGCCACTCGAAAACCGGCGGATTACAAACTGGATCTGGCCCATTTCATCCAATACGGCGGCTCCCCGCGCGCCAGCCTGTTCCTGAACATCGCCGCCCGGGCCAACGCCCTGCTGCATGGCCGGGCTTACGCCACCCCGCAGGACATCAAGGAAATCGCCTACGACGTTCTGCGCCACCGCCTCATCCTCACCTATGAAGCCGAGGCCGAGAATATGAAGAGCGAGGATATCATCGCAAAAATTTTGAATGAAATCCCGGTCCCGTAACCATGCCCCTGAACGTCAAAGAATTGATGAAGCAGGTGGGCCAGATCCGTCTGGTCACCAACCGACTCGTCGATGAGCATCTCTCCGGCGAATACCATTCCGTCTTCAAGGGGCACGGAATCGAATTCGACGAAGTCCGCGAGTACACGCCGGGCGATGATATCCGGTCCATTGATTGGAACGTCACCGCCCGCATGGGCACCGCGTTTGTCAAACGGTTCTGCGAGGAACGGGAGCTCACTATTCTTTTCCTGGTGGATGTCTCCGGCTCGCAGTCCTTCGGTTCCGGTCAGCGCGCCAAATCTG
This sequence comes from PVC group bacterium, assembly GCA_945890715.1. Classification (GTDB taxonomy): domain Bacteria; phylum Verrucomicrobiota; class Kiritimatiellia; order CAIKKV01; family CAITUY01; genus JAABPW01. The sequence goes on along the minus strand of CAMDCX010000007.1, from coordinate 34,997 downwards.
AACTGGCGGCGGAAATCACCTGCGTCCTGGCGTTGTCCGCCATCAAAAACCAGGACAAAATCGGCCTGATCCTCTTCAGCGACCGCATCGAGAAATCCATCCCGCCCCGCAAGGGCCGAACCGCCGCCATGCGGCTCGTGCGGGAAGTTCTCGCCACCGAGGAAACCCGGCGCGGCACCGATCTCGCCGGAGCCCTCCGCTTTCTCAACCAGGTCCAGAAGCGCCGGGCTGTGGTATTCATCATCTCAGATTTCATGGATACCGGGTTTGAACGGGAACTGCGCGTCACCGCGCGCCGCCATGATGTCATCTGCTGCAGCCTGTCCGACCCGCGGGAAGAGGAATTGCCCGATGTCGGTCTCCTGGAAATTCAAGACCCCGAAACCGGTGAGCTGGAGCTTCTCGACACCTCCTCCACCTCCCTTCGTGACGCTTTCCGGAACAATGCCCGACAGGAGCAGGAAGCCCGGGCGAAGCTCTTCCGGAAGCACCGGATTGACGCCCTCCATCTCTCCACCGCCCGCCCGTTCATTGAAGATATCCATAAACTGTTCCATCAACGCCAGGTTCGCGCGGCTCGGGGATAATGATGAACCAGTCACATAATCATGATCTAGAGGCTCGTGAAAAACCCCACCCACAGACGGTCCGCGAGGCCGCGGCCCCTCCCAATTCATTAAGAAACGGCGATTTCCGCGATGGGAGGGACGGCGGCCTCGCCGTCCGCCGGGGTTTTGCAAGAGCCTCACTTGTGTTCATAATTCCCCTCCTCCTCTCCGCCTGTTCCAAACCCTCTGAGTCGACCCCCGCTCCCTCGAATACTCCCCGTATTGAGGAATCCTCACGCGGACCGGTCTCCGTCAAATTCACGTTTGATCCCCCGGTGGTCCGACTTGACCGGGATACTCTCCTGACCATCCAAATCACATCCCCGACCAATGTGACGGTGAAACTGCCTCCTCTCGAAACCCGGGTCAAGGGATTCACGGTAGCGGGTAGTTTCGATAGCCCCCCCGTCGTTTCCGGTGGCAAAACCACCGCGACCCGGAATGTCAGGCTCACTCCCCAAATCGCTTCCGAATACCGGATTGCCCCCATGGCGGTGACCTGGAAACAACCGGGCACAGGCCTTGAGGCGTGGTTCCCCACCAAGCCCGTCGTTCTCGTTTCGGAGCCCTTGTTGAAAGGCGATCCGGGAAAAGAAATCGCGGTCGCCCGCGGGCCAGTTTGGATTTATCCAGGCCTGAAAGGAGTCATCGGGTATACCCTGGCGGCTCTTGGCCTTACCGCGCTCGCCTACGGAGCGTGGCGTCTGTTCCGGAAACTTCGCCGTGCCGTGAAGCTCCGACGGATGTCGCCTCGGGAGCGCGCCCTGTTCGAGCTCGCTGAACTCATGGCGAGAGATCTGGTTGGCCATGACCGGGTCAAGGAGTTCTATTTTGAGCTGACCCTGATTGTGCGCCTGTATATCGAGAGGGCTCACTCCATCCGCGCCCCGGAACAAACCACGGAGGAATTTCTTCTCATCGTTTCCCGCGATCCCCGCTTTTCCCATGATGTGGTCAAGCGCCTGCGCGACTTCATGCAGGCCGCCGACCTGGTGAAATATGCCGGCTTCCGCCCCGACCACACCTCCGTGGACTCCGCCCTTTCAACCGCCCGCACCTACATCGAATCCGATGAATCTCATATCTCAACTCTGAAATCTGAAACCCTATGACATTCGGAACTCCCATCGCGTTACTGCTCTTCCTGCCCCTTGCGGCGGCAGCCTGGTTCATTTACCGCCGTCGTGTTCAGCAGGCGCTTGTCTTTTCGCCCTTCCACCGACTGCCTGCGAATCGCGCCACCTGGCGAACCCGGCTCCGGCCGCTGGCGCCAATCCTGTATCTCCTGGGTGCCGCATTGGCCATCGTTGCCCTGGCCCGCCCGCAAACCATTTTCTCGCGCACCCTCCGGAAATCCGACGCCATCGCCATCCAGATGGTCGTGGATTGCTCAGGCTCCATGCAGGCGCTCGACTTTTCCACCCGGGATAAACAACGCACCCGGCTCGATATGGTCAAGGAGACCTTTGCCCAATTTATCCAAAAACGGCCGGGCGACCTGATCGGCCTGATCACCTTCGGCGGATTCGCCTCCAGCCGGGCTCCCCTCACACTGGATCACGATGCCCTGCTTCACAGCCTGAAGGGCGTCGAGACCCCGCGTGAACAATTCGACAAGGGCGGCCAGCTCCTCAATCAGGAGGAAATGCTGACGGCCATCGGCGACGCACTCGCTACCGGCTGCGCCCGGATGGAAAACGCGGAGGTTAAATCGAAAATCATGGTGCTCCTGTCCGATGGTGAATCCAATACCGGCCTCATTAAACCCGAGGACGCCGCCAAGGCCGCCAAGACCATGGGAATCAAGGTTTACTCCATTGGAATCGGCACTACCGGCAGGGCGCCTTTTCTAACCCGCGATATGTTCGGCCGCCAGACCATCGGCTATGGAGATGTCACACTGGACGAAACCCAGCTCCGCAGTCTTGCCACAACCACTGGCGGACGCTATTTCAATGTTACCGACCCGAAAGGTCTGGCACAAACCCTGGAGACCATCAGCAAGCTTGAAAAAACAACCATCAATACCGAACTCTTCAACAAGTATGACGAGCATTTTCTCTTCTTCCTCATTCCCGGCCTCGCCTTGGTGTTCCTCGGCGCCGCCCTGAACACCTGGCTAGGGAGGCAAGTCTTATGAACCCTCGACCCCTTAACCCCTTAACCCCTCAGGACCTAACCCCTTAACTCCTGACCATGAACCTCCAATTCCAATATCCCTGGATTTTGCTTCTCCTCTGGATTGTCCCCGTGGTCGGTCTCGTCTGGCGCTTCCTGTCCAAACGCCAAACCCTCGGCCGTACCTTCATCTCCCCATTCATGGCGGCCAAACTCGCCCCTCCGTCATCGCCCGTCCGCCGGGACTGGCAACTGGCCTTCCTGATGACCGGTCTGTTGCTGGCGCTGCTTGCCATGGCCCGTCCCCAGTGGGGCACGAAAGAGGAAACCGTGTATCAGCGGGGTCGTGATCTTCTGGTGGTACTCGATGTGTCCCGCTCCATGCTCGCCACCGATGTTCATCCCAGCCGCCTGGGCCGGGCCAAGGTGGATCTGCTTGACCTGATCCGGCAACTGCGCGGCGACCGGGTCGGCCTTCTCGCCTTCCGGGGTCGCCCGCTCCTGCTCTGCCCACTCACCACCGATTACGGATTTCTCTCCCAAACCCTGGAAGGTACCGGAGTGGACTCCGCGCCCCCGGGCGAAACAGATATCGGCGACGCCATTCTGGAGGCGCTTAAAACCTTTCAGGGCGACACGGGTTCCCATAAAGCCATCGTCCTGGTTTCCGATGGCGAGGATCTGGCGGGGAAATCAGCCGAGGCGGCCGCCAAGGCCAAGGAACAAGGAGTGGCCATCTTCACCGTCGGCTTCGGCAGCACCGAAGGCGCACCCGTCCCCTCGGCCACCGACAAGAAGGAAACCATGAACTTTCAGGGACAAGCCGTTGTTTCGAAGCTGAACCATGAAATCCTGAGGGATATCGCAGAAAAGACCGGCGGCGCCTATGTTCCAGTCGGCCTGGCGAATGTCAAACTGGGCGATCTTTATCGCAATCATCTCAGCCGAATCTCGGCTCGCGACCTGGAAGAATCCGTGCAGCGCCGCACCGTCGAGCGTTACCAGTGGTTCCTGTTTCCTGCCATGCTTTGCTTCCTAGCCGTCGCCTTCTTCAGCCGGGGCCAGATTTCGGTCAGAAGTCAGAAGTCAGGAGTCAGAAGTCAGGAGTCGGAAATCAGAAGTCGGACAGGCTCTGCTGTTTTACTGGTCTGTGGACTTGGAGTCTTGGGCTGTGGGTTTCCTGTTTCCGGTGCCGTCACGAATACTCCCCCAGGCCGGGAAGGGGCGCGCCTGGCCCAAAAGCTCTATCTCCTCGGGAAATATGACGACTCGGCTGCCGCCTACCAGAGCGCCGCACAAACAGCCGCCAACGCCACCCGGGACGAGTATCTTTTTAACGCCGGCTGTTCATTTCTCAAGGCCGGAAAAGCCGGGGAGGCGGCCGATGTGTTCCGCTCCATAACCAGCGTGGAAGGGGAACGCGGTTCACTCGCCGCTTATAACCTCGGCTGTGCACTTTTCGCAGATTCCACCCAACCGAAATCTGACGCCAAGCCACCCGACGCTGCTGCGCCAGAAAAGCGTGATAAACTCGTTAATCAGGCCGGTTTAGCCTTTCAAAGAGCGCTTTATCAGGGACTCGACGACCCGGAAACCCGAAAGAATCTGGCCGTCGTGGCGAGCCTCGCGCCCGCCGTAAAAGAGGAGGCAAAAATTGCCCGCCTGATGGCCGAGCATGGCCAGGCACAGCCCGGGTCCCTCGCCGATACCATGCTCCTCCAGCAACGCAAACTCCTCCAGTCCATCCCCGCCGCCTTCACCAATACCACCCCCACCCTGATCCGGGATCTGGAATCTCTGGCCGATGAACAGGATCAAACCGCAGACCTCATGATCCCGCTCAAGGGAAAGCTGCTTCAGGCCATTTCACAATCGCAATCCTCGGGCAACAACACCAATGCCCAGCAACAACTCGCCCAGGTCAACGCCTTCGCCGAAGCCATACGGGATCAGCTTTTCGGGGTATCAACCGCGCTACGCGACCTGGATCGCTCCGCCGCCCCGTCCGCCGCACAGGCAGAATCCTCTCTCTACACCCTCTGGAAAGGAATCGCCGGGTATCAACAACTGCTTCGGGAAGACATTGCGCGCCAGACCAATGCCATGATCGCCTTACAAGACAAAACCCGTCAGGATGACCAGTCGGAAGCCCTCGTCCTCACCGGCCTCTTCAAGGAACGGTTTGAGCAGACCGTGCCGCCAGAAGGAATCAGTAAGCCCATCGAGAACACCTCGACGAACCAGCCTGCCGGCACCAATACCACCGAAGTGATCCTCTCCGCCGAAGATCGCGCAAAAATTGTCACCCTGACCGACCAGGCCCTTGCCACTCAAACAGCCGCCACCAATCTCACGACCGCCCTGCCCCACCAGCGCAAGGCGTACGCCTTGCTTAAGGAAATCGAAAAACTCCTGCCCAAGGAAAAACAGCCTCAGGATAATTCCCAACAACAGGATCAGAAAGACAATCAGCAGAAACAGGACCAACCCAAGGATCCTCCCAAAGAGCAACCCAAGGAACAGAAAAAACCTGACAAGCCGGAACCTCAAAAAGGCGAGATGTCGAAGGACGATCTTCAACGGATGCTGGAAAAAGCCAAGCAGCGGGAGAAGGAACACGAGCAGGAAAAGCGCGAGCGTAACAATGCAATCCCCATGTCTCCTGCGGAAAGAGACTGGTGAGGAGCATGCGTCATCTTCTCTTTTTATCGCTTCTCTTATTCGCTCCCCTCGCCGCCTTCGCCGAATCCCCCACGCTTGAGGTGACTATCAATCGCGACCGGGTCTATCTCGGGGAATCTTTTCTTTTGGAGCTAAAAGTCGGCGGCGCCGACAATCCGGACGCCCCTGATCTTTCCGCCATCCGGAATTGCGCCATTGAGCTACTGGGAAGCCAATCGGCAAGCCAGTACAGCATCACCATCGTCAACGGCCGGATGACCAAGACAGGCTTTACCGGGCGACGCTTCACCTACAAACTAACCCCCGCCACCGAAGGAACGATCAACACCGGCCCCATCACCGCCACCGTGGCCGGAACCCCTTTGACCGCAATCGGCCCGACCGTGACGGTCACCGGCATCACCCGGCAGGACACCGTCTCCCTCGCCGTCATCGCCTCGCGAAACACCGTTCTCGTTGATGAGCCTTTTGAGATCCGGCTCTCAATCAAAATACGCCGGCTGCCCGGGCCATTCGCGGAGGTGGATCCGCTCTTCCCCGCCGATCCCCCGCATCTTGAGGCGGACTACCTCAACGCCAAGGAAATTGACGGACTGAAGGGCCCGGATTACCAGCGCCTCTTGAATGAACGGCTTGTCCAACGCAATCAACCCGGATTCACTCTGAATAACTATACGGCCCAGACCGACATGTTTGACTTCAGCGCGATGATGGGGCAGCAGGGAACGCCCGCCCGCTTTAAGCTGGATCGTCGAGCCATTACGGAAAACGGAAAGGCTTATTGGGAGTACGGCATCACTATTCCCTTCTCCCCGCTCTCGGAAGGCTCCTACACGTTCGGCCCGGCCATCTTCAAGGGGAATGTCCCCATTTCGGTCGACCAAACGGGCAACGCCAAAGGGGAATCCATCTTCGCTGTGGGCAACGCCGCAATCGTCCGGGTTATTCCCCCTCCCGAAGAAACCCGGCCCACTTCCTACAGCGGGGCGATTGGTAGCAATCTTGTGGCGGAGGCCGCGCTGGACGCACAAACCTGCAATGTGGGGGATCCACTCAAGCTGACCCTGACTCTTTCGGGCGCCATCCAGATGCGCAACCTCACCCCGCCCAAACTCAGTCTTCAAACCAATCTGCTGGATCATTTCGACTTCTATGACGAATCCGTTCAGACCGTAAAGCAGGACAACCAACGTCGTTATTCCTATACCCTTCGTCCCCGCCATTCCGGTTCATTCGAATTCCCCCCGGTTGAGGTATCCTTCTATGATGTCACCTCCCGCCAATACCGAACCGTCAGAACCGAGCCTATTCCTCTGAAGGTTCGTCAAACGGCTGAAGTAACCGCCGCCCAAGTGGTGGGTGGCTCAACCAATCAAACCATCATTCTTCATCGGCAGGAGGAAGCCAGCATGCGCCCCGCCGGAATGCGCATGGATCCGGCCATCGCCGAAACGACACCCCTGCTTGGCTCCCCGCTCCGGTTGCTGGGAATCGCCCTCACCGGCCCGGTGCTTTTCGGCTTGAGCCTCCTGTGGATTCTGGTCCGGCGTCATCGGCCCGCCTTTCAGGAATCGCGTCGACGCCGGGCCGCCTTTGCTCACGCCAAAACAGCCCTGAAATCCGGAAATCGAACCGATTCCTGCCTGATCCTGCGGCGGTATCTTGCGGATCGGTTTAACACCCGAACCGAATCCATGACCCCATCGGATGCAAAAAATCTTCTGGCTCAAAAGGGCATTCCCGCCTCTCTAGCGGAACAATTCGCCACCCTGATGCAACATCACTTCAACGCCGCCTTCGAAACCACTCCGGCGGATGCGCCCAGAAGCTCGGCGGAATTGGAATCCCTGCTCGCTGAAATTGAGCGGCATCTCAACACAACCGGAACAAAAACCGGCACGCCTGAAATTCTTTCCCTCATGTTCGTTCTCCTCGCCATCCAGCCCGTGAGCGCCTCTACTCCTGCGGAACGAACCTTTATCCGTGATGAGGCCGCAGCGGAACTGGGCTCGGCGAAGGCTCCAAAGGATTTCCTGGTGGCGGCGGAAACCTGCCAGAAGCTGGTAGACTTGGGAATCCGTAATGCTCCGCTCTTCTACAACCAGGGAACCGCCCTGTTGATGGCTGATAAGCCGTCGGACGCCATTACGGTTCTCCTGCGTGCCGAACGCTACGGGGGAAGCGCCGCGGACATTCAGAGAAACCTTGCCATCGCCCAGGCCAAAAAAGACGGCCTCAAAACCCCGGTTGTTTCCTGGCTCAGGATGATCCTGTTCTGGCATTATGGATTGGCCTGCGCCTCACGGTCCATTCTGGCGGCGGTCGCCTTTTCCGGGCTTTGGCTGGCATGGACTTTGTTCATCCTGGGAGCGCGGAGAACGGCGAAGGCCATGAGCACTCTGTGTCTGATTCTGTTGGTTTCCTGTGGATCCAGCGTTCTAGCCACCCTCCAGCAGGAAAGCCGGATCCAGCGTCCCCTCTCAACAGGAACACTCGACACCCACCCCATTCCCTGATCTCGTAAGGGGTTACTAACGAGGGGGTAGAACCGTCTTCGGCTCCAAACTTTGTTCTTTGTGGGAGGGGCGCTGTGCGCCGCGACAGGGACTCTACAGGCTCTCGGGAGAAGGTCGCGGCGCACAGCGCCCCTCCCACGGAGCCTTGAGAAAGCCATTACCCCCTCGTTAGTGACCCCATACCTGATCTCTCCCTTTTTCCTTGTTCAGGTTCAGCCTCTTGCATAGCATCCCTGCCTTCATTTCCACCCTTCGGAAAAGGCCGGAAACCAAGCCATGACAGAAACCGTCAAAACAATGGAAAACGCCGCCTCACCGCGGATCAACGGCATCGGCGAAAACGCCATGCCAGCGGTTGTCTTTTACAACTTCTCCGACCTGTTGAGTCAACCGGTGCGCTACGAGGATGAAATCCGCCCGTTCGGAAAACTGTACGACATCGGAGCATCCACCCACACCTCCTATCCACTCTCCATCAGTCTGGATGTTTCAACCCGCGACGGACACACGATCCTGCCCTGGAGCGCCGTGAAGATGATGACGGGAAAAGAAATCATCCTCACACGAGTGTCAGAGACAGCACCGCCAGCGGATTTCTGGGCGCGCCGCGATGTGCTGGACGATCAGGTCGTGGATGTGTCAGGCGCCCAGGTGTTACGGGTCAACGATGTCCATCTCATCTATTCCGAAAATAAACTGATCTTCGGTCATGTAGAGGTGGGTCTGCGTGGCATCCTGCGTCGGCTTCGTTTTGAACGGTTCGTTGCCTTTCTCGCGCAATGGCTTTTTGACTATACTCTCAAGGACACCTTTGTGACCTGGCGCAATATCCAGGTCATGTCACCCGGCGGAAGTCCCGGAGGCGTTAAAGTATCCAAATTATCCGAGGAACGGCTTGCCGACATTCATCCGGCGGAATTGGCCGACATTCTCGAGCAATTGGGCGTCAAGGATCGTCAGGTTCTCTTCAATTCCCTGTCAGTCGAAACCGCTGCCGACACGCTCGAGGAGATCAATCCTGAGTTCCAGCGAACTCTGGTCTCGCAGGGGGAACCCGGCCGCGTGGCGGACATTCTGGAAGAGATGCCTCCCGATGAGGCCGCCGAGGTGTTGCGCGATCTGGGACCCGATGCCCAGGGGCTTATTAATCAAATGGATCACGAGTCGGCCGCCGAGGTTCAGACACTTCTGGCGCACAAGGAGGAAAGCGCTGGCGGCGTACTGGATACCAACTGCCTGGAGGCTCTGACCACCGAAACAGCCGCCTCCATCCTGGAAAAGCTTCGAGTACTCCCCGAGGACGTTAAAATCTATAATTTGATTTACGTCGTGGACGAAAACCGGGCGCTCAAGGGCGTCATCAGCCTTCGCGGACTCTTCCGCGCCACACCCGAGGCTTTTCTGGGAACGATCATGGACGAGGTACTGGTTCAGGTTTCGCCGGACACCCCCCTCAAGGAAGTGGCCCGGGAATTTGCCAAGTACGGATTCCAAGCTCTTCCCGTAGTCGACGAAAACGGGTTATTCCAGGGGATTGTCCGCTACGATAGCGTGCTGTCACAACTGGCTGATTTTCTAAAGGATTCATAAGGGTGTTATGACACGGTGGAAAAACTTTAAAGCGCATCTGGCTCTGTTCGCCCTGGTCGTGGGGCCCGGCATTATCACCGCCAATGTGGACAACGATGCTGGCGGAATAGCCACCTATTCCGTGGCAGGCGCCACGTTCGGCTATTCATTGTTGTGGGTGCTGGCACCCACCTGCCTGCTCCTGGTTCTCGTCCAGGAAATGTGCAGCCGCATGGGTGTTGTAACCGGAAAAGGCCTGTCAGCCCTGATCCGGGAACGGTTCGGACTGGGCGTGTCTTTTTATCTGATGATTGCGCTGTTCTTCACCAATCTCGGAAACGTTATCGCCGACTTCGCGGGGCTTGCCGCCAGCGCTGAAATCTTCGGTTTGCACCGGTTCTGGGCCGTCCCGATCGGGGCCTTCCTACTCTGGCACATGGTCATCAAGGGATCCTACAAAACCATTGAGCGGGTCTTTTTCGTAGCCTGCGTCTTTTATGTGTCTTACCTGATTTCAGGATTCCTCGCCAAACCGGACTGGTCGACGGCGGCCTATCAGAGCGTGGTTCCGACCAATTCCTGGAACAGTGCCTCGTTCTACATGATCGTGGGAATTGTGGGCACCACCATCGCGCCCTGGATGCAGTTTTACCAGCAGGCCAGTGTTGTGGAAAAAGGCATTCCGCTGAAGCACTACCGCTACTCCAAGTGGGACACCATCGCCGGGGCCATTGTCGTCACGATTGTCTGTTATTTCATCGTGCTCGCCTGCGCCGCGACCCTTCACAAGGAAGGCATCACCATCGAAACCGCCGGGGATGCCGCCAAGGCCTTGAAGCCGGTCGCGGGAAATTATTGCGCCGGTCTTTTCGCATTCGGCTTGATGAGCGCCTCATTGTTTGGAGCGGCCATTCTGCCGATTTCCACGGCCACCAGCATTTGCGAGGCCATGGGCTGGGAGCGGGGAGTGAACCGGAAATTTACCGAGGCTCCGCAGTATTATTCCCTGTACACGGTGGTGATTTTTGCCGGAGCCGCCGTGGCGCTGGCCGCCAGCAGCAAAATGCTCGTCCCCATCATGCTCCTCTCGCAGGTCATCAACGGCGTCCTGCTGCCTGTGATCATCTTTTTCATGCTGAAAATCACCAGCGACAAAACCATCATGGGCGCCCACGTCAACAGCCGGGGCTTCAACATCGTTGCCTGGTCCGGCGCCATCATCACCGCCTCCATCAGCATCATCATGGTCGTCATGACCCTGATTCAGTAAGACTGCTTCATCTGACATTTCTCGCTCGAAAGAAGGCTTGCTTTTAACAATGGCGCAATGTACGAATAACGTACATTTTTACTGAGGTTTGTAAAAACCTTCACGATGAAAAAAACTTTTTCATATGCTTCGAACGTCATCGAACCCAAGGAGAGTCTTATGCCCAAAAAGAGCATGACGGATACTTCAGGATTTGGAGCAAGATTGGTCGAACTGCGCAAGGCTGGGAGATTCACGCAACTAGAACTTGCCCAGAAACTCGGCGTATCGCGGCGCATGATCGCTTATTACGAAGGCGAGACCGAGCACCCGCCCACCACAATCCTGCCACGCCTGGCCAAAGTGCTCGGCATTTCTGCCGATGAACTCCTCAAAGGTGGAGGCGAACGCGACACCAGTACCAGCCCGCAGCCTGCTGCAACGCAAGTTGGAGCAACTGTAGAGGCAAACATGAAAACGATCTATCCGACGGCAGAGGGGGTGGCGCGAAAGACACGCGTCAGGGAAGTCTATCACGAGGGCGATATCCGGATCGTCCAGGGGGATTCCCGCCGAGCTCTCTCACAGATCCCTGACAACACCTACCAGTGTTGCATCACCAGTCCGCCCTACTGGGGTCTGCGTGACTATGGCATCGACGGCCAGATTGGTGCGGAGAATGACCCCGACGCCTATATCGCCGATCTGGTCGGCGTCTTCCGCGAAGTCCGGCGCACGCTTCGCGAAGACGGAACACTCTGGCTCAACATCGGCGATTCCTACACCAGCGGAGACCGGCGCTGGCGCGCTCCGGACAAGAAGAATGCGGGCCGCGCCATGAGCTACCGCCCTCCGACCCCAAAAGGCCTCAAACCAAAAGACCTGATCGGCGTACCGTGGCGGTTGGCTCTCGCCCTTCAGGCGGACGGCTGGTTTCTTCGGTCAGATATTGTATGGAACAAGCCCAATTGCCAGCCGGAGTCCGTTAAGGATCGTCCGACACGGGCACATGAGTATGTCTTTCTGATGAGCAAGGCGGAGTCGTATTTCTACGATTTCGAGGCCATCCGTGAGCCTTCCGCGAACGGCCAGGACCCTAAGAACCGCCGCACGGTCTGGAACATCAACACGAACGGTTTCCACGGCGCACATTTCGCCGTCTTCCCTCCGGAACTTGTGCGTATGTGTCTGCTGGCCGGGTCGAAGCCGGGAACCAAAGTGCTGGATCCATTCTTTGGATCCGGAACCGTCGGCTTGGTTTGTCGCGAGTATGGCCGCGAGTGTGCAGGGATTGAACTCAACCCGGAGTATGTGAATATTGCCCTGGATCGGCTCAGCAAGGCCGGTCCTGCGCTACCGCTCTACGCCGTAGCGAATTCCCACTGAGCGTGGACCTGGCACAGGTCTTTGCGAAGATGCCGCACCTGGAGTTTCCGCTCCGAACCGGCATCAAAATATAGTTCGAACTTCAGGTCCCCGGCAGCATCCTTGACACGGCAATACCCTGGCCGGGTTTCCTGTCTGGTCTTACGTTGGATTTCGAGTTTGCCCTCCCCGGCTTCCCGCAACAATGCCTTGGGGATTTCCACCAGTTCGTACCGCCAGCAAGCCGGATCCTTGGACAGACAGCGCAACATGAAGATTCGCTCATACGCATCCATGTGCCGTAGAAACGTCTCGCGCAAAACCTTGAGACCGTCAGCGGTCTTGGGCCATTTCCCTTTGCCCATTTCCATGAACTTTGAGATGTGGATTTCCGTTTCCTTGATGCCTTTGTCCGCCTGTGTCTTCAGCGAGAACGACACGCCGTCCACGGTGAGATCATGGCCGTGATTGGTTCGCGAGGCCGCCAGCGCCGCCGTCTTGCCGCACAGGGTGAGCGTCTTTTCGAGGGCATACTCGAACCGGTCCTTCGAGAGCGCCTCCTTTGAGAAGCAATGATGGATACGTAGCACGTCGCCAAAGTCACGCAACAACCGGGCGTCCACGATGTCGGAGCCCGGATCCAGCTCGATCTTCAGGAAGGGTTTGCGAAACTGCGTTACCACCGTCTCGATCAGGTGGAACTGCTGCTCCGTCAACTCACGTAAGGCCACCGCAAGCCGATCCACGCGCGCCAGGATTTCTGTTGTTGTCATGGCCCGGCACTGTAGCGGAACGCCTAGCCATTCTCAATGAACTTCGATACACGCTCGATAGCATGGCCACACCTTGTTCCGCGAAGGCGCAGGGAAGGTGCTTGATATTCTGGCCGCGCTTCAAGGTGCCAAATTGGCACCTTGAAGCCGCCGCCTCCTCGGCTGTAAGTTGAATCATGAAATCGGCCGGAAAGCAATCAAGGTTACGCTTAACAGCCCGGTTTAGTTTTTGGTAGGCACCCCGTAAAGCGCCGCCAAGTCTCTATCCAAAATCACTTTTGGGCCGCGCAGCAGCAGGATACCCTGCTCGATCGGGGCGCTATCGCATACGACCGCCTTTTAGACTTTCGCTGTCAGAAATCGATCTGAAACGTTTCAGATGGCGAAAATCGAGAATTTATTTCCCGGCCATCAGCTTCCGAACCGCCGCCGTGGCGGCCAGGGTCTCGGCGGCGCGCTTGCTGGCACCTTCGCCGGTGCCCAATTTCGCTCCACCCACAATCGCCTCAACAACGAAGTGTTTCTGGTGTGCAGGGCCTACCTCGGAAACACACCGGTATTCCGGGCCGTGCCCGTAGAGCCGCTGGGAGAGTTCCTGTAATTTCCCCTTGGGGTTCTCCTCCCACTCCTGATAGGGGACTGCGCCAAGAAGGGGGATCAACAGTTTGGCCACAATCTTTTCCGCTGCCTTGACGCCGCCATCCAGGTAGGCGGCGCCAATCACGGCCTCCAGGCCGTCGGCCAGAAGAGCTTCCCGTTCCCGCCCGCCTGCCCGCTCCTCGCCCTTGCCCAGTCGGATAAACTCGCCCAGCCCGATCTCGCGGGCAACCGACGCCAGCGCTTTTCCGCTCGTCACGCGGCTTCTCAATTCCGTCAGGGTTCCCTCATCCCCGTCCCGGTTCATCCGGTAGAGGTGCGCCGCCGCGAGGAATCCCGCCACGGCATCGCCCAGAAATTCGAGGCGCTGGTTGTCAGCAGCCACATCCTTGGCTTCATACCGGTAAGACCGGTGCATCAAGGCCATTTCCAGTAGCTCACGCTTCCCGAATTTATACCCCAGCCGCTTCTCCAACTCCCGGTACGGATTCGGTTTTCTTAACCTCAACAACATAACAACCTCCCTGGTAAACCAAAGAATTCATCACCACGGAGACAAGGAGGATTGGGAGAGAGGAGGAAAATGCAAATGTTGCGGGATCTGAAGGCGGCGAGTACTCCGCCTTCAGATCCCGCAACGCCTTCCTGGAGGAAATCAGGAGAAGCCAATACTCCCTCTTTCTCGGAAAGTGGTGTTTCGCGATTTTCAAGGAGGGAGTACTCGCCCTCCTTGAAAATCGCGAAACATTTTCTTCTCTCTCTCAACCTCCGTCCCTCCGTGGTTTGCATTTATTTTTCCCTATGCCCGTGGATGAAATTGCTGATGCACTGACTTCAGCCGGCTCTGATCCACATGGGTGTAGATCTGGGTCGTGGCAATATCCGCGTGCCCCAACATTTCCTGAATCATACGCAAGGGCGCGCCATTGGCGAGCAAATGTGTGGCAAACGAATGTCGCATCGTATGGGGTGACACCGCCTTCGTAATCCCCGCACGCCGCGCAAAAAGCCCGATCTGCTTCCATACCGTTTTGCGACTGAACGCCGTTCCGCGCCGGGTCAGAAAGACCTGCCGCACCGCCGGGTTCTTCGCAAAAATCGGCCTGACCTCGGCCAGATACCGGTCAATAGCCGCGTCCGCCTTCCCCCCCACCGGCGTCACCCGCATCTTGTTCCCTTTTCCCGTGCACCGCAAATATCCGCTGTCAAGATGCAGGTCTTCCAGAGTCAGATTCACCAGCTCAGAAACCCGCAACCCGGAAGCATACAGCAGTTCCATCATCGCCCGATCCCGAACCGACAGGGGATCGTCGCCGATTACGGCATTCAGAAGACGCTCCACTTCCTTGACCGAAAGCGTGCCGGGAAGCACTTTCCAGAGACGGGGCGACTCCATGACGGCCGTGACGTCTTTCTCCAGCAACCCTTCCTGAACCAGATATCGAAAGAACACCTTGATGGCCACCAGGCGTCGCGAAATGGAATTCATGGCGAGTCCCCTGTCCCGCTCGTGCTCCAGGTAGTCGAGCAACAGTTTCCGCGTGACCTCCCGCGGCGCATGCACTCCCGCCGCCTGGGCAAAGCCCGAAAAATTCGCCAGGTCATTGCCGTAGGCTTCCCGGGTCTTCGGGCTCAACCCCTGCTCAAAGGAAACATGATCCAGAAATTGTTCAACCAGGGCAATCATAAGGAGCTTAGATTTCCCATGTTTGTTCCCGCAATCCCTTGGCCGAAACAAACTCAATTCGCCGATCCTTCATCACCAGCGCCGCTTTGTCCGGTGCCACGTCGATCCGTGCAGACACTCCAGCCGAACGCGCCTTGAGGATAGTCGCCAGCAACAGGGCTTTCTCCACCCCATCGCCCCGGCCATAGTTCCACACTTCGTCCGGTTGCGCCAACCGGCCGGGCTCATCATAAATCGAGTCGCCCGGCATGGCGGCAATCACCGCCTCCACCTCATCGTCCGTCATGAGCTTCGTTCCCGCAACCGATACGGGATTCCTCTCAAGCGCGGCCTTTAGAAAAGGAGCGGGCTCCGTGCGGCTCAAATCCCGGTAGGCATAAAAGGCTAGGTCGGCAACGGGAAGCGAGGCGCGCAACGACTCCAGCCGCGCAATCACCGACTCCCGCGTCATCTCGCGGGTAATCGCCAGCGGTTCACCCAAAGGCGTAAAGGTACGTTCCGCGGCAACGGGCAGACGAGGCTCGATGTGACAAAACCGGATCAGGCTTTCCATCGCCCACTCGGCATTCAGGCAGGAACACGCGAATTGGGTTTTCAGTCGGGCACTATCCTCAGGACTGTTCAGATCGGGTTTTTCCCGGCGCACAAAATCCTCCAGGTCATTCAGCATGATTCGCCCCGGAAGCGGCCCCGGCACAAACTGATCCATATCGATCTCCGCCAGCAGCGCGTCACGCGTCGTATCGGTGACCAACGCGGAACTTCCCTCCTCGTATTGGAAGGCCACCTCAAGGGGAACAAAATGATTCACCCCACGGATCGCATGACGAAGCTGGAAGCACTTCTGCATATCCCGCTTGTGGCGCAGGAAATTCCCCATTACTTCATCAGTCAACGGCGTATCCAGGAAGGCCTTCACTTTTCCGGCAAACCGCTGATACACCTCCGGACTGATCGTCGCCTCCGGATAGACCGTGTGGATCCAGCCGGTTTCATGAGCCACAACCGTCACATGCTCATTTTCAAGGGCGCGTCGGGCCTGAGCCGAGAGCGCCGTCCCGTTGCACCACATCTTCTTGGTCACCAGCCGCCGGTTATTCGTCAGGATCCCGTCGTCCAAATCCACATAATTCTGGGAATGGAGCGGAGTGGCCATAAGGTAGATATCCTTCAGCGGGATTCCAGCCACAACAAACAAAGCCGCCGCATACAATGCGGCCAGGGAAACGCACTCCCCTGCGCCGGTCGAATAGCCCTCCTTGTAACGGAAGGCATCCATGGCCTCCACCGTCTCTGTCTTCCAGTAAGGAATGGTCTCACTGTTATACTTGTGCAACCCGAAATGGGTCCGGATATCGATATCGAAATAATATTTATCACCTTCATAGCCGAACAGGGCGTTGGACTGACGCAGGGTCGTCTCGTCCAGAAAGGGCCGGAACCGCGCCATTTCCCGCTCCTGGGTTGTCAGACCCCAGGTGTCCAGATCGAGATTGAAAGCATAGTGATCCATGATGTACTGCTTCAGGCGGGTAATGCGGCGATAGGGCTTCATCTTCGCCAATCCACTGAACCAGGGATCCTCCCGCCACTTCCAAAGGCGCGGCGACATCAGATTGGCCAGTAACAAGGCCATCATCAGTTCCGGGAAAACAAAGATTTCCATATCCGACAGCGTTACCGCCGCCGAACGCATTTCCAATTCTCGCGTAGGATTCATGAGAAGCCGATGATGAAACACACCGTTCACCCTGTCAACTTTTCCCTCGAAACACAGAAGGAGGCAGCCGAACACAATTATCACAGTCCGCTATTACGCCCCCGTTTATCTATCTTAATTCAGGAATATTTTGTCTAGCCAATGGGGTGCACTTTACTGCGCGACCTCCGCCTGCCGCAGCCCGCTATCCACGACGAGACGTTTTCGCTCTAGCCCGATCAGTCTGCCCGATGGCGGCGCAGGAACTCCCAGATAAACGGCGCCGCCTCGAAGGCGTGTAGCGGATGCTCTGGCGACAGGGCCGCGGTGAAAGAGCCGCCCGGCCACTGATGCCCCCAGCCGCGCAGCCGACAGAGGCGCACCTCGCGGGTGCCTGAGGGGTCCGTCCACCAGGCCTCCTCCATGCCGCCTGGGATGGAATCCTCGCGCTGCGGCTCGGGCCCGCAGCCGTTGACGGCCCGCCAGAAGGCGACGGCCTCGGAGACCGGGCTGTAGCGGCGTCCGCTCTTCCGGTCGATGGGCACCCCGCCGTCGTACGGCACGGTCAGGTCGGCGTCGCCGTGCAGGATCAGCACCGGCAGCGGCAGGCTGGGAACCGGAAGGGTCCAGACTGGCTCATCTGCGTCATTCCGGCTGCCGATGGCGCCACACACCACGGCGCAGGCCGCCAGCCGCGCCGTGCGCTCGGTTGCGTACCGATAGGTGAGCATCCCGCCGTTGGAGAGCCCCACCATGTAGATCCGGGACGCGTCGATGTTCAGGCTCGCGCAGACCCCGTCGATGGCGGCGTCGAGAAACGCGATGTCGTCCCAGCCTTTCTGTACCGCCCGGCCGCAGCAGTGCCCGGCGTTCCAGTGCTGCAGATAACCCAGCAGCCCGATTCCCTCGGGATAGAGAACCACAAGCCCTTCGCGATCGGCCAGGGCGCTCCAGCCGGTCCACGCCTCCATGTCCCGCGCCGTGCTGAAAGCGCCGTGCAGCACCACGACCAGCGGCAGCGCGCGCGAGGTCGGCACCTCCGGGGGCACATGCAACAGAAAGCGGCGGCGGTACGACCCCGTGCGCAGATCGAGCGTTTCCGACAGCTCGTATGACGAAGCCGCGGTGGGCGGGCGCCCGCCGGACAGGCACCCGGCAGCGGCCAGAAGCAGCCCGGCCACGGCGGCGGCGCGCGCGACGTTCACGGCACCCCGCCTTCCTGAAAAAGCCGCGCCCGCAGGGTGAGCAGGCGCCGCGCATCTTGCACGAAGAAAGCATTCCAGGCGTACTCGCCCGGACTCGAGCGCGGGTCGCGGGAGATCACCCAGCGCAGGTCTTCCTCAAACCCGCGCGCGTTGCGCATCTTGACTTGGTAGTACTTCCCGCGCCCCCAGCGGTGCATGAGCTGGTCGGGACCCAACTCGATGGCCTTCTCGAAACAGGCCGCCGAACGCGCCCGGTCTCCCCCGGCCCGCTCGGGAAGCGACAGATAGTACAGGCCCCAGACGAAATGCACCGCGCCTCCATGCCAGTCCGGGGCCACGGTGCTCATCCGATCCATGACCACGCGCGCCCTCCCGATCCAACGCAGGTTGAAGACCTGGGCGGCATGGGACTGTCCGTCTTTAAAAAGGTAGAAGACGGCGTCCACCCAGTGCAGCATGGCTTCCATCTCGTTCCCGCTCAGGGCCTGCACGGCCTCCCAGGTCGGCTCACCCCGCTGTACGCGCTCCCTGAAGCCGGCATGCACGAACATGGCGCACTCGGCATGCACCATGGCTTGTCGGAAGTGCGTGCGCTTGTCCGCCACACGGATGGAGTAAGCGTCCCCGAGCAACAGGTGCAGATGAGAGAGGGTCAGATGCGAGTTGTTGTGACCCGGATCGACGGCCAGCACGCGACGGCAGGCTTCCGCAGCAGCCTCGATCCCCTCCCGCGTGTCCGCCGCCGCGCGCAGGCGTCCGGCTTCGGCCGTCAACCGGGCCACCTCTCCGGCGTCGGCCTTCGTTCCGGCGCCGGCTTCCGGCCAGTATGGTTGCCAGGTCATGCAGCCCCCCGCCGCGGCGACCACGAGCAGAAGGCCGAACAGGCGCAGGGCCCTTCCTGGTCTGATAGGGAAACACTTTCCTGGCACTACGGGCACGCCGCCGGGACCTTCCTGAAAAAGCGATTTCATGGAGAGGATGTACCTGAATCGGGAAGGGGAAGTCAAGATACGTGAAATGATACAGCCCCTTTATCGGGGTCCTATTCGTTTCGGATCAAGTTGCGTCCGGATCCCCTTCTCGCGGTCAAAATCAACGGCTGGTTTCAAGTTGGTGACTGGCTTTTGGAACAAGAACTCTCGATCCTTGCACGGCTGGCGGTTGACGGAAAGACGCTGCGTGGCAGTGCCCGCACCGATGGCAAAACGCTGCAACTGCTCTCGGCCGTAACGCCCGAACGGAAAACTAAGTTGCCCACACGGCAACCCTCTCCCCCCCCGTCCAATGCAGATGAAATGGCCCTGCCGCATTGCCGCAAACTGGCGACTCTGGACTCGACAGCCGTGTCGACTGGATGCTATATTGCCGGAGCGGGCAAGTAAACAGGCTTACAGGAGCGTCTCTATGAGCACAACCGTTTCAATCTTGTACTTCTCGGGTTCCGGACATACGCAAAACTGGACCAAAGGAGCCTGACACGCTGCTGAGGTGCATTATGGACAAAATCCGTATTGGTGTTAGCAAGTGCCTTCTCGGTGAACCGGTCCGCTACGACGGCCAGCATAAGCACGATCACTTTATCACCGACACGCTCGGCCGGTACTTCGACTATGTCGGAGTTTGCCCCGAGGTCGAGTGTGGACTGGGGGTTCCGCGTGAGTCCATGCGCCTGATCGGCGACCCCGCCAATCCCCGGCTCATGACGACGCGCACCAAGATTGATCACACCGAGCGCATGCAGAATTGGGTCTCGCGCCGAGTCGTGGAACTGGAGAAGGAAGACCTAGGCGGCTTCATCTTTAAGGCTCGCTCCCCCAGTAGCGGTATGGAGAGCGTCAAGGTCTACAACGACAACGGCGGTGTTTCCGGTAAGGCTCCAGGCCTGTTCGGAAAAGCCTTCATGGCGCATTTTCAAAACTTGCCCTGTGAGGAGGAAGGGCGGCTGAACGATCTGGACCTGCGCGAGAACTTCATCGAGCGGGTCTTCACACTATGGCGCTTCCGTCAAGCCGTGCGCGCCAGCCCGACGCTCGCTACGCTGATGACGTTTCACGCGCAGAACAAGCTGCTCATCCAATCGCATCACGAGACGCTGATGCGGGAGATGGGGCGCGAACTGGCCGGCCTGAAGGCTAGGGATGCCCGGGCGCACATCCCGCAGTACGAGGCCAAGTTGATGCGGGCACTCAAGACGCTCGCCACGGTTCGCAAACACACGAATATCCTCCAGCACATGCTCGGTTATCTGCGCGAAGGCGTGGATGACGCGGATCGCAAGGAATTGGCGGGAATCATCGAAGGCTACCACCGGGAACTCGTGCCGCTGGTCGTGCCGGTGACCATGCTCAGGCACTACGTCCTCAAGCACGGCATCACGTATCTGCAGGACCAGTATTACCTGAACCCTCACCCGCTCGAGCTGAAACTCCGTAACCATGCCTGAGAGCCCGTCAACCGCCGTTGACACGCTGAGAACGCTGCTCACGACACAGCGTCTCGCTGTCGTGGCGACCCAGCAAGACAGCCACCCTTACACCAGCCTCGTGGCGTTTGTGGCTTCCGAAGATCTCCGGCGCCTCGCGTTCGTGACCAGTCGCGCGACGACGAAGTACCGCAACCTGTTCGCGGCTCCGCAGGTGTCGTTGCTGATCGACAGCCGTACGCATTCCGTCGAGGATTTCACTGCCGGGGCGGCCGTGACGGTCATGGGCCGGGCCGCCGAAATGGGCGATAAGCAGACGTCGCAGCTGCTCGCCGCTTTCCTGCGGAAGCATCCGCACCTGGAGTCCTTCGCCCGAGCACCCTCGACAGCCCTGTGCGGCGTGGAAGTCGAGACATATGTGCTTGTCACGCGTTTTCAGCATGTCGTTGAGATAAAGGTCAGCGAATGGTCGTCCGCGAATCTCTGAAGGGCATCCGCGACGCGAAGGTTGAGGACGTCGGATCGAAAGCCAAGGCCAGCAGGAGCGCCATCATCAGCTCGGGGAAAACAAAGATCTCCATGTCCGACAGCGTTACGGCCGCCGAACGCATTTCTAATTCTCGCGTAGGATTCATGAGAAGCCGATGATGAAACACACCGTTCACCCTGTCAACTTTTCCCGCTTGTCAACCCGGGCGGCTACGCTACACTACATCAGCGGGGATTGAGCATGGGGTGGTAGCGTATGATCAAAGCACAAAAAGTAATCAGAAGTGCGCTTGGAGCCGGGAGGTGGTTTCCGTCGAATCGGGTCGAATTAGCGGAATCCATTCAGGGCTATATTAAGGAGGCTTTTGTGCCCGAAGCGACAGACCCCATCGTTGCGGCAATTGCCCCGCATGCCGGGTATCTCTATTCCGGCCAGGTGGCAGGCTATACCTATCGGGCCATTCAGGAAACTATCGCCGTGCATGGGGCTCCTGAAACGGTTGTTGTTCTCGGGTTCAGTCACAAGGGCGAGGGACAGGGTGTGGCGCTTATGGATGGAACCACGTTCGTGACCCCATTGGGGGAAATTGCGATGGACACCGATGTCGCCTCGCTTCTGACTGCCGCCGATCCGCGCATCCGGCCCGACTACCGACCCCACATGGGCGAGCACTCCCTGGAAAACCAGATTCCCTTCATTCAAACGGTTCTTCCCTCCGCCTCCCTGGTAATGGCGCTGATCGGGGCACGGGACTCCGCCTCTCTGGATGCGCTGGCCAAGGCGCTTAACACGCTGGCGGGAAAGAAAAAGATTCTGGTGATCGCCAGTTCTGATATGCTCCACGATTCTTCTTACGAAAAGGTTCGCAAGACGGATCAGGCCACATTGCGGAAAGTGGTTGCCATGGACACCATGGGAGTGATGCATGACTGGGATTACAGCCAGCAGATTTTCTGCGGAATCGGGCCGGTAATCACTGCCATGAAATACTCCCAGCTCCGGGGCGTCGCGAAGGGAACGCTCTTGCGATATCGCAATAGTGGCGATGACTTTCCCGAAAGCCGGGGACAATGGGTGGTCGGATACGGGGCTGTGACGTTTTCGGTATAGACTAATGACAACTCAATCCAACCATCTTCGCGTTACCCTCGTGCAAATCAATGCCGGGCGGGACATTCAGGCCAATCTGGGCCGCCTCAAGCAGCTCCTTTCCGGAGTCGGCACTACCGATCTGATCGCCCTTCCCGAAGTCTTCGCCATCCGGGGCAGTGACCGGGACTATCAGGACTCCGCCCAACCGCTCACCGGCCCGCTCCTGAATCTGCTGGCCTCAGTGGCACATCGGCATAACGCCTGGGTGCTGGCTGGCAGCATCGTTGAAACCAGTGAAGCCAAGGTCTACAACACCAGCGTCCTGCTCAACCGCAGGGGCGAGGTGACCGCCACCTACCGGAAAATCCACCTCTTCGAGGCGGAACTCGATTCCGGCGAGGTCATTCGCGAAAGCGATCTCTGGACCGCCGGCTCGACCCCCGTGATCGCCGATGTCGACGGCTGGCAATGCGGCATGGCTATCTGTTACGACCTGCGTTTCCCCGAGCTTTTCCGGCATTACTCGTCACAGGGCGCCCACCTGTTCTTCCTTCCCTCCAATTTCACGCAGCGCACCGGCCAGGATCACTGGGAGATCCTGCTCCGGGCCCGGGCCATTGAAAACCAGTGTTTCATGGTGGCTCCCGATCAATGCGGAACCAATCCCCACACGGGCATCGCCAGCTACGGAAACAGCATGGTGGTCGGCCCCTGGGGCGAGATCATGGAACGTCTCGAGGAGGGCGAACAAGCCATCACAGTAACGCTCGATAAAACCACGCTTGAAAATACCCGCCGCCGCATTCCTGCGCTGGCGCATAGGAAATTATGAAGGATGAATGATGAATGATGAATCCCCTCACGCCTCACCTCTCACGTCTAACGTCTTCACCCTCCTCATTGCCTGCGCAAAGGGCATTCCACCTTACCTAAAGGCGGAGCTCACGGCGCTCGGATTCCCTATCCAGGCGGAACTGGAAGCGGGCGTGGAAACCTGCGGCACCCTCGCCGATGCCATGCGGCTCAACCTGGTGCTCCATACCGGCAACCGGGTGCTGCTGGAACTTGACCGGTTCACCGCACACCAACCGGACGACCTGTACGCCCGGATTCAAATTCTCCCTTGGGAAGACATCATCCCCGACAACGGCTACTTTACCGTCACCTCGTTTATCAATACCCCGGCCATCCGGGACAGCCGGTTTGCCAACGTCAAAACCAAGGATGCCATCGTGGATCGGATTCGCGCCAAAACCGGCGTGCGCCCGGACTCCGGCAATGAGCGGAGCGGAACGGTTGTCTTCCTGTATTGGAACCAGAGCGAAGCCAAACTCTACATTGACACTTCAGGCGAGGCCCTGTCGCGACGGGGCTACCGCAAAATCCCCATGGCCGCCCCCATGGCCGAAACCCTGGCTGCAGCCGTCGTGTGCGCCACGGGCTGGACCGGGGAAGGCAACTTCATCAACCCCATGTGCGGTAGCGGCACACTCGCCATCGAGGCCGCGCTACTAGCACAGGGGCGGCCCCCGGGCCTGCTCCGTAGCAATTACGGGTTTATGCACCTCAAGGGATTTGATGACGTGGCCTGGCAGAAAATCCGACAGGAAGCCCGGGTGCTTCCCAAGCGGCCCTTCACCGGAAAAATCATCGCCTCGGATATCCGTACCGATGCCGTTGAGGCCGCCCGGCAGAACGCCCGCACCGCAGGCGTGGAACAGTTGATCGAATTCACCAGCTGCGATTTCGCTGATACGCCATTGCCTGAAGGCGGCGGCGTGGTGCTGTTCAACCCGGAATACGGCGAGCGCATGGGTGATGAAATTGAACTCGAGCCCGTGTATCGCCGGATCGGCGATTTCTTCAAACAGAAATGCGGCGGCTACACTGGCTATGTCTTTACCGGAAACCTCGTTCTCGGAAAGAAAGTCGGCCTCCGCAGTTCCCGCCGCATTCTCTTCTTCAATGCCAACATCGAATGTCGCCTCCTGGCCTTTACGCTGTACGCCGGGACAAAACGACAACCCAAAGAACCATGACCGCCGCCTCGTCTCTTACCATCACCGACCTTCCCTACGGCGGTCGCGGCATCGGGCGATTGGATGGGAAAGTTTGCTTTGTTCCCGGCGTTCTTCCCGGCGAAACTGTCCGGGTCAAGATCACCCGGGATCGCGGCGATTTCCTGGAAGCCGAACCTCTCGAAATCCTGACCGCCTCCCCCCACCGCGTTAAACCCACCTGCCCCCTTGCCTCCTCCCTTGGCCTCCGTAGCTTTAGCGAAGGAGGCTGCCCCGGTTGCTGTTACCAACATGCTGACTACGAGGAAGAAGTCCGCATTAAGAACAACCAGCTCGGTGCCCTTCTCGCAAG
This sequence comes from PVC group bacterium, assembly GCA_945890715.1. Lineage (GTDB taxonomy): Bacteria > Verrucomicrobiota > Kiritimatiellia > CAIKKV01 > CAITUY01 > JAABPW01. Next base: position 10,555 of record CAMDCX010000007.1, on the reverse strand, counting down.
GTGGGCGCCGACCTCCGGGCGGCGTCAGAATCCGGAAGGAGCCTATGAAGCCCTGCCTGCGCCCGGAGGTCGCAGTCCACCCAGCCTCCTCCCGCCCGTTGCAGCCCCCTCGCCGCTTGGCTACCGGAACAAGATGGCGCTTCATGCTCAGGCGGACGGGAAGGAGATGCGACTGGGCTATTTCATGGCCGACAACACCACCGTCCTGGATGTTCCCGCTTGTCCTCTGGCCGCAGCTCCGTTAAATGAAATCCTAAAAGAACGACGCGGTGACCCCTCGTTTTTCCGAACTTTGAGGGACGGCATGACCGTCACCTTCCGGTGGACGGAACAGGATGGCGCCCAGTGGTGGCGGAACCGGGCATCGGAAAAAGATGTGTGGCTCGTGGAATCATCGGTCATCGGGCCGCTTTCCGTGCCACGCAACAGTTTCTACCAGATGAATCCGGCCATGGCCGACCGCCTGGTGACCGCCGTTATGGAACGATTGAAGGCTGACCTGCCCGACACCGTGATTGATCTCTATTGCGGGGTGGGCGTGTTTGCCCTGGCTGCGGCAACGCTGGGAATTCCGAAGGTTCTCGGGATTGATCTGGATGGTCCGGGAATCCAGGCGGCGGAGTACAATGCCCGGAAGCTGGGCCTGAAGAACACCCACTGGAAGTCCGCCACGGCGAATGAGGGTATTCTGGATGTTGAACTCGATCATCCCAATCAAGCCACTCTGATTGTCGATCCGCCGCGAAGCGGACTGGGTCGAAAACTGGTTCAGGAAATCCTCAAACACACGCCGCGTCGTCTACTCTATATCTCCTGCGCCCCCGACACCATGGTTCGCGACGCCGCCTGGCTGAAAGAGGGAGGCTATTCAATCCACACTTCACAACTTTTCGACCTCTTCCCTCGAACCGCCCACTTCGAATCGTTGACGGAATTCAAACGTGTCGATTAAGATTGAAATGATTGCATGTCGGGGCGCGGGGTGAGAGACTTTGCGCGTGCCCGGGGTGGGTATTTCAACTTAGACACTGAAGGGATGATGTCATGATTAAAGTCGCTATTGTCGGGGCGGCAGGCCGGATGGGCCAGGCGCTGGTGCGGTGTTCGAAACTTGTGACCGGAATGCAGGTCGTTGCCGCCGTCGATACGGCTACCTGTCCGCTGTGTGGCAAGGATAGTGGGCTGATTGCGGGCATCGGGGAAAATGGAATCACCATCACCCATGATCTCACCGCCGCCGTGAAGGCCGCCGACATCCTGATTGATTTCAGTTTCCACGAGAATGTTCCCGTCACGGTCGCGCTGGCCATCCAACACAAAAAGGGCGTGGTGATTGGAACCACCGGACTCAACCCAATGGAACGCGCCGCCGTGGATGAGGCCGCCAAGGTCATCCCCATCGTCTGGGCACCCAACATGAGCGTCGGCGTTAACCTGCTCTTCTCCCTCGTCGAACAGGCCGCCAAGGCGCTCGGCTTGGACTACGATGTCGAAATCACCGAGGCACATCATAAATTCAAGAAGGACGCTCCCAGCGGAACCGCCTTGCGCCTGGGCGAAAAGGTGGCACAGGGGCGCAACCAGAACTTTCGCGATGTGACCGTGTTCGGGCGTGAAGGACTCGGTGGAGAACGACCCCGGGGCGAGATCGGCATCCATGCCATTCGAGCGGCCGACATCGTCGGCGAACACACCGTCCTCTTCGCCACCGAGGGCGAACGCGTTGAGCTCACCCATCGCGCCACCAGCCGTGACGCCCTCGCCAAGGGTGCACTCCAGGCCAGCCTCTGGCTCGCCGGGAAAAAACCCGGCTTGTACGATATGCAAGATGTCCTTGGTTTACGCTAATGGAAATCGGACTGGGATTAGGCTCGAATCTGGATCATCGCCTCGACAATCTGCGCGAGGCGGTTCACCGGATTGCCGAGCTGCCCGGAACCCATATTCTGGCCAAGGCACCCCTCTATGAAACCGAGCCGGTGGATGTAAAACCGGAATACAAGCCGCTTGAATACCTCAACACGGTCATCATCATCGAAAGCACGATGGAGCTTGCCGCGTTATCGGACGCCATCCACAAAATCGAGGCGGACATGGGCCGTGTGCGCACCGAGGACCGCAATGCGCCGCGCCCTATCGATATTGATATCCTGTATGCGGGAAACATCAGTCAGGCCGACGGCATTCTGGATCTTCCCCATCCCAAGTGGGCACACCGCCGGTTCGTGCTCCAGCCTCTTTCGGATGTTCGCCCTTTTCTCCGTCTTCCCGGCGAACCCCGCCCGGTTTCGGAAGTCCTCAAGAGCCTGCCCCCCGCGAACGTCAGATTGTTCCGGGCAGAACACCAGTGGTAAGGATCGGCTTGCGTGAGCCAAAGTCCACCATTCCGGTAAAAAGATCCCGGGCGTTATCGTTCCAAAAACGCTTGTAGCTCCCCTCAGGAGACTTATTGCGGTCACGCGTAAACAGCGACATCCGGACGGAAACCGTGAGTTTGTCGTAGCAGAAAAACCGTGGACTCCCCTTGCCGTCCTCGAACTGCCTGCAGTAACCGTCAACCTTTCGCTCCCAGTCAATCTGTTCCATACCCTTGGGATCCACAAAGAGAATGACGTAGTTCGTTCCTGACTGTCCCCAAAAGATGAAATCGGGAATAAAACGGGCCTCCCGGTTCTGCTTGGGATCGTAATACGGAATGAAAGGATCATCGAGGTATTGATCCAACTTGCTGAACATCCACCAGTCTAGTTTCTTAAGAATACAGTCCGGTTTCTTGACGTAGTCGCGGAGCACCCCCAGAAATCTGACTTCACTTTCGGTGTCAATGATGTGCCGCACGTAGTCGAGCCGCTTCCCATTGGAATAGACCGTCGGCAGGTAATAGTGATTTGCCAAATACTCCAAGGTCAGGTCCTGATTGTAAGTTTCACGTCCGGTCAGCCCCTCGTCCTCCATAGCCCGAGCCGCCTCAGGCAACCCGAGCTCCATCTGCACAACTTTTTGACTCAACTCCGCAACACGCGCTTTGGCCTCCGGTTTTTGCGAGAAAATGACACGATTCACCCGGTTCTGGATTTCCTCCGCATGAACCTTGTCGACCGACATCTGCCTAAAGTGGACGATGTCGTCATCCTCCAACTCTCGCATCCGTTCCACTTCACGCATCCGGAGGCCGAAATAATCCATTACCCGCCCCACCATGACTTCCATGTTCCGGTAACTGCGGGCACTCTGCTTGGCGAAATACCGATCCGAATCCTTTATCGAATCCCGAAAATGCTGTACGAGGCTGGGTGCCCCACCGTGCGCCAATAGCAATACCCGGTCATCCTTCACGGCGGCATCATACTTTGCCACCAGATCGTAGTCTTCCGTGGTCATCTCGAATTTCGAAGGCGCCCGCTCTTCCATCAGCGGCTTGCCCTGATCCCGATATTCAGGCACCAGAAGCAACCTTTTCCCGGCATCTGGATTCAATTCCAAGTGCAGGAAGTCCTGCTTCAAGGGCTTCTCTTTCTTGAGTTCTTCAAGAACCACGTTCAGCGCTTCCCGGTTGGTTCCGAGAACATAGAGCGTTTCAGGCGCTTCGGCTTTCCCCCGCAGACGGCGGAACAACGCCTTGTCATCAAAGGCGTCATGGAGTTCCTCCAGCCGCTTGCGCGCCCCGCCCCAGGACTGGACGCGCACCCCGCGCCCCACGGACTGTATGATGAATTTCCGGGCATCGTCACCGGTCCCAATATTGACGAAGTTGATCACATTCGGTCGGTTTGAATCCCAGCCCTCATAGAAACTACGAGATCCCATGAGAATATTGATGGACGAATCCGGCTGGTTCAGTTGTGCGAAGAAACTTTCGTCATCCAGCGTCTCGATGGTGTCGAAACCGGTCAGGCTCTCCTTGAGCCAGGTCGTAATGTCCCCGATCTTGATCAAGGCGAAGGGACGGGCCGATGTTTTGAGTTTGAAGGCGATCTCCCGGATATTCCCCGGCCGCACCAGCACTTCAATCTCCCCGGCCTTGCCCGATTCGCTATTATAGACATCGCGCCAGATATCCGCAGGCCGGAGGCCCTTGATGTCGTCTTCCGCGAAATGGAGTTTTCGCCGGTCTTCGTAGAGGAATTCCGGTTCGCCCGCCAATTCCTCCCACAGTTCTTCCCGCGCCGTATTCCACATGGGATCGGATACTTGTCCCCGGCCAATGGCAATCAACTGCTGGAAATATAACTTTAGGTCGGCGTCTTCCGTGTTAACCGAATTTACCAGGGCAAGTAGCAATGGATGATGGTACAAACCGGGTATACCCGACTCCGCCCGGAGTTCACGCACCTTTTTCGCCGTGCAGGCCACCAACATCATGCTCTTGAGCACGACCTTTCGTTTCTCGTCATCCGTATAGTCGCCGCCCCCGCGCCGCTTGAAGGCTGAAAGTTCCTGCTTTAGAATCGCGATATGCTTGCCATACCCGCTTGAAATGAACTCGGCCAGGTTGAAATTATGTACCGTTGTCGTCAGGTCGAGCGTATCGGTGAAAGTCGCCGAGAAGTTGAAGAGGAACCCGGCCCGGCTCAGGATGTTGAGAATATGTTTTCGCTTCGCATCCTCGGCGACACCCTTATGAGCCTCGTCGAGCAGAACATACCAGCGCCCGCCATTGTCATAGTTGCGGAAATCAACAATGCGCTCCTTATGTTCGTCGCTCATGTTGTCAGAACGGTAATAGAAAACCCGGAGGGTCGAGTCGCGGCCCAATAAACCGCCCGGCGCCTCCCGCTTGGCTTCGGGGTAATCCCGGAGTTCGCGTAGTTCGATGTGTATAGGCGCGTCCGGCGCGTGGTTATATTCCGTAATCGCCTTCTGGAATTGGACGATCAGGTCTTCCCGGTGGGTCAGCATCAGGACATCGCACGCCGGGATTTCCTGTCGCCGCATAAGCAGATGCAGGATTTCAAGGAGTTTGACCAGGACGAGAGTCTTGCCGCTGCCCGTCGCCATCCAGAATCCCATGCGATTGCAAAGGCGCTCGAAATCGAGCCGAGGATTATCGTCATCCAGGGAGAAGAACTCCCCTATCAACTCGAGAAGCGGGCGCTTGGCCCGCCCAAGCGAGAGGTTGAGGGAGGCCCGCTCCTTCGCGGAAAGCGACATTCCGTCTTCATACCAATCGGCCAACTTCCTCCGGCGAACGATATCGGCAGTCTCATCCTCACCGGGGATGTAATCCTCAAATTCCTCATAGAATTTGAAGAGGACGGCCAAGGCATGCTTCAGCGCCTGCTGCTGGTAGTCCCACAGGCTCTTATCAGACGAGAAACGATCCAGGGCGAACGTGCTCCAGTTCGCGGGCAACGCCTCGAACGGCACCTTTTCAGCCAGATATTCCAGGGATTTCAAGGACATAGGTTCCTCACACCACGGGGCCCCAGAAAATAAGTGGTTTCAACAGACGCCAATCCGGCTTAATGAGGCTCTGGCGCGTTCCATCGGCAAACTCGACCTCATCAGCGGTGATTCGCTTAATCCATTTCCCTGTCACACAGGAAAGCGTCTCGGCCAAATCGATGTCGGGATAAAGCCGGTCCAGATGCACCTCAACCGAGTCTTTCTTGTAGTCCAGTTCGATCGCCCGCGCCATCTTTGAGTCCTGGAAGAAGACGTACTGGCTATAGGGATCAGTCTTCGTGTTCCGGAAAAGATCGTCGTCGTGGCCAGCGTACGCGGCATTCGCTACAGCTTCCTCATATTGCTCAAGACGGCAGACCTTGCAGAACAGGCCTGGTCCACCCAGTTCGACTGGCGCACCATTCTTCCATTTGATAGCGGCGAATACTTTCTTAACCCTTGGCAACAAGGTCGTATCGAAGTGATCAGCGACTTCAATCATGAGAAAACGGCGGCGGCGCGTATCAGCTTCTAATGCATTTAAAACGGCGTGCCCGGTTGTGCCAGAACCCGGAAAAAAATCCATCACCCATTCCCCCTCATCCGTTGTTTGCTGAATGAAGCGAGAGATTAACGTTGTGGGTTTTGGGTTAGCGAAAGCACGACTCCGACCAAACACATTAGTCAGCTCTTTCTCGCCATCTGTATAGTCGAACACAACCGATTTCGCGACATTCGTTTCTACCTCATGAACAAATCTTTTTGTTTGTGGTATTGTGGTTTCATCTTTCCCCCATGCAATACGGTGATCTCGATCAAGCGAGCTGAATGAATTTGCTTGCCCCTGTTGTGGGGCGAAGGGCCATCGCCATCCTGTCTTGGGATGAGGACAGGGCTTTCCCGTAATAGGATGTTTTGGTTTGAAGAAACGGAAAGCGAGATCCTTCGAATCTCTAAAACACGCCTTCTGCGAATCCTCCTTCACCTGAGGCATTGAGGGATTATCCTCGCGCCAGATCCATATTTGCGCTTTTTCTTTACGTGCTTGGGCCTCAGCAACAAATGCACCGGTTTCGGCGCGGTATTCAGCATGTGAGTAGTTGTAAAGGCCTTTCCATTGGTCTAGAGTTTTATCGTACTCAAGGTTTTGTTCCCTAAGTTCAGCAGCAAAATCCTCACGATGCTGATCATAGAGATGTCGAAGCTGAATTTCTATTTCACATATTGAAGGGTAGTCAGGGTTGATCCGGTCAATAAGTTCCTTGATTTCCGCGTATCCCGGTTTTACTTCCCGAAACATCCGCTCATCATTTTTAGCTTTCAAAAGGTCCCGTGCATAAACCTCAACGTATTCGTGATTAGTTGAATATGTAGGCGAACGATTTTTTGTGGCGTTTTGAACCCAGATGAGCTCTTCAACGCGATTCTCCGAACCAAAAGAATTGTCAAGAGTCCGCTCCAGGTTGCCACGTTCAACCGCATCAATACTGGCAAAGAGAACACCTTTCGGCTCAAGGTAACCACGGGCCAATTCCACTCGATCCTGAATCATCGAAAGCCAAGACGAGTGTCTAAAGGCATCGTGGTATGGAAAATCGTCCTGCCCAGTATTATAAGGTGGATCAATGTAAATACATTTGACCCGACTGCGGAACTTATCCCTGAAAGTATTGAGCGCCTGATAGTTATCGCTCTTGATCAGCCGCCCATCGATCGCGGCATCCAGGTCATCGAACAGTCCCAGTAGACGCAGTTCAAGCGACTTGAAATGAACGGTATCGAGTGGCAAGGAGCGCCAGGCGTCCGCCAGTTTGCGATCCTTCCCCTTGCCTTCCAGAATAACGCTTGCCTTGAAGCCGGCGGTCACGATGGAAAGCTCCTGCCATTCCACCACCTGGGCGGCCATGCCCTTGTGCTTGATCAGGTCGGCCAACAGATCCAGCCCGCCCTCCCGCGCGGCGATACGGTCGAGGGTGATGATGTAATGGGAACCCCGGACAAATTTCGGCTTGTTCCAGATCCGAACCAGCTCATCCTCGAACTGGGCAATAAAGTCTATCAGTTTGAGGGCAATATCCTTGAGCGACTGGAGTTGCCGGATACGGGGCTGCGTCCAGGACGTACCATCCTTGAACAGGTACTGGTACATCCAGAGGTCGAACTGCTCTCGCAGAAAACCGCGGGCGTCCTTATTGATGAAATAGTCAACCTCGCTCTGCCGGGCGAAGACCGACATGGCTTTTTCGAGGACCGATTCCTTGACGGGGTGCCCCGACTTCTTCAGGATCTTCAGGATCTCGTCATCCTTGGTCTGGCGTCCGCGTTCCGAATGGATGACACCGAGACGGATGGCGCCGTCCTTCTCCAGCCCCTGAAAAGCAAAGACCAGTTCGCGCTTCTCGTTCGCCTTCTTGTGTTCCAGCGCGGTGCAGTCAAAAAAGAAAATCTGATCCTCAACGGTGACCTTCAAGTCGCGGAAAATGCGGTCCGTCTTCACGTAATAGAGCATATGGGTCTTCCAGAACAGGATGGTGTCCTGCTCGTCGGAATAGACCTTCTCGTACACACTCATATGCTGGGGCGTGTAGGCGAAACAGATCGAGCCAGAGCGGCTGAAATAGCGGCTGAAAAAGGCGTGGAGTTTATCGAACAGTTCCTCCCGGAAGTCCGGGAAGGCGCCGATCGCCTTGTCCACATCCGCCATCAGGGCGGGTTCGACAATCTTCTCGAAATAGGCAGCCTTGATCCGCATAAGGTTGATATAGCCTGACTGGCCATCAACCTTGGCGCCAATGAACAAATCGCGGAGCGCATCGAGAAACCGTTTTTCCTTAGTCATGGGAACCTCGTGAGTGGACTGCTGTTGGATATTGAATGGAACGTGTGGAGGCACGCGCCGGTTTGGCTCTTTCCGGGGCTGCCAAGTAAGCTGGCGCCGATTCGCGAATCATCATGGCGGCCTTGGCGGCGGCGGGATTGCTATTATTCTCCTGCCAGAACCGGGCGGTGATCCTTTTCGCCTCGAGATCGTCGGCGGCGACACCAAAGAACGAAGCCAGCGCCCGAGACTGGTCTTCAGTCGGCAGTCGCTGCCCCAATTCGATCTTGCTCAGAAGAGTTGAATCTATTTCCGCCGCAGCAGCAACGGACCGCAGCGGCAACCCCCTGGCCTGGCGGAGCTCTCTCAGCCACCCTCCGAGCTCCTCCGCGCCTGAACTTGACTCATTGCGTCTAGACATGATTTGGCTTGTAGCATGAGAGTGGGGATGGAAACAAGAGGAAAAATCACTCCCATTCAAAAATATCCGTACCTACAGGAATTTCGGTCTAAGGCGTTATTGGATTCGACACAACTTCTGCCTGATCCTCCGTTGATGGCGGGTTCTGCTGGGTTTCCGGTTCCAGGGCAACCGCAGGCTCAAGAACAGTCACAGGAACTTCTTCAACTGATGCAGGGGAAGGTACAATCACTTCAGGTGGAATGGGCTCAAGTGGTAATCCTTCCGGTTCTGGCGGGGGCTGAGCTGGTGTTTCGACAACCGGCACGGGTTCCGGCTGTGGCGCCGGTTCGGTGACGATAACCGGCGGCTCCGGTGCCGCTGGTACGGTTCTGATCGAAAACGAGTCGATGGCCTCTTCTTCCGCCGGTACCGGCGAGACGCCGGTTACTACAGGCGACTCGATAATGATCGGGGCGGGTTCAGAGGGTAACCCTTGCGCCTCTGGCGTTGGCTGAGAGGGTGTTTCTACAACCGGAATCGATTCAGCAACTACCACTGGTGGCTCCGGCTCGGGAATGGGCTCGACCATAACCGGCGGAGGCTCCTCCGCCTCCGGTTGTGCCACGACAATCGGCTCGGCGGGAATGTCGGACTCGATGGCCGCCGGGGGTTGCGGGTCTTCTATCGCCGGGGCCTGTGCCGCCGAGACTGGTGCTTCGCTGATCGAAGTTGCGTCGATGGCCTCTTCAACCGCCGGTACCGGCGAGACGCCGGTTACTACAGAGGATTCTATGATGATCGGGGCGGGTTGAGTTTCCGGAGATGGCACTGTGGCGATGACCGGCGCAGCCGGATTCGGAAGAGGCGCGGCGACCGGAACAGTGACCGGCGGCACCACCGGTGGCGGCGTGACCGGCTGAAGAGGCGCAACTACCGCTGGCGGCGCTATCACCGGTATGGCCGGGCCGGGAACGGCCTGGCCGGCGCTATGATCCAAAGGAATAATCCGATTACCGGGTGGCGATCCAGCCAACAGCGCCAGCAACAGTTCACCGGCGGCCTGTCCACGTTGCCGCTCGGATCGTCTCGTCCCTACCAGTGACGGCTGGCCGCCCGCCTCGTCCTCTTGGTACACCCCCGGCAAACCGCCGACGGGCAGGCCCAGTATCATCGTCGGACCCAGTCCGGCCAGAAGTGGCGACGCCCCCACAGAAAATCCGGGGCCATAGATCAGTCCGGCCAGACCATCATGATTCAATCGCCGGATTCTTTCCCCCGTCGTGACGGGATCCGTTCCACCACTCACAACCACCAGGCTGTACCCTGCGGCCGCCAGCACCGGCTCCAGCCCGGCCATCAGTTCGCCAACATCCGGTGTCCCCTCCGCCAGAATCAGGCCAACGAGGGTTCCGCGTCCCAGCCGCATGTTCCGCGCGACCCGGTTCGGTTGGTATCCCGACTGGGCAATCACCGCCTCCACCCGCTGCCGGGTCGCCGTACAGATCCGGTATTGCGCGGCCTTCCCGTTGAGCACCATCGACACCGTCGTCGGTGACACACCCGCCGAAACGGCAATGTCCTGAATCGTCACAGCGCGTTGATTGGTAATGGATTCCTGCATTGCTAAAACGTTTTAGCATATGATTATTGATAAGGCAAGGAATCAATTCTTGTGCCTAAAAAGTGATTCGAAACTCTTTCCTTGCGTCAGACTTGGCGAGGGATCATAAATCTCCCATGAATGAGAGCGGGGCAGGCGGCTGGCGCCGATGGCTAATTGGGGAAATTTCCTGGCGAAGGATGATGATCTCCTTTATTGAAATTTATATCGCCGTGGCTGGGCTGGCCTGGCTGTTCGCGGATCGTCTGATTTTTCAGCCGCAACCGTCTTCCTATCGGGAAGGAGGCGACATCACCAGCATCCCGCTGCAGAATGGGCAGAAGCTCGG
>CAMDCX010000006.1 GCA_945890715.1 PVC group bacterium | reverse complement strand
ATATATCTATATAGCAGTTTCAAGCAAATAATTAACTTTTTTACGAATGCGAATTTGCTCGTGGGTGTGAAAAGGGGTCAACTTCGGCTCTTGCAGCCTCTATTCGCGCTCTCGACGCGCGCCGCCCCGCCCACTTTCGGAATTACTGTAGTAACCCGGCATAAGAGATTGGTAGAGCTGAATCGTTTTGTCTACCATCGCGGAAAAAGAAAAATGGGAAAGAATGCGATTCCGACTCATTTGGCCATGGGTTTCTTTCAAGCAAGGATTGGTGGCATACCGCTTGATCGCCTCGGAAAGGGCTTGCGAATTCCCGGGCGGAACAATTTGCCCCGAAAAATCATTCTCCACAAGTTCTACCATGCCGCCAACTGCCGAAACGATAGGCGGAACCCCCATACTCATGGCTTCCATCACCGCTTTGGAAAGGCCTTCATTTTTTAACGTCGGCATGACAAAGCAGTCGCAGGCACCCATCAGTTCGGGAGCATCCATTCGGAAACCAGTCAAGTGGACGCGATTCCGAACTGTGTCATGCCCAATAAGAGCCTGTAGTTCTGCGTCCTTGTTTTGCCCGACCAACAGGAGGTGGACGGGGAAATCCGGGGCCAGCATACGAATGGCCTCAATCAATACGGGGACCCCTTTGATGGGGCGCGTATTGGCGGTACATCCGACAACCATGGCATTTTGGGGAATATCGAATTCCCGCAGGGCAGAACGCGGCGCCGGCGAGAACCAGTCGGGATCATGCCCTTTGTAGATTTGCACAAGGCGATCATCCGGCAAGCCGAGGGAACGAAGATAATCCTGTACGGCACGTGACAGACAGACAATTCGATCGACCCTCGGATTCAGAATGGCCAGATAGGCGGATGGATCCCAGCGGCTGATATGCCCCAGTGTACCGCAATAGCCGATCCGTCGGACAGGGATTCCCGCCGATGCCATCATGGAATTGGAGAGCGCTCGCCCGTTGAAGGCGTGGATAATATCATACCCCCCTGTCTTCAGGAAATTCCGAATAGTTTTTATTGCGGCGAGATCTATCCGTGCCTTCATTTTCAAGTGGGTCATTGGGAACCCTGCTTTTTTCAGCGGATCAAAGTAAGGGGAGTCCGTGTCGCACAGGAGATCAATTCGGATACCCCGGGCGGCCAATTCCGGAAAAAGATGGGCCTCGGGCCTTTCGCCCACACCTGCTACCAATAATATTTTCATGGGAATATGAGTGATGCAAAGGCCGCATCATCCGTCCCGGCGCCTTGAGCGTCAAGATTTAGTTAGTGGAAAACGCTTTATGAAGCGCGCACCTTCCGTTATGGTGACACGTTTTCAAGTTAGGAGATGAGTGGCACTATGGAATCGAAAAAAAGAATGCGGATCCTGTCAGGGATTCAGCCTTCGGGAAAACTTCACTTGGGTAATTATTTCGGCATGATGCAGCCGGCCCTGGACTTGCAGCAGCAGGGAGACGCCTACCTGTTCATTGCCGATTACCATGCCCTGACCACGGTTTCTGATCCGGCAATTCTGCGGAAAAACATCCGGGATGTGGCCCTTGATTTTTTGGCCTGTGGGCTTGACGCCCAGCAGACTGTTTTTTTCAGACAAAGCGATGTGCCTGAAGTATTGGAATTGTCCTGGCTTCTGTCCATTGTTACCCCCATGGGGCTTTTGGAGCGATGTCATTCCTACAAGGACAAGACATCAAAAGGCATTACAGCCTCGCATGCACTCTTTTCTTACCCCGTGCTTATGGCCGCTGACATCCTGCAAGTGCAAGCCACCACGGTGCCTGTGGGAAGAGATCAAAAGCAACATGTCGAAGTCACTCGCGATATCGCGCTTAAATTCAACCTCCAGTTCGGGGAAACCTTCGCGATCCCCGAACCGGTTATTCGCAACGAAGTCGCGGTGGTGCCGGGGGTGGATGGGCAAAAAATGTCGAAATCCTACAATAACACGATCGAAATTTTTGGACCGGAAAAGCAGACAAAGTCACAAATCATGAGCATTGTGACTGATAGTACGCCCCTCGAGAACGCGAAGGATCCTTTGAATTGCACAGTTTTTGCCCTGTACAAGCTTTTTGCATCGGAGAGTGACCGCTCCGAGATGGATGCGAAATATCGGGCGGGCGGCTTCGGATATGGGGCGGCGAAAAAAGCACTTTTCGAAAAGGTGTGGAGCCACTTCGAACCGTTTCGGGCGCGCCGTGCCGAACTTGAAAAAGATCCCGGTTATGTGGAATCCGTTCTGAAAAATGGCGCCGAGCGGGCTCGCGTTGAAGCTCGCAAGACACTCAAAGCAGCTCGCCGGGCAACAGGGTTGGAATGAGAAGGGTAATTTCATGACGCAAGTGGTGGTTCAGGACGATTACAAGGTGCAACTCGAAGTTTTCGAGGGGCCGCTCGACCTTCTCCTGTATTTGATCAAAAAGGATGAGGTGGATGTTTATAACATCCCGATTGAGCGGGTCACCAAGCAGTATATGGAATATCTCTCCCTGATGAAGTTGTTGGATCTCAACATCGCGGGGGAGTTTATCGTCATGGCCGCCACGTTGATGATGATTAAGAGCCGAATGTTGCTTCCCGTTGATGAACGTCCGGAGATGGAGGAAGAAGAGGAAGATCCCCGGTGGGAGCTTGTCAAGCAACTCGTTGAATATAAGAAGTTTAAAGAAGCGGCGTCTCATCTTCAGCATCGTGAATATCTTCAGGAGAATGTCTTTTCACTGGGACTGGATGTCGGAGTAACGCTCGAACCGGAACCCGGAGTCGGGCTTGGGGATGTCAGCCTTTTTGATCTGATCTCAGCCTTCAATGAAGCCTTGAAGAAAGTCAAGGTGGAGGAATTTGGCGAGATTTATGATGAGAAGTTTACGGTGGTCGATAAAATCGAGTTTGTGCTCATCACCATCAAGGAAAAGGGTCGGACTTCCTTTTCAAGTCTCTTCGAAAAGGCTGCATCCCGGAATGAAATTGTATGTACCTTTCTGGCCATTCTGGAGCTTATCCGCTTGCGGCAAGTGGTGGCCCAGCAGGAGGGTGATTTCGGGGATATTGTGATTATGAATGAATCGGTAGCGTAAGGGGATTAAGGAATGGAAACAAAGCCAGTTGAGCTAAAGCAGATTTTGGGGGCAATTGTTTTTGCCGCCCGCCAACCCATGACAACAGGTGCCATTCGGAAGATTTTTCAGGAGACTGCGGAAATCAATCGTGAGGAGGCGGCACTTTACGGAGGCATCAAGGAGTCTGAAATCAAGACGTCTCTCCATCAACTTCAGGTCGAGTGCGAAACCGGAAAATCCGGAGTACACCTGATTGAAAGCGCTGAAGGATTCCGCTTTCAAAGCGACCCTGCTGGCGGTCCCTGGATCCGACATATGCTGAACGTGGGGAAACCCACGCGACTGTCGCGGCCAGCCTTGGAAACTCTGGCTATTATTGCCTACCGGCAGCCGATCTCACGGGCTGAATTAGAGGGAGTTCGAGGAGTGGCTGTAGATCATGTCATTCGGATGCTTATGGAAATGCAATTGATCAAAATTGTGGGGCGAAGCGAACTCCCGGGGCGTCCGATGTTGTACGGGACAACCACGCTTTTTCTGGAGCACTTTGGCCTAAAAGACGTCAAAGAGCTTCCGGGCATTACTGAACTGGCCCGAATGGAGGCGATGCGTAAGAAGCAAGACGTGGCAAATGAGGTCGACCCTGAAGCATTAATCCAGAATGCAAGTGATCAGCCCAATCCGGCCGATCCGGCTGATGAAGATGAGAATGCGGATGAGGAGGACGAGGATGAGGAGGACGCCGAGGACGATGACGATGAGGACGATGACGATGAGGACGATGAGGAGGACTCGAAATGATGACCCTGGAAATTTTGCGAAGCAAAATCGACAGTATTGATACCAGACTTGTCAAGCTGCTGAATGAGCGTACCCGTCAAGCGCTTGAGATTGGAAAGCTTAAGCAAAAGAGCGGAAAGGGAGTCTATGCCCCGGCTCGTGAAAAAGCTGTCTTCGCCCGGGTTGTTTCGTCTAATAAAGGTCCTTTGTCCGACAAATCGCTTCGCGCAATCTATCGGGAAATTATGTCTGCCGCCCTTTCTTTGGAGAAAAAACTCAAGGTGGCTTATCTGGGGCCGCCGTCCACCTTTTCGCATCAGGCGGCAAGAAGCCGGTTCGGGGGAAGCGTGGAATATTATTCCTGTGAAACCATTAGTGACGTTTTTGATTCCGTTGAAAAGGAAACGGCTGATTACGGGGTGGTTCCAGTTGAAAACTCCACGGAGGGGGCTGTAACCTTTACTTTGGATCGGCTGGCCGAGACATCCTTGAGAATTTGCGCGGAACTCTATCTTCCCATCTCGAATAGTCTGCTGGCACGCGTCCCCCGGGAACGGATTAAAAAACTGTACAGTCACCCTCAGGTTCTCGGGCAATGTCGACAATGGCTCCAACGCGAGATGTCCGGCGTGGAGATCATTCCTGTGGCGAGCACGGCTCGTGCTGCAGAACTGGCGGCACAGGAAAAAAATGCAGGGGCTTTGTCGAGCCAGTTGGCTGCTGAAATCTACGGGCTCGATAGTCTGGAATCAGATGTCCAGGACATGAGCGGAAATACGACCCGGTTCCTGGTGGTCGGGCATGATCAGAATGCGCCTTCTGGAGACGACAAAACATCTTTGTTATTCGCGGTTCAGCACAAGGCAGGCGCCCTTTACGGGGCTCTGGAATCGTTTAAGAAATTTGGCCTGAACATGACAAAGATTGAATCACGACCAAGCCGCAGCAAACGGTGGGAGTACTACTTTTTTGTGGACGTCGAGGGCCATGCCGAGGATGCGCGAGTCAAAAGAGCGATGACGGATATTGCGCGTCATTGCGCCCTCATTACGGTTCTGGGATCCTATCCTGCTGCAGACAGGACATAACAAGCATCCGAAATACATACAAAAGAGGATTATCATGACATTCAAGGAACTTGCGCGCCCCTGGGTTTCAGGGCTCGGGGTCTATGAGCCAGGCCGTCCCATCGAGGAAGTAGCCCGGGAGTTGGGGTTTCAAAATTCCGCTGATATCGTTAAATTAGCCTCGAACGAAAACGCACTGGGCCCCTCTCCAAAGGCGGTTGCGGCCATGAAAAAAGCGGCGCGCCAGATGCATCTCTATCCCGATGGAGGCGCATTTTATTTGCGGCAGGCTTTGAGTCAAAAATTGAATGTTTCACCAAGTCAGCTCATTACCGGAACGGGTAGCAACGAGTTGATTGAATTTATAGGTCATGTTTTCCTGGATGCCTCCACAGGGATCATTATGGCCGATAAGGCCTTTGTGGTTTACAAACTGGTTGCCGACCTGTTTCGAGCCCGCACCGTCATGGTTCCGATGAAAAACTTTACTCATGACCTGGAGGCTATGCTTCAGGCGATTACGCCCGAGACCCGTGTTGTGTTTGTTGCCAACCCCAATAACCCAACGGGCACCATGGTGAATCAGGCGGCGCTCGATACTTTTATGAGTCGAGTTCCCGAACATGTGGTGGTTGTGTTTGATGAGGCCTACATTGAACTGCTTCAACCCGAAGACCAACCCGACTGCCTCCGCTATGTCCGAGAGGGACGCAAGGTAATCGTCTTGCGCACTTTCTCCAAGACCTATGGCCTTGCAGGACTGCGGTTAGGGTACGCCATAGCCCCTGAGGACTGTATCGCATTGATGCAGCGGGTTCGACAGCCTTTCAATACCACGGCAATGGCTCAAGCCGCAGCGATGGCGGCCTTGGAGGATGACGAGTATGTGGCCAAAACCAGACTGATGATGCGGGAAGGATTGGACTTTTTTGAGAATTCATTCCGAAAAATGAAACTGGACTATGTGCCCTCTTCCGCCAATTTCGTATTGGTAAAAGTGGGGGCGGGGCGCCAGGTGTTTGACAGTATGCAACGGGCGGGTGTTATTGTCCGGCCCATGGATCCCTACGGCATGCCGGATTATATCCGGATTACGGTAGGTACCCGTGCCGAGAACCGGCGTTGCCTGAGTGTCCTGAAAGCCGCTTTAAAGGTGGTCACTTCCCGCTAATTTCTAAAAGGTGATATCGACCATGAAACGTGTTGCCATTGTTGGATTAGGGTTGATGGGGGGATCACTCGGCCTAGCCTTGAAACGGTTGGGCTTGGCGCATGTGAGCGCCTATGCGCGTCGTGCGGAAACCCGGAAATTGGCTCTGGATATGGGCGCCACGGATGCCGTTTATGATACGCCTCAAGCAGCGCTGCAGGGCGCGGACGTGGCCGTTTTTTGCACACCGGTGTGCGCCATGCCGAAACTCGCGAAGGAGTGCATGACGTCCTTTGAGCCGGGCTGTGTGGTGACGGATGTCGGCAGCACCAAAGCTGAACTTGTGCGGGACATGAATTCGCTTTTCCGGGATACGACCATCGTCTTTGTGGGAAGTCACCCGATGGCGGGATCTGAAAAAAGCGGCCTGGATGCTGCCCGAACCGACCTGTATGAGGGAGCCGTAACCGCCGTAACTCCGGGGTTGGAAACACCGGAAACGGGAATTCAGAGCATTATGGCCCTGTGGGGTGGGGTGGGGGCAAGGGTGGTACGATTGAATCCTGATGAACACGATGTTTTGGTGGCAAAAACAAGTCATCTTCCCCATTTAATCTCCGCCTTGCTGGTGTCGACCGCTGGACGCACTCCACAAAACAAGGGACTCCCCATGTTCTTTGGACCCGGGTTTCGGGATACAACCCGTATTGCGGGCGGATCACCTGCCATGTGGCACGATATTGTCAAAAGCAATCGAACGGCCATCCTTGGGGAACTTCGTCAGTATCAAGACGCCCTCGGGGAGTTGATCGGCCTGATTGAAAAAGAGGATTATGCTGGAATTTTGAATTGTTTGGAAAAGGCGCGATATACTCGTGGTCAATTACTCGGGACAGGATCCGACAAGGCCGGGCAGAGCAGGGGCGTTGTATGAGAATCGGAATCATCGGCGCCGGCCATGCCGGCGTTGAGGCGGCAAGGGTTGCTTCGGAAAAAGGAGCCTCGGTGGTGGTGTTCTCTGGAGAGCAGGTTTTGCCTTATTACAGGCCACGACTCGTTGCTCTGGCCTTTGGCCAGGTCGATTTTTCAGCCATTCAAATAAAACCATTGTCCTGGTATGAGCAGGCTAAAATCGAATTGCGTCTCAATACTCCTGTGTTGGCCATCGACCCTTTAAAAAAACAAGTTTCGACTGCATCAGGAACCGAGCCGTTTGACGGTCTTATAATGGCATCCGGAGGTGTTCCTGTAATGCCTGATTTTTCACGGGATGGAGGGGAATTCGTGATGCCGCTTTGGAACATCACCCACGCCTTGGAAATCCGTAAAAGGATCCGGAAAGGCTCGCGCCTGGTGATTGTGGGTGGAGGGATTCTGGGAATTGAGGCTGCACTGCATGCCATTGAAGCCGGCATGGAGGTTTGCATCATTGAATTAATGAACCGGTTAATGCCGATCCAGTTTGGATCACGGGCGTCATGCGCCCTTCTCCGCCGGTTAGAGGAAAAAGGAATCCGCGTCCTGTTGGGAAGCGGCATTTCCGGGGCGATCAGGAAGGCAGACAAGGTTACGTTGGAACTCGCCAATGGCGAGTCTTGTGATGCGGAGTTGTGTCTTGTTTCGATCGGAGCCAGACCTGATAAAGCTCTGGCCGCATCGGCAAAATTGCCCTGTGAGCGCGGGATGATCGTGGATGAATTTCTTAAAACTCCGGTACCGGGTTGCTATGCGGCAGGTGATGTTATTCAATTTGAGGGCATTACCCGGTGTTCGATGAAAGAATCGACTGCACAGGGAAAACTAGCGGCACTCAACCTGATTTCCAGTATCGAAGGAACGACTGGTCAGCGGTATGTTCCTGAAACCATTCCTCTGTCTTTCCGATCCAAAGACTTTGAGATCTATTCGATTGGGGAAACCGCTTCGCCGGGGGTTGAGGAGCACCTTCTCGATGGTTCTACGGAGACCCTGATACGAGCCCTGGTCATCAAGGAGGGGGTTCCGGTGGGAGTTCAGATGGTCGGAACCCGCGAGGGATTCGATAGCTATGCCGCCGAGGTCAAGAAGGCGCGAAAGAATTAGCCAAACCAATCCTTTCAACAGCCCTATGCAGGTTATAAACAACGTCGCATAATATATCTTATGTCTACTACAAGGATGCTGGAAAGCATGATTATAAAGGGATTGTGTGATTTTCAGTCAATATGCAGACTTTAGGATAAACAGCGAACCCGTCTTTAATAGCGACTTATGATCAAGGCTGATATCCCTGATTAGGGCTGCATCTGATAGATCTGCTTGGTCGCTTTTCCGTCCCGCTCGACCTCAAGAACAACAGCATTCATTTGATCTTTGAGAAATTGATCAATAAAGGCTTCTGCTCGTCGACGATTGGTCATTGGAAGAGAATTGACGGTTCGAACAATATCGCCCTGGCGAAGTCCGACGGCATCAAAGAACTCCTTTTCGCCTTCAATGCCCACTACATATCCGGATATTTTATTCCTCTCATCCCGGACAGGCTTCATGGTGTCAAAGACCGTGACCATCCGATTAGGCTCATCAAGTAATTCCTGATAATAGTCTAACAGCGGTTTACGACTAAACTTCCACCGGTTCTCCTGGATTTTGACACACCCGAATTTGTTGGTTTGCCCCGAGACGACCATAACGGGCGTATTGGTCGTGCCGGAATTCGTTGGGTCGGTCTTGGTGGAAAACTCAATCCAGATATCGAAACTTCCCGAGGGACCTCTCAGTGTCGCACGATCATAATAAATTTTATCCAC
Organism: PVC group bacterium; assembly: GCA_945890715.1. GTDB lineage: Bacteria > Verrucomicrobiota > Kiritimatiellia > CAIKKV01 > CAITUY01 > JAABPW01. Next base: position 61,567 of record CAMDCX010000006.1, on the reverse strand, counting down.
GATCAAATCATCAAGCGAATCGCCCTCACTTACAATGAACTGTTCACGCTTCAAGAGAGAATCCACAATCGCCTTTCGCCGAAGCTCCCCTGCCCCTTCAATAAAGAATGTCCCCGCCAGACGGTAACGATTCGGGGTCTCACGAATCGTCGAACCGTCTGGCTGTTTCCCCATGCGATAGTGAAGGGACATCCAATTCGTTTCGGGAATCGGAACAAAGGGCAGGCTTAGTGGAGTGGTCGCAGTTTCCAATCCATGGGCAACTCTTTTTGATTGGTTCCACGTGCGGGCATAAAAACCCGCAAGCAAAACGCTTGCCGCTACAGTGGTTCCGATCAGAAGCCGGAGTGGAGTTTGATATTGAAAGGCAGGGGGCATAAGCCGGATTATGTTTCCCGCGAACGGGATCAGTCATTTGTCTAAGCGATCAACCCGAAACCGCGCGCCGCTTTCACGACAACACGAGGCGGGCTACCTCAGGTTTCCTATTTGATCTTGCTCCGAATGGGGTTTGCCATGCGGCGGTCATTACTTTCCGCCCGGTGGTCTCTTACACCACCTTTTCACCCTTACCTCAACAGGCCTTTCGGCTTCATTGGGGCGGTATCGTCTCTGTGGCACTATCCGTGACTTCCCTTTAAGGAGAAGTCCCCGGGCTTATTAGGCACCGGCATTCCGCCCTGTGGAGTCCGGACTTTCCTCTCCGGCCCGCTTGCGCTGAGACCGGAGCGACCAATCGCCCCCTGCCTTTCCATATCAACACCTAGTACAGCATCCGTCCGCAATAACCGCATGCGACTACTTCCAACTGCTTTCTTGCATCGTGACAAATGTACGGCGGTAGCTTCATATGGCATCCGCCGCATGTCCCGTTATCCTCAACGGCCACCAAGACCTTGTCCTTTTTGTTTCTGAACATACGGTCATATTGGGCAATCCTCGTGGCATCCAACTCGCTCGCCAGCAAGGCTCTTGCTTTTTTGACATCCTCGAGTTCGGTGTTGATGTCATTGGCACGAACATCAATCGCAACAATCTCGTGCTTGACGCTGTTTTCCTCGGCTTTAAAGGATTCTTCGCAGACCTTGACATCCGATTGAGCCGCCTCCACGGTCTCCATGATTTCCAGAATACGGTCTTCCATTTGGCGGATCGATTTTGTCACGCCCTCAATTTCCTTTTCCATGGCGCGAAATTCCTGATTATTCTTGAGTTGCATTTGCTGATCCCGGTATTTTCTGATTTTTTCCCGGAATGACTCAATTTCCAGCTCAGCTTTCTTGATTTCGGCCTGGCGACCCTTAAGAATCTCCTTTGCCTTTAGGACGGCCTGACGGTGATCGTCCAGCATGGAATCAATCGCAGCCTTTCGCAAAGGAATGTCAGCCAACTCTTTTTCAAATTTCAAAATCCTCAGGTCACGATCCTGAAGAATTAACAGTTTCTCGATCAACGGCGTCATATAGGCCTCCCGCAGCCGGTCATTGGAAAAATCGGATGGCACTATCGCATACCGTGCCAGGCAAGTCAACGCCATGCTGGATGTCTGCATGTTCGCAGGATCTTAAATCCGGTCAGGCGTCTCAATCCCCATGAGATTCAACCCTTGTCTCAAGATTCGGGCCACAATCGAGCAAAGATTGACGCGGCTCTCCCGGATTCCTTCGGGTGCTTTAAGAAAGGGAACATTTTGGTAAAAGGTGCTGTAGGCTGATGACAGGCCGTACAGATAATCAGCCAGAACGCTGGGCTTATAGCTCTCGGTGGCACGAATTACCAGTTCAGGAAACTGAAGGATCATCACAGCCAAGGTGCGCTCAATGGGGTGTTCGAGGCTGATTGAGAATTTCGCAAGATCGACTCCCGGGAATTGATCCTTGAACTTATCCTGGACACTGGCGATGCGAGCATAGGCATACTGCAGATACGGCGCTGAATTGCCATCCAAAGCCAGTGCCTTTTCCCAGCTGAAGGTCACCAGACTCTGCGGATTCTGACTCAAGTCGGCATATTTTACTCCGCCGATTCCGGCAGCGCGGGCGATGTCCCTTTGACGGGCTTCGGGCATGTCTGGACTGGTTTCCTTTACGATAATCAGGGCTCGTGCCTCGGCCTCATCCAGATATTTCTCAAGCTTGATCACATTACCCTGCCGGGTTGAGAAGGTTCCTTCCGGAAGGCGCATCAGACCGAACCAAACATGCTCAAGCCGGGTGACGCAGCCTCGTTTCCGGGCCAGGGCAAAAACCTGCTTGAAGTGCAGTTGCTGGCGCTCGTCCGTTACATATACGATTTTATCCGGATGGAATTCCGAAATCCTGCTCTCAATAGTGGCCAGATCGGTGGTGGCGTAGTTGAATCCCCCGTCACTTTTTTTCACAATACAGGGAGGCAGCTTCTCTTCGTCCAGAAACGCCACCAACGCGCCATCGCTTTCACGGGCCAGTCCTTTTTCGACCAAATCCTGCACCACTCCGGCAAGCCGGTCATGATAAAAACTTTCACCTCGAACCAGATCGAATTGTACATCAAGCCGTTTATAAATGTGATCGAATTCAGTCAGGCTCAACTCAATGAAACGTTGCCACAATTGGCGATTCTCGGGATCGCCCGACTGAAGCTTGACCAGTTCCTGCCGGGCTTGATTCAGCCAGGTCTCGTCCTGCTTGGATTGTTCATAGCTCTTAACATACACGCGTTCGAGCTCCTCAACGGGGCTTTCGTCCAAGGCTACGGGATCAGCAAAATGGCGGTATCCCATAATCATGATTCCAAACTGCGTCCCCCAGTCGCCCAGATGGTTGTCGGCCAGAACGCGGTACCCGAGGAACCGGTGTAACCGATCAAGTGCATTTCCGATTACAGTGGATCGAATATGACCGATATGCATGGGTTTGGCGACATTCGGGCTGGAATAGTCCAGAATGACAGTCTTTCCACTCCCCACTTGCGGCACGCCGCACCGGTCATCACGACCGACCGCAAGCATCATGCGAGTCAGCCATTCCGTGCTCAATGTGATATTGATGAATCCAGGCCCGGCAAGGGTGACTTTGTCGATTGCCTCGTGCTTTGCCGTAGCACTTAAAACTGTCTCAGCGATCTGACGGGGAGGTTTCTTCAATGACTTCGCCAGACCCATGGCATAATTACATTGGTAGTCCCCGAACTCCGCATTGGTGGTGGCCACAACCGTTACATCAACCCAGTCGGCCTCGATATCCGGAAACGCCTTCTGGAAGGCTTTCCGCATCACAGTCGAAAGCATGTCTTCCATCGTTATCATGGATACTTCTCCCCTGCCCTATTGTGTACGACCCTGTTCACGGAGGTCAGGTTCCGCGAATCAGCGCGAGCAGTTCATTTCGGCGTGCATCCATGACTGTTTTTGTTTTCGCCTCTAGATTCAGGCGCACCAGGGGTTCTGTGTTGGAGCAGCGCACATTGAACCACCAGTCGGCATATTCAACCGTAATGCCATCCAATTCCAAAAGTTTGCCATCACTATATTTTTTTCGAATAGCGTCCAGTACGGCGCTTGGGCTGTGAACTTCGGAATTAATTTCCCCGCTGGCGAAATATCGCTGGATGGGCTTGATTAATTCCGACAGCGTTTTGCCGGTCTTGGTAATGACATTAGCAATATAGAGAACGGCCATCGCTGAGCTCTCGGTGGTATAGTTGTCCCGGAAATAATAATGCCCCGAAAGTTCGCCGGCAAAAATCGCTTTGTTGTCACGCATCTGCTGCTTGATGAAGGCATGCCCCACCCGGCTCATCATCGGGGTTCCTCCACTGGCTTCAATCACTTCCTTCACTGCCCAGCTGCTTCGCAGATCATAAAAGATCACGCCCTTCTCCTGTTCGAGGATACTGGTGGCGATCAGGGCGGTAATCATATCCATGGGAACAATCGTTCCCTTTTCATCCACAAAACCCGCCCGATCCGCATCGCCGTCAAAAGCTACGCCAAAATCATATTTCCCTTCCCGCACTGTTTTTTCAAGTACCGCAAGGGTTTCCGTATTCAGAGGATTGGCTTCATGGTTGGGGAATGTGCCGTCCAGCGTATCGTAAAGCCGGGTCATATCGAGAATCCCTTCCAGACATTTGGCTTCGAGAATTCCCATGGAGTTCGCGAAATCCACGGCAATTCGGACCGGACGCGTGAGTTTCGCCGCCTTTTTAACGTGGGCCACATAGGCTGGGACAATGTCGTATGTGGATACCGTACCGGCTTTCGCAGCAGGGGCCGCAAATGATTTCGTCAAAACAAGCTGCTCGATATCCTTGATTCCGGTGGCGCCGCTGATTGGAATGCCCTGCTCGCGACAGAGCTTGAATCCGTTCCACTCACCCGGATTGTGGGATGCGGTAATCATGATACTGGCGTCTGCGCCAAGAGCCCCATTGGCATAGTAGGACATCGGAGTCGAACACAGGCCAATGTTGATGACATCCGCCCCCTGTTGGGTAATGCCCTTGCACAGGGATTCAAAAAGAGGCTTGGAATGGGGGCGCATGTCATAACCGATGACCACCTTTTTGCATTTCAGAAAGGTCACAAAAGCCCGGCCTATATCACAAGCAAGAGTCTCGTTCAGACTGGTGCCGTAAATTCCCCTGATATCATAAGCCTTGAATATCCCTGACATGGTCATTTCTCCTCGTTGAATTGCTGATGGTGAAAACGAAAACGGGACGCCCGTAAGCGTCCCGCAGAAATCCGGCTTCCGGAAACCTTACGAATGAGTCTTCTTCGTGACTTTTTTCGAGGTGGAGGTTTTGACGCCTTTTTTGACCGGCACACCCTTGCCCTTGACTGTGACAACAGGCTTCTTGACGGCTGCTTCCTTTAACTTCGCCTGCCTGGCGGCTTCCTCGGACTTTTTGCGCATCTCTTCCTGAACCTGTAGTTGGTGCTGCCGGGTCCATTCCAGCGCTGTGAGACGCAGTTTCTCGGCTTGATCAGCCTTGATTTGGCATTCCTGCTTGATCTGATCCGCTTCCAGGCGAATCGCTTCTTTTTCGGCTGTCAGGCGCTCACAATCCTTGCGCCGATTAGAAGCCATTACCGAAGCAACAATTCCCCAGATGACAACAACAACCACCAGTAAGGCAAGAAACATTACCGTTGTATTTTTCGGTTCGCGCAATGACTCGTTTTCCATCATCAGATCTCCTTTGCCTATTCCGTGTTTAGTTGAGTTCGTAAAAAACAGAAGACAGTATGCAGAATTGGCTTTTGAAACACAAGGAGATTTTAAGCAGCCGCGGACTTTTTATTTATAAATTAGTTATTGCAATAACTAATATTAGCCGATATACCTTTTTATACAGATGACGGAATGCATCCGCGTGGATGTGGTGTCATGGGTTAATTGAAAGGAAAAATAATGATCATGAAGAAACTAGGCTTGTTGGGATTGATGATGACGTTTGTCGCGACGGGTGTGCTGGCGGAAGACAATACAGACAAAGCGGCGAGCCCGGGCAAAAATGCCGAAAAGGAATTAACAACGCAGGAACTAACCATCATCGGAACCGTGAAGAAAATGGAAAAGCTAAAAAAGGATGGAAGCCCCATGATGACCTGGTTCCGATTGATCGATGAGGCGGGCAGTGAAGTCCGGGTGCCCAAGGGCAAAATAGAGGACTATGTCGGATGCAAGGTGAAAGTCACAGGGCTTGGCTACACACTCGAAAAGAAAAACAAGACCGCGCGGGCTTTTAAGACCATCACCACGATTGAGAAACTGGAGGGCGAGTCAGCTCCTGCTGCTCAGGCAAAGTAACGATCCTAACATCATCAGGGTCGGGCACGGAGGCTTTCAGAAGTTGCGTATAGGGATGTTTCGGATTTCTGAAGACCTCCCGTGTCGGCCCCTCTTCCACAACCCGGCCCTTGTTCATGATAAGCACGCGATCGCACACATAGTTGACTACTGCCAGATCGTGCGCCACGAGAATGACGGCCATACGCCGTGTTTCGCTCAAGTCACGGATCAGGTTTAATATCTGAGCCTGTACGGATACATCCAGGGCGGACACCGGTTCGTCTGCCACCAGAATCGCCGGATTGAGCGCCAGTGCCCGGGCGATGCCGATCCGTTGCCGCTGTCCCCCGCTGAATTCGTGCGGATAGCGCCTCTTATAGCCCACATCCATCCCGACCTGCCCCAGTAACTCGTCAACCCGTGCTGGACGTTCGGCCTTTGCGGCCAGGCGATGAACCAACAGAACTTCATCAAGCGTGTCCCCGACGGTCATTCGCGGGTTTAGCGAGCCCAGGGGATCCTGAAAAATCATTTGGGCGCCTCGTCTGAACGCCTCTAATCCCCCCCCTTTCATTTTATGCACATCATGGCCCCGGAACAATACCTTACCCCCGGACAGGGGTTCAATTCCCAGAAGTGCCTTGCCGAGGGTCGTCTTTCCGGAACCGCTCTCTCCCACGAGTCCCACGCGCTCGCCCTCTTCAACTGAAAAAGACACGCCATCCACCGCCGCCCAGAGGCGGGAACGGCCATGTTCATCACGTCCCTGGTACCGGACGACTACTGAATTTGCTTCCAATAATGGCATCGCACGTCGTGTCCTTCCTCAAGGCATTGCAACTCCGGTTCGGTTGTGCGGCACAAGTCCGTGGCCTGCGGGCAACGGGGATGAAATCGGCAGCCCGGTGGTAACCGCGCAGGATGGGGAACCGTTCCTTCAATCCCCATCATTCGGGCTACCGGCCTGTTCAGGCGCGGCACAGCGGCCAGCAGTCCCCTGGTGTAGGGATGTGCCGCGCTTTTCAACACCATCGGAACCGGGCCGGATTCCATCACCCGGCCGGCATACATCACATAGACCCGCGAGGCATTTCGGGCCACAAGCCCGAGGTTGTGGGTGATGAGCAGGACGGCCATTTGCATTCGCTGCCCCAGATCATTTAACAGTGCAAAAATTTGTGCTTGAATGGTGACATCCAGGGCGGTTGTTGGCTCGTCGGCCACCAGCAAACGGGGATGGCAAGCCAGCGCCATGGCGATCATCACGCGTTGTTGCATGCCGCCGCTGAACTGATGGGGATAGACTTTCCGTCGCGTTCCGGGATCAGGCAAGCCCACCAGGTTCATGAGCCGGATCACCTCGCCATTCACATCGGCGACGTTGCGATGCAGCCTGATGACTTCAGCGATCTGGCTTCCTACCGTCTGTACCGGATTAAGAGCCGCTGTGGGATCCTGGAAAATGTAGGATAGGCTGGCGCCACGCAATTTCCGAAGATCGGCCTCCGACAGTTTCAACACATCCGCCCCGGTTACACGGATCTTTCCCGAGATTGTCATTCCCGGCCCGTTCACGAGCCGGCCCAGCGCAAGGGACGTCAGACTTTTTCCGCACCCGCTTTCCCCCACCAACGCCACGGTTTCCGTCTCATGCACAATCAGGTCAACGCCATCCACAGCCCGGATAAGTCCCTCTGCCGAGGTGAAATGAATTTTCAGCCCGGAGACATCCAGCACAGGAACGGTCATGACTGCTGAATTCATGGTCGATAGTCAGTTCAAAATGGCAGGCCGCCGGGGGCTTCATCACGCTTGTCATCGGGAGTCTCCCCACGCTCCTCAAAAGGTTCTGCCGTGATGGAGTCCCCTTCCTTGACCAGAATTTCAATGCGTCGTTCGACTTGGTTCAACTTGGATGAGCAGACCGTCACAAGACCCTGCCCTTCTTCGAATCGGGACATCATGTCCTCGAGGCTTAGCTTTCCGCTCTCCATTTCCTCAACAATTATTTCCAGCCGTTCGAGGGCTTTTTCAAAGCTGATCCCGTCGGGTTTTGCGCTCGGTTCTTCGGTCTTTTTTTTACTCATGTATCACCTCTGATTTGAATTCTCCGTCTCCCACCCGCGTCCGCAACCGTTCCCCCGCCTTAACTTCCGAGGCGCCCCGCACGGCCCGCCCCCCGGCGTTAAAGGTAATGCTGTATCCGCGCTTCAGGACCGCCAGCGGATTATAGGCCGCCAGTTGCCGCTCCAGGCTCCTGGCCTGCTGTGCCCGCATGGCAACCATCATGTTCAGGGACTGCGTCATGCGCCCGGCAAGATCGTCGGAATGCTGTTGTCCTTCCCTGAACTGCCGCGCCCCGGAATGACGGATCTGATCCTTGAGTCGTGCAATCTTCTGCCGGTAGACCCGCGCGGCATTTCCCGGCTCCCTGAAGACATAGCTGCGTGCCGCCAGGGTGAACCGGCTGCGGGATTTCAGGAGTGAATGCCTGAGCAGCCTTGCCATGGTGGCGGTTTGTTCCCGTAGCGCAGCAATGAACTGATCCTTGCGTCCCACCACGATTTCGGCGGCGGCGGACGGCGTGGGAGCCCGGAGATCCGAAACGAAATCACAGATGGTGAAATCAGTCTCATGTCCCACGGCGGAGATCACCGGAATGTCTGATCGTTCAATGGCTCTCGCCACAATTTCCTCGTTAAAACACCATAAATCCTCAAGACTGCCCCCGCCGCGCCCCACGATCATCACGTCAATACAGCCCTGCCGGTTGAGCAGGTCGATGGCTGCCGCAATTTCCTGAGCGGCTCCCGTGCCCTGAACTCGGGCCGGGGAAATCACCACATGCAGATTCGGGAAGCGTCGGCGGAGCACATTCAGAATGTCGCGAATGGCGGCACCTGTGGGGGATGTTACAACACCGATATGTCGGGGAAGCAGGGGAAGTTTCCGCTTCCGTTCCACGGCAAACAATCCCTCATCGGATAATTTCTTTTTCAAGGCCTCGAACGCGGCCTGCAGGGATCCTTTCCCGCCCTCCTCCATTCGCTTGACGACAATCTGGTAACTCCCGTCCCGTTCATAAACAGTGAGAGCGCCGTAGGCCCGGATCCGCATGCCGTCCCGGGGCACAAACAGCAATCCCCGCATGTCACTGCGCCAGATCACCCCGCGTATTTGGGAGGACTCATCCTTAATCGTGAAATAGCAGTGCCCCGACGGCGGCTGACGAATGTTGGAGAGTTCTCCCTCCACGCACACTCCGCCCAGGTTCCCCTCAATCAATACCCGGATCTGTCGCGTCAATTCCGTGACGGAAAAGATGCGAACCTCGCCATGTCCTGTCTGATCCCGGCTCATTTTGTCTGATCCAGAAACTCCCTGACTCGTGTGATTTTCCGGGCTTTTCCGGTGGACTCATCCACATCAATCAGGACCCCTTCCAAAGCCACGTTATGTTCCGCAATTTCGAATTTAGAGGGCATCCCCGTGAGAAATTTCCCCATCACGGAAGGGTAATCCCGCCCAATGATGGAATCTTTCGGTCCCGTCATTCCCAAGTCGGTAATATAAGCCGACCTTTTGGGAAGGATTGTTTCATCCGAGGTCTGGACATGGGTGTGAGTGCCGACAATCGCGCTGACCCGTCCGTCCAAATGACGCCCCATGGCGATCTTCTCAGAAGTGGCTTCGGCGTGCATATCGACCAGAATCACTTTCCCCATATTGGGTTCCTTGGCCAGCAGCGCATCCACAGTCCGGAAGGGACAGTCCATGGGAGGCATAAAAACCCGGCCAATCAGACTGATAACGGTTACCCGCCCTTTGGGTGTTTCCACGGTCACAAGTCCGCGCCCCGGGCATCCAGGCGCAAAGTTGGCAGGTCTAATCAACCGTTTTTCGATGTCCAGATAGGACGCGATTTCCTTTTGATCCCACGTATGATCCCCCAGGGTTATCACATCCGCCCCGGCGTCAAACAATTCACCAGCGATAACCCGCGTGATCCCCTTCCCTCCCGCGGAATTCTCGGCATTGGCAACCACCACATCAACGGCGCCGCGTCCTTTCATCTGGCCGACGACCCGTGCAAAAATCTTGCGGCCAGGTCCACCCACCATGTCTCCAACCATCAGAATATTCATCGAGCATACTCCACGCAGCGCGTTTCACGCACCACCATCACTTTGATTTGTCCCGGGTACTGCAATTCACTTTCAATTTTCTTGCAGATGTTGCGGGCAAGAGTCATGGCATCATGGTCATTTACTTTTTCAGGTTGCACCACCACCCTCATCTCACGGCCGGCCTGAATGGCATAACTCTTATCCACCCCGGGGAAACTATTGGCGATGCCTTCCAGTTTTTCAAGACGCTTCACATAAATTTCCGAAGTTTCAGCACGGGCTCCGGGCCGGGATGCTGAAATGGCATCGCCTGCGGCGGCCAGAATGGCATACAGGCTTTCCCCGGGCACTTCTTCATGGTGCGCGGCCACGGCATTGATGACAACACTTGCCTCCCCGAGTCGGCGCAGGAAATCGCCACCAATTTGAGCGTGGCTTCCCTCAAGGTTATGATCCAGCGCTTTGCCAATGTCATGGAGCAGACCGATCCGTTTCGCCAGGGTCACATCCAGACCCAATTCCGCCGCCATGACGCCCATGAGCTGAGCCACCTCGATGGAGTGCATCAGGACATTTTGCGAATAACTACTTCTGAATTTCAGGCGCCCGAGGGTTCGGACCAGTTCCGGGTCAACATCCCTGATTCCAACCTGATAGATGGCTTCTTCGCCTGCCTGTCGGATGCGTTCATCCATCTCGTCCCGTGTTTTGTTGACCACCTCTTCAATCCGGGCCGGATGAATACGGCCATCCTGAATGAGGAGTTCCAGAGAAATTCTGGCGACTTCCCGGCGGATCGGATCAAATGCCGATATGACCACTGCCTCAGGGGTGTCATCGATCAGCAGATTCACGCCGGTGGCCGCCTCGATTGCCCGGATGTTCCGTCCATCACGCCCGATAATGCGTCCCTTCATTTCATCATTCGGAAGCGCGACGCTACTGGTCATCAATTCTGAGGCGTGACTGGCCGCATAACGCTGAACCGCAAGACTGACAATTTTCTGGGCTTCCCGCTCTGCGGTATCCTTCGCTTCCTCCTGAAGGCGGCGGATTAATCCGCCAATGTCATTGTGAACTTCCGACTCAACCCGGGTCATCAAGGTCAGTCTGGCTTCTGCCTGGGTCATTCCGGCAATCCGTTGCAGTCGCATTTTTTCTTCATCCATAAGCCGGACCAAGTCCTCCCGGACTTTCTCATTTTCGCCGGCCTGCTTTTCCACCTCTGCGGAACGTTGTTCCGTGGCGCGCTCCTTTTTGTCAACAAGAGCCACCTTACGTTCAAGATTGGATTCCTTTTGGGCTATCCGATTGTCCAGATTGGTCAGTTCGTCCCGTCGTGACCGCGTAGAGGCTTCAAACTCCTCTCGAGCCTTTAAGACCTCATCCTTGGCTTTGAGTGCGGCATCCTTAAGAAGGTTGTCCGCCCCATTTTTGGCATCCTTCAGGAGTTGGTTCGCATCTCGTTCCATCTGGCTTAAACGAACCGCACTCATCCAGACCCGAAGTCCGTACCCCAATGCCAATCCTGCAGCGGCGGTCAAGGCCGCCGTAATCATCATTTCAAACATTCAACACCTTCCTTTAGGTTGTCCGATAGACCGCATTTTCCGTAATGACCACATCCATTCCAACATCATGTTCCGCAACAGGGAATCCGGAAGTAATTTGAGCGGCAAAACACAATCCGGTTTTGCACCCCACATGGCGGCTCAGTCGCGCAAGCATCCGGTCATAGAAGCCGAGTCCGTGTCCCAGTCTGGCTCCTGTTTCTGAAAAGGCAAGACCGGGAACCAAAACCAGATCGAAACATCCGGGTTTGGCCCAGTGCGGTGTGGCTGGCTGGCGGACTGAAAACCGTCCCTGAGCCAACGGTTCATCGGGTGTGAACCAGGCGGGCATGTATTCACCGTCGTCCCGGGCGCACGGGACAGCAATCCGTTTTCCGGCTTTCCACGCCGCCTCCATAATTCCCTTCGTTTGAACCTCGCCGGGGAGCGCCAGATAACAGCACACCACTTCGGAGCGTTTGAATTCGGCCAGGGCGATCACCCGCTCCGCAACGCGATAACTGGCTGCAGAAACCCAGGAAGCCTCCAGCCCTGCCCGCTGTTTCCGAATCACCAATCGATACTCTGCTTTGGTTCCTGCGCTAGTCATCCTGTTTTACCCGCTTATCTTCGTTCTCCGGCTGTTCCATGATGCCATTCGTTTTGTGATAATGTCCTCGTAGCCGGCCGTGGTGGGCTCATAATAAACGGCTGCCGTAGGGATATAGTCCTGATCAACAAAGTGTCCCTCAAAATCATGGGCATACTGGTAGCCCGTATGCCCCAACTGGTCGGCCCCTTTATAACTGGAGCTTCGGAGATGCAGCGGCACCGGGAGGATCCTCCCTTTCTCCACATCATTCATCGCCTTGTCAATGGCCAGGTAGGCGGCATTGCTCTTGGGTGCCGTGGCCAGATAGGTTGTTGCCTGTGCCAGCACAATCCGGGCCTCCGGCATACCCACAAAGGCTACGGCATCCATGGCAGACGTGGCTATCGTCAGACCCCGCGGGTCGGCATTGCCGATGTCCTCTGAGGCCAGAATCACCAGACGTCGGGCGATAAAGCGGGGATCCTCCCCTGCATAAAGCATCTTGGCCAGCCAGTAGATGGCCGCATGGGGGTCCGATCCGCGAACACTTTTAATAAAGGCGGAAATGGTGTCGTGGTGTCCATCCTCATCACGGTCATAGACAACGGCTTTTTTCTGAATGGACTCCTCCATGATGGCGCGGGTGATATGAATGCGCACCTGCTCATCGGGCGGCGTGGACATCACGGCGATCTCCAGCGAATTCAGGGCGCGCCTCCCGTCGCCCTCACAGACTTTTGCCAGATGCGCCAGAGCCGCTTCATCGACATCAACCGGCCGGCCGCCCACTCCACGCTCATCCACCAGCGCGCGCTTCAGGAGGGTGATGATATCGGCCTCAGATACAGGGTTTAACTGAAAGACCTGCGACCGCGAGGTCAGCGGGCTGTTAATGAAGAAAAAGGGATTATGCGTGGTGGCACCGATCAAGGTGACGGTTCCATCTTCCACATGCGGCAACAGGATATCCTGTTGCGACTTGTTGAAGTGATGGATCTCATCAATAAACAGAATCGTTTCAACCCCGTCCGCCCGTTTGCGATGCTGCGCGGCGGCCAGAATGGATCGGAGAACCGCCACATTGGCGAGGACGCCGCTGGTTCGCTCAAACCGGCGACGTGTGGCCGCGGCAACGGCCTCGGCAATCGAGGTTTTTCCGCATCCGGGCGGACCATAAAGAATGATGCTTCCCAGACGATCGGCTTCGATGGCTCGGCGAAGTAATTTGCCTTTCCCCAGGATATGATCCTGTCCGACGATTTCATCCAGGGTGCGGGGCCGCATTCTGGCCGCCAGCGGCTGTGAACGGGTCAATAATTCAGATTGTTCTTTTTCAAAAAGATCCATGGGCCCACCCATAAAAAAACCCCACCTTGCCGCAGGAGCACGATCTCTTAACCTCACGAATGAGGTGGGAACTTTATCTCACGGGTTCCGAGTCCCGAATGAACGGGCATGCGGGTACCGCAGTATTCAAGTTCCCTTATTCCAAACTATCGGGTAAGAGATTTCCAGCCCGTACACGAACAAGGCAGGGCAATGAATCCACACCAATGGAAGCGCCCCTGGTTGCCAAAGAACAGCATTTTTGAATCGGCTGATATCCATCATCAAGCCGTGATCCGTCCAACTCCATCCACCATTTTAAAAATGCCACCCCTGCCCCCATGAAAAGGGTCAGAAGTAACACCATCATAGTCGCTATTTCTGAGTAAACCATCTTCAACCGCCTTATTCGCTTCCTACCAGCATCATAATATCCCTTTTCCCGTCTCCGCGTCAAGTGATGCAAATTGTTGTTAAGCTTGACTAACACTCCTTCTCGGGGCAATTTCCCCTCCCATGAAAAAGGCACGAACCATCCTCTTCTGGATTTTCTTCTCTCTTCTTGGGGCAGGGTCTCTGGCGATTCTTGCATTCCACCGGGGCGAATCCATCAGCGCGCTCTGGTTCGTGACCGCTACAATCTCCTTCTTCATGATCAGTTACCGTTTTTACAGCAAATGGCTGGCCGCCAAGGTATTGACGCTTGATGATCAACGCGCTACGCCAGCCTACACCAAAGAAGACGGAAAGGATTACGTTCCCACCAACCGATGGATCGTGTTCGGGCATCACTTCGCGGCCATTGCCGGACCAGGCCCTTTGGTAGGCCCCGTGTTGGCCTCTCAATTCGGCTACCTTCCAGGAACACTCTGGATCCTCATCGGAGGCACTCTCGCTGGCGGCGTACACGACGCCGTGGCGCTGTTCTGTTCCATGAGGCGCGGCGGAAAATCATTGGGACAGATGGTCAAGGAGGAAGTGGGAACCTTTGCGGGCAGCATCGCCCTTTTCGGAATCCTTTGCATTATGGTGATTCTCATCGCCGTGCTCGGGCTCGTGGTGGTCAAGGCACTTGCCGAAAGCCCGTGGGGGCTCTTCACCGTGGCGGCAACCATTCCCATTGCCCTTTTCATGGGGGTTTACCTCCGGATTTTGCGCCCGGGTCGAGTTATCGAGGTTTCGATTATCGGGGTTGTCCTCTTATTACTTGCCGTTTGGGGCGGTCAATATGTGCATCATTCCTCGATCTGGTCAGTCTGGTTCACCCGCTCTGCCCCCTGGTTGGCGTGGGCCATTATTGGGTACGGCTTATTGGCATCCATCCTGCCCGTGTGGCTGCTCCTGGCACCCCGTGATTATCTAAGCGCGTTCATGAAAATTGGAACCGTGATCATTCTGATGGTGGCCATCATTTGGGCGGCGCCCCAGATCCACATGCCAAAGTTCACCGCCTTTATCCATGGCAACGGACTGGTCATTCCCGGCAAACTTTTTCCTTTTGTGTTTATAACCATCGCCTGCGGAGCCATTTCCGGCTTTCACGCACTGATCTCTACCGGAACCACCCCGAAGTTGGCTACCCATGAATCCACCGTACGGTCTGTTGCCTATGGAGCCATGATCACGGAAATGGCCGTGGGGGTTATGGCTCTGATTGCCGCCTGCGCGATGGAGCCAGGTCAGTACTTTGCCATTAATATGAAGGGCGAGCCTGCCGCAGTGGTCGCAAAGGTTACAACGGCGGGTTTCCCGCTAACCGAAGGCGCGATGACTCAACTGGCTCAAGACGTCGGAGAGAAAACCCTGTTTGGCCGGACAGGCGGCGCACCCACGTTTGCCGTGGGCATGGCGAAGATGTTCAGTGATGCGCTGGGCAGCAAAGCCATGATGGGGTTATGGTATCACTTTGCCATCATGTTTGAGGCGTTGTTTATCCTGACCACCATCGACGCCGGAACGCGGGTCGGCCGGTTTCTATTGCAGGATGTTCTCGGCAATCTCTGGAAGCCACTCGGGAATACCTCATCCACCTCGGCGAACCTTCTGGCCAGTTCCCTCTTTGTCGGAGCCTGGGGCTGGTTCCTCTATCAGGGCGTCGTGGACCCCTACGGAGGAATCAATAGTCTCTGGCCCATTTTCGGCATCGCCAATCAGTTGCTCGCCGTGATTTCACTGGCTTTGGGCACCACCATTCTGATCAAAATGAACCGGGACCGGTATATCTGGGTGACCCTGATCCCCTTGCTTTTCCTTTTGGTTGTCACCATGACAGCGGGTTGGCAGAAGATTTTTTACCCGGATGCAGGGGGCTTCCTTCCCGCCATCGCAACATTACGGGTTCAACTTGCCGGGGCTTCATCCGCAGAGGCCCATAAACTGGCTGCCCAAATATTCAACAATCAGGTGGACATTGCCGTCACCGCAACCTTCATGATTCTCGTATTGCTGATCGTCGGAGCAAGCCTTCATCTGTGGATCCGCCTGTTTACCGGAAAGACGCCGCGTAAACTCTGCGAGGATCCGGCTGTTCCCCATCCTGATCTGCTCGTGAGGGAGGGATGACAATTCCGTTTCGTAGACAACCCCAAGCTGTGGAGAGAAATAATGAAAATCAAAGCGTTTAAAGCATGGTGTGCCCGACCCGATCTGGCTTCACAAGTGGCAGCCGTTCCCTATGATGTGGTGGATACCGCCGAGGCGCGTGCCCTGGCGGCCGGGAATCCGTATAGTTTCCTTCATGTTTCCCGTGCCGAAATCGACATGGATCCGGGAATCAACCCGTATTCCGATACCGTTTACGGACGGGGCCGCGACACGTTGAACCGATTTCAAAAGGAAGGGGTGCTTCAACAGGAATCCGCCCCGCAACTGTTCCTTTACCGCCAGACTATGGGACGTCATGTGCAGCGCGGAATCGTGGCGTGCTGTTCCACCGTGGACTATGAAAAAAAAATCATCAAAATCCATGAAAATACACGGCAGGACAAGGAAGATGATCGCACTCGCCATATCAACACCCTGAACGCCCAGAGCGGGCCGGTGTTTCTGCTTTATCGTGACGATGCCGCCTTGAATGCGCTGGTCGCCGAAACTGAAAAAAAGACACCTGTATTCGACTTCGTTGCTGCCGATGGCATCGCCCATGCCGGATGGAAGTTCCAGAATCCGGATACGGTGACCCACGCTTTTGTCAATGTTCCCGTTGCCTATATTGCCGACGGGCATCATCGGGCCGCCTCTGCCGTCCGCGTTGCCCGGGAACGACGCGCTTTAAACCCCGGTCAGACTGGCGACGAATCTTATAACTGGTTCCTGGGCGTCCTGTTCCCGGCTAGTCAGATGCAAATTCTGGCCTACAACCGCCTGGTCAAGGATCTCAATGGGCTTACACCAGAGGGGTTCATGGATGCCGTCAGAGCCCGTTTTACAGTTACCCCGGCAACCTCCCCCACCCCATCGGCGCCGGGAAGGATGTGCATGCTTCTGGGTGGAACATGGCATGAGCTCATCTGGACCATTCCCGCCGACACGCGACCGGAAGGGCGGCTGGATGTAGCCGTATTGCAGGAACGCCTGCTGGCTCCCCTGCTTGGAATAGATGATCCGCGCACGAGCAAACGCATTGAATTCGTGGGCGGGATCCGCGGAACCGCCGAGCTCGAGAAGCGGGTGGCCTCAGGCGATCATCAGGTCGCCTTCTCCATGCATCCGACGATTGTGGAACAACTTATGGATATTGCCGATGTCGGCGGCATCATGCCACCCAAGAGCACCTGGTTCGAGCCCAAACTCAGGGATGGACTGTTTACCCATGTCCTGGACTGAGTGATTTTTAAGAAGCATACTTGAGTGTTGACTTCCCCCATCGAACGCGACATAGTGTGCGCCGTTTTTTGACCGGAGGTTCTCCGGACGTGCTACCGTCCCGCTTTGATCCGACAAGGATCTGACAAGCGGGCAGTTTTTTGTCCAGATTAGGGAGTGCGACTGTTATGCAGATACAAGAAGCGTTAATCGCCTTGCTGGTTTTAGGCCCTTTGGTTTTCGGGCTTTTGATGTTAACCGGAGTCAAGGGAGTACTCAGGAATGCCCTGGTTGCCGTGGCCGGGGTGACTACCATCGGAGCGGGAGTGGCCCTTCCCTTCTATAGCGGGGCGATTGCTCCCGATGTCGGACTGCCGACCCTCATCACGACCTTGGGGAATTGGATTGAGCCCATGGTCATCCTGACAGTTCTCGTCATCGGATTTTCAATCCGCAGCTGGCCGGTTCGTATTATGGCCCTGATACAGTTGGGACTGTGCGTGGCCGGATTATTGATGAGTCGCCATGAGCCGGTTGAGGAAACCAAGCTGGTGGTGGATTCCCTCGCCATGATTATGGTTCTCATCGTTTCGGTGATCGGGAGCCTGATCGCCCTGTACGCCATCGGCTACATGAATGGGCACGAACACCACGCACCTGCCACAGCGGCCTCAAATAACCGTTTCTTCTTCGTTCTGATCTCTTTTTTGGGTCTGATGAACGGACTGGTTCTGGTAGACAACATGAAATGGTTGTCGATTTTCTGGGAAGGCACCACCCTCTGCTCGTTCTTTTTGATCGGGCATGACGGGACTCCAGAGGCGAAAGCAAGCGCCCGGCGCGCCATTACCATCAATGTGTTCGGCGGTCTGGCCATGTCGGTTGGCGTTTTCCTGGCGGCGCACAATGCCGAATCTGAAAGCCTTTCCGTGGTGATGTCAAAAGGGCCCGTAGTTCTCCTCCCCATCGCCCTGCTGGCGATAGCCACCATGACCAAGTCGGCTCAAATGCCCTTTCAAAGCTGGTTGCTTGGCGCCATGGTCGCCCCTACTCCGGTCTCCGCCCTTCTGCACTCAAGCACCATGGTGAAAGCCGGTTCCTACCTGATTCTCCGGATGTCGCCGGGGCTCGAGGGAACCCCCCTGGCGGCGGTGGTGGCCATTGCAGGCGCATTCACCTTCGCCCTGACCAGTGCGCTGGCCATTGGGCAAAGTAATGGCAAAAAGGTGCTGGCCTACTCCACGATTGCCAACTTGGGCCTGATATCCTGCTGCGCCGCCATCGGAACCCCCCTCGCCTACGCCGCAGGAATCACGATCCTGATCTTCCACGCCATTTCAAAGGCGTTGCTTTTCCTGTGCGTGGGAACCATTGAGCAAAGCATCGGAAGCCGCGATATTGAGGATATGGGCGGACTGCTGTTTAAGATGCCTCTGACGACCAACATTGCCATCGTCGGCATGATCTCCATGATGATGCCGCCCTTCGGGATGCTGATCGGTAAATGGATGGCCATTGAATCCGCCGTTCATTTTCCGATTGTGCTAATTCTCCTGGTGCTGGGCAGCGCGCTCACGATTTTCTTCTGGGCCAAGTGGCTGGGCCGCATCACGACGACATCCTACCATGAAAAGTACACGATCGAATCCATCAGTCCCTGGATGAGGACCGTCCTGGCCGTGATCGGGATCGGCGTGGTGGTCGCCTCAATCTGTGCGCTGCCGATTTATGAACAGGTTATCCGGCCGATCAGCCTGTTGACCTTCAGCGAACAGGCCTCGAACGCCAATATTTCCATTCTGGATTCGGTGAGTGCCTTTCTGGGGTGGCCCATGATCATTGTGATCGGCGCCATTATCATGGCCCTGGCAACGGGCACTTTGCTTTTCAAGCCGTCCCGTTTGCGCCTTCCCTACCTGTGTGGCGAGAACGTGGATTCCGATGAAACCACCTATACGTTCCGAAGCATTGCCGATGCCCCCTCAACCGCCATGCTTACGAGTTATTACCTTCCTCTCTTTGGTGAGTCCCGGATCACCACCTGGGCGAATCCGTTGGCGGCATTGATTATTCTGAGCCTTTTGGGAGTACTCTTCATATGATCATTCCTCAAACCCCGTTGATGGTTGTTCTTCTGGTTATCCTGGCACCCCTGTTTGGCGCCCTGCTGTGCGGGATTGACCGCCGCATTACCGCCCGCGCCCAGGGTCGAATCGGGCCGCCGATTCTCCAAGCGGTCTATGACACCATCAAGTTGCTCCGCAAGGAGCCGATGCTACTCAATCGCGTCCAGATCGTATACGCCTATCTCCATCTGGCCTTCATGATCCTGGCCATGTTGTTATTGGTCTTTGGGCAGGACAGCCTGATGTTCCTCTTTGTGTTTGCCTTCTCCACGCTGTCACTGGTTCTGGGCGGAATGTGCGTGCGGTCCCCCTATAGCCGGATTGGCAGTCAGCGGGAAATCATGCTGATGGTGGCCTATGAGCCGATTCTCATTCTTCTCATGATCGGTTTCTATCTGGTCAACGGCCACAGCTTCATGCTGTCGGCCCCGATGACAGCGGCCAAGCCGATGCTACTCTCGCTCCCGCTCCTTTTCATCGGGTTCCTTGTGGTTCTGGCCATCAAGATGCAAAAATCGCCTTTTGACATTGCCACATCCCACCATGCCCATCAGGAAATTGTGAAGGGTTTGACCATCGAGTATTCGGGGCCGTACCTGGCGATCCTGGAGATTGCGCACTTCTATGAAATGGCACTGTTGTTTTTCTTTATTGTGCTCTTCTGGTCATCCCCCGTCTGGGTCGGGATCATTCTGGCCAGCCTGAGCTTTTTCCTGATGACTGTGGTGGACAATGCATTTGCCCGCTTAACCTCCATGTGGATTTTCAAGTTCATGTGGACCGGGGCACTAATCCTCGCCGTAACCAATGTTCTCTGGCTTTATTGGGCTTCAAAGTAAGAAAGGCCAACCATGACCGACGTTCCAAAATTCAACAAGTCACCCTGGGTGGTTCACTTCAATTGCAACAGCTGCAATGGGTGCGATATTGAGTTTCTCGCCTGCTTGACTCCGCTTTACGACCTTGAGCGTTTTGGCATTCTGCATGTCGGGAATCCCAAGCACGCCGATGTTCTCGTGGTCACCGGCTCGGTGAATCACCGGAATTCGCGTGTGCTGAAAAACGTGTATGACCAGATGCCCGAGCCCAAGGTGGTCGTGGCGATGGGGGTTTGCGCCTCGACGGGTGGTATTTTCGCTGATGGCTACAATGTGCTGGGCGGCGTGGACAAGGTGATTCCCGTGGATGTTTTTGTTCCCGGTTGCCCGGCCCGCCCTGAAGCCATGATTGACGGTGTTCTCAAGGGTGCCCAGATCCTTGAGGCCAAACACAGCGGGAAAACACCGCTGGCTGAAAAAAATGTAATCACCCGCACCCCCACCCCCGTCGCTGCCCCTGCCGCGCAGGAGAAAGGCGCTTCCCATGCTTAATAATGTTTCAGAAACAGCCCTTGATCATATTTCGACCGAAGTGTGGAAGTTGAAGCAGGACGGTTACAGGTTTGTGACCATGACGTGCTGCGATCGGGGCGAATCCCACGACATCCTCTATCATTTCGACAAAAACTATCAGTTGAAGCACCTTCGCGTGACCCTTCCCAAAGGTACGGAGCTTCCGAGTGTCTCGGCCATTTTCTTTGCCGCGCTTCTGGTGGAGAATGAGATGAAGGACCTCATGGGCGTATCGGTCAGCGGAATGGCCATTGATTTTCAGGGGCGCTTCATGCTTGCCGAGGGTGCACCAGTAACGCCGCTGAACAAATCGATTCCCGGAATCGGCATCCAAATTCAGGATAAGACTCCCGCCACCCCGGAAGGAACGGTGAAATCATGATTCGTCGCAATACCATTCCCTTTGGTCCCCAGCACCCGGTTCTGCCGGAGCCCATTCAGCTCCACCTGGTGATGGAAAACGAAAAAATCATCCAGGCGCTCCCGGCGGTCGGCTATGTCCACCGTGGACTCGAAAAGATCGCCGAGAAAAAGGACTTCATCCAGGATGTCTACCTGGCGGAGCGTATTTGCGGGATCTGCAGTTTCATGCATTCCCAGAACTACTGTCAGGGTATTGAGGAATTGATGAAGGTTCAGATTCCCGACCGCGCCAAGTACCTGCGCGTGATCTGGGCCGAAACGCATCGTATTCACAGTCATTTGCTTATCCTCGGCCTGCTGGCCGATGCCTTCGGGTTTGAGAACCTGTTTATGCGCCTCTGGAAGGTACGTGAACAGATCCTCAATATCATGGAAAAAACAACGGGGGCACGCGTCATTCTCGGCGTCTGCGCCATCGGGGGCGTCAAGCGCGACATTACCCCTGAACTGGGTGAGTATGTCCTGCGCGAACTGGATTCAGTCGAGAAACAACTACCCGAGCTGATGGATTCCCTGCTCAAGGACTACAGCGTCAAACAGCGTCTGGTTGGCGTCGGCGTCCTTCCGAAGGATAAGGCTCACGAACTGGGCGCGGTGGGTCCGGTGGCGCGTGCCAGCGGACTTAGAATGGATCTTCGCGAGACGGGTTATGCCGCCTACGGCGATCTCGACTTCAAGATGGTTGTCGGGGAAGCAGGCGACTGTTACGACCGGACCATGGTTCGAGTGAAGGAGCTCTACACCTCGCTCGACCTGATCCGCACCGCCCTCAAGCGCATGCCCCAGGGGCCGATCTCAGTCGCGGTCAAGGGAAGCCCCCCCGCCGATGAGGTTCTCGCCCGGATCGAACAGCCGCGCGGCGAACTGAACTTCTACATTCGCGGAAACGGAACACGAAATCTGGAACGGTTCCGGGTCCGAACCCCGACTTTCGCCAATCTCCCTGCCCTGCTACACCAGCTGACAGGCTGCGAGCTGGCGGATGTCCCGGTGATTGCCATTTGTATTGACCCCTGCATCAGCTGTACGGAGCGATAAAATCATGGTTAACCTCATCAATAGTATTTTCCGAAAGCTTACGAGTCCCTCCGAGTGTCTTCGTTATCCCTTTGTGAAACGGGAGTTACCCGAGGGAACACGGGGACGGATCGACATCGAGATTGATAAGTGCATTTTCTGTGGCGCCTGCGAGAAACGGTGCCCGGCAAACGCACTCAAGGTGACCCGCGACCCCAAGTCGTGGACCTTGAACCCCTACTCCTGCATCATCTGCGGATATTGCATCGAAGTGTGTCCCAAGAAGTGCATCATCGCGCACAAGGAACACTACTCACCAAACGTGTGAGTTGAGATCACGCATCCGTGATCTCAACCACCTCGAACCCGGCCATGTCCAGCATCCGCCTGTCCGCTTGATAGCCTTGCCCCGGCGTGGTCAGATAGCCTGAGGTAAACATCGAGTTTGCCGGGTAGAGCGCCAGCACCTGCAGTGGCCCGAGACAGGCTTCCCGTCCTCCGGCAATCCTGATCTCCCGGGCGGGATGAACAAACCGGAACATGGCCAGGGTGCGTAACACATCGCCCGATGAAATTCGGGGACGATTCATAAGACCCGTTCCCGGCCGGGGATCCAGAAAGTTCAAGGGGATGGAATCCGCTTTTACGCCCCGCATGGCCAACGCCAGATCCACCCGATCCTCCAGAGTCTCGCCCATGCCCATCAGGCCGCCACTGCAAAGCTCCATGCCGGCCGCCTTCACCCGTGCTGCCGTAGCCTTTCGTTCAGCGTAGGAGTGGGTCGTGCAAATGGATGGAAAGAACCGTTCCGAGGATTCAAGATTGTGGTTGTACCGGTCGACCCCGGCGGCCTTGAGTTCCGCCGCCTGCTCATCACTCAGGATTCCCAGTGACACACAAATTGACAGGGGGAACTCACGCTTAATCCGTCGGACCGCCCGGATGATGCGGTCAAGATCCTCCCGGACCGGGGACCGGCCGCTGGAGACAATGCAATAGCGGATGGCACCCATCGCCTGGGCTTCTTTCGCTCCCTGAAGCAACTCCTCCTCGCTCTGAAGCGGATAACAGGGCACATCGCCTGTGCTGGCGCTGGATTGACTGCAATAGGCGCAATCCTCACTGCAGCCCCCGCTTTTGGCGTTACGGATGACATGCAGGCTGACTTTCCGGCCAAAATGCCGCAGGCGAACCAAGAATGCGGCCTGCAACACATTCAGGAGTTCATTTTCGTCGGACTGAAGAATCGCCAAGGCCTCGTCACGCCGGATTTCGTCTCCAGTCAACACACGGCGGCTCATGGCAACCCAATCATGTTTCGCATCATGGTATGTAGTCATAGGCGGCCATTATGGCTCCTCTCTTGCTTTCTCATCAACTGTTTTGTATTCCTCTAGGCATGTCAACGGCTGGCACACTTCCCTCAATCGTCAAGCGAAACGGCAATCTGGTGGCTTATGACCGCGAGCGCATCACCACGGCGATTTTCAAGGCGACCGCCTCGGCCAAAACACCCGACCGGACACTGGCGGAATCCCTGTCGGCACAAGTCGAGGAAACCCTGATTGCCGCCTATCATGGCGATATGCTGCCCTCGGTTGAGGACATCCAGGACATTGTCGAAAAGGTCCTGATCGAAAACCGGCAAACCAAGCTGGCGCAGAATTACATCTCCTATCGCCGGGAACGCGCCATGCTTCGAGCCACCAAGGCCTATTCCTTTGAAGTGACGGATAACATTCCCTATAAGAAGATTTACGAGGTCCTGCTTTGGAACATGGCTCATCGCTGTGAGAGTGTCGAATCCTTGAATGACCTTATCCGCAAAGGACACTTTGCCGATCTCGTCCGGGCGGCGGAAGACCGGTTCGCTGCAGAGGCCGCGCTAGCCGCCGAGGCCATGCTCGCAAGAGCTAAGGATCTCCGGCTGGTGATCATCGCCGGCCCCTCCTCCTCTGGCAAGACCACCACCACCATTAAGATCGGGGAAGCCCTCCAGGCGGTGGGCCTGAGTCTCAAGGCTATCAACATCGACAACTACTTCTTCGACCTCTTTAAGCACCCGCGGGATGAGTTCGGGGATTATGACTATGAGAGTCCCCAGTCCCTCGACCTCGATTTGATCAATACCCATCTGGCTGATCTGCTTGCCGGGAAAACGGTTAAAACACCCTTCTACAACTTCAAGACAGGAATCCGGACGCTGGATGTCAATGAAATGCGTCTGGCTGACAATGAAATCCTCCTGCTCGACAGCCTTCATGGCCTTTATGACGACATGACCCGAGCGGTTCCCGCAATCCATAAATACCGACTTTATGTCGAAACCCTGGGCCAATTACGGACAGCCGACGGCACGTTCATGAGGTGGGCCGATAACCGGCTTATACGACGCATGCTCCGTGACAAAGAACACCGCAATCTTCAGCCGATGGGAACGCTCACCCACTGGCACTATGTCCGGCGCAGCGAGCTCAAATACATCATTCCGTTCATTGCCCATGCTGATTTTGTGCTGAATACCGCACTGCCCTATGAACTTCCCGTTTTGAAGGCACGGCTGTGGGACTTCATTCCAGAAGCCATGGAACGTTTCCGCCAGGATCCGAACCGGCAGGACGCCTTTGTACGGGCCAAGCGGGTTCATGACCTTCTGGCACCCATCGAGGCGGTCCAGGACGACCGGATTATTCCGGGAAATTCACTTTTGCGTGAATTTATCGGCGGGAGTGAATACCAATATTGATCGGAGTGGCGAGATGATTTTAGTGGTCTGTCTATCGTCAAGCTGGCAACGCACCCTGTTCTTCCGGGAATTTTCACCAGGAGAAGTCAATCGCGCGACGCAGGGGCTCGAAACGGCATCAGGGAAAGGCGTCAATGTGGCGCGCGTGGCAACGCAACTTGGCGCAAAAGTCCGGCTTCTCACTACAGCGGGTGGAGCCCGAGGCGTGTTATTCCGGAAAGCGCTGAAAGCGGATCGTGTTCCTGCCACAATTATTTCCACGGCAGGGGAAACACGACTCTGCCAAACTTTGATCGGGTGCTCCAACGCTCCGTCGCCTCTCATCACGGAAATTGTGGAGGAATCCCCTGCCCTGAGTCCTATCGAGATCACGGCCTTTCTATCCGCCTATTCGAGCGCACTCCGACAGGCCTCCATGGTTGTCTTGATCGGCACCGTCCCCAAAGGGTGCGGCAATGGGTTTTACGCCGACTTGGTGCGACAAGCGAATCGACTCAACCTTCCGGTACTCATGGATGCTCAGAGGGATCTTTTGATCCAGGCCATCCGGGAGTGCCCCAGTCTGGTCAAAATCAACCGCGCAGAACTCGCTGAAGCCACAGGAACACCCAATCTGGCACGCGGCATCAAGGAACTTGTGAAATGGGGCGCCAAACGGATCGTCATCACACAAGGCTCCAAACCCGCCATCGCTTTTGACGGGAAGGATTCCTGGAAAATCACCCCGCCGAAAATCAATGTGGTGAATTCAACAGGCTGCGGGGACGCCATGATGGCGGGAATCGCAGTTGGCCTGATGCGTGGCAAAACCCTGAATGAGGCATTGCAACTGGGAGTCGTCTGTGGCACGGCCAATTCCCTGACGGAAACCGCAGGTGTCATTCGCCGCTCCGATGTGAATCGGCTCCTCATGCATAGTGGGCACAAACGCTGATCGCCAACATAGACACCAATACCAACCTTATCTGTTACCAGTTGTGGTGCACACCCATTGAAATCAGGTTATAAAACAACATGTCGCAAAACGCGTTCTCCCCATCCACCGGATACGCGGCCTGAAGCACGAGCTTGCCCTTGCCATAATCCAGCGTACCGATCAGCACCAGAAGCGTATCGTCCGTCACCAACGGCACACGACGCTTTTGATCGGGCTTCGTGGGGTTCGCGGGACCCTCCTTGCGCGCCAGATAGGCGCCATAGGCGCCCCGGGGCAGATCGCTGACGAAGGGACCGAATCCCCGGGGATCGCCGGGGACTTCCCAACTGGTCGTCCCGATCGTTGTCCCGCAGGGTATGGACTGATTCCCGACGAAATGATCGAGATACCCCCAGCCATTGCCATTCCAATGCCCGGTCTGTTCCCCACCCCATTGGGTCACCGGTTCGGACAGCAGTCCCTTCTCGTGCAGCCGTGCGGCCCACGCCTCATCCATCCGGATGATCAGGGTTGTACCACGCTTCCGGACAGCCTTGAGCATATCGTCCACAAGCGCCTGATCCGCCGGCGCCGGGCCGGCAAGGATACACTTCGCCTTGGTACCAACGGCATACTCCGGCGCCGTCACACCCGCATCCGCCAGTGCCTGCTTCGCCGCCGGCCACCCCATTACCGCACACGGGATGCCTTTTAAATCGGACTGATAGGATGACCGATTCATCAGCAATACCTGTTCGGCCCCCTCCGCCACGGTCTTCCCGTCTTTCTGAAGGGATCCCTTCACGGTGATATGTCCGCCATGCCATCCGGGATTCAGCAGCAGGTTTAGGGGCTCCAACTTTTGCGCGTAGACATCCCCGCCCGCCACCTTAATCGATCGCTCCGCCACTGTACCGCACTCGGAGCCCGCGCCGTCCTTGACCGATAACACCAGGGTATAATCCCCGGCCGGCAGGCGATTCTCGTTGATCAACGCCAGGTTGAAATCCGCCTTGTCCCCGGGCTTGAACGCTTTGCCCCCCCGCCGGGTGATAACCAACTGAAGCGGGCGGGTCCAGTATGCGAAATCGGATGCAGGCCCCTTGAGATTGCGACCCTCATCGCAAATGGCGGAATCCCACGCATCCGGCAACTGGGGTCCTGCGCTCCAGCCGTTGATGGCATAGCCGTCGGCCCCGTCGTTTGACATGATCGCCTGTCCAAGGCGGCCATCTATATACATGAGCCCCCGCCCGGCCTGACGCGACACAGCGGACGGCGATTGAATCGCCCTGCTTCCGATTTTCGACAGGCGGCAATCACGGTAATAGGCCGCAATCTTCCCCGCCATGGGAGCATAGAGGTTCACGTCGTATCCCGGCCTCCCGTCCGGCCTCGCGGTCTGATCCCCCGCTACATCCACCCAATTCGCAGGGCCGGTGTAACAACGGACTTCACCCCAATAGACTAAATTCGACGGGAACTGTTCCTGGTGGGACAAAAGGTCTTTTTCAGAAAAGCGGGAATGGGATTGGACCGTGTGGTCATCGCGGAAGTCCGTACGGATGACCGTTTCATAGGGCCGCACATGGTTGATCGGGCGGCGTTTCGATCCAGAGGTGTTTGACACGAACCGCGTCCCATCCAGATCGCGAGCCAGAAGCATGGCCGCCTTCCGGGTCTCGTTCCATCCTTTGTCCTCATTGCAGAGATTGTAAATCAGCAGACTGGGATGATTCCGATCCCGGATGAACATCCGACGGCATTTCTCGATCATCACTTTGGCTGCGAATGAACCGTCGGGCACATTATTGCCCCCCTGAAAGAGATGGAATCCCCCGGGCTCCTCGTAAAGGTACAGGCCCCGTTCATCGGCATGTTTGAAGACCAGCGGCTCTCCAATGCGCCGATGGAAGTTGATGCTGTTGTGCCCGATGTCGCGGGCCGCCTCGACACTCTTGCTGGCCATCTCATCAGTGGGATAGAACCCCGTGAGGGCATAATATCCCCAGTCGATGGCCGAGCGAAGCCGCAGCCGTTTCCCGTTCAGGTAAAAGTTGGGGTCCCCAGCCGGGGCCTTCACCTCAAAGACACGAAATCCGAAGGACTGGGAATAACTATCGGTTATTTGGTGTTGATTCTCGAAGAGGGAAACTGAGCAGGTGTAGAGATTGGGATGCTCCATATCCCAAAGTTTAGCGGCGGGCGCGGCGAGCGGCACCTTCACCGTTGTTTCGCCGGGAGGGAATTCTGCATCCACAACCTCCTTTACGGCAATCGGGTTTTTCTTCCCTTCGCCAACCGCCACATAAACTGTCCGCCGTACCGTCGCCGGGCTGGTATTGTTGATCGACACGATCACGTTGATGTTTCGGGCGCCTGCAGGAAGCTCATTCCTGACAAAGACGTCATCAATATGGACAGGCGCCTTGGCTACCAGCGTCACGCGCCCCCCGATTCCCGCGAAATCATGGCTCGCTGGGAACGCGTATTTTCCCCAGACCACATTGCCGAAATCCTCAAACCCCCGGTTACCACCGGGATTGGTCAACCGGAAGGCCAAACGGTTTTGCTGTCCGAACTTGATCCACGGCGTCACATCGAACCGGAACGGCGTCTCGGCCACCAGGTCGTACCCCGCGAGTTGATCGTTGACGTACACCTCGACCCGCAACCGGGCCTTTTCGACCTCAAGATAGACCTGCTGCCCCTGCCACGCCTGCGGCACGTCAAAGGTCCGCCAGAACCAACTGACCCCATGATAGCGCCACGAATTTGTTCCACCGCTGAAAACCTCCTCCACACACGCGGGAACCGCACAGGGTTTTCCAAGCCCTTCGGCCAGGGTCGCCCAACCACCGGTGGGGGGATTCAGGGGAAGGGTCTTGAGATTCACGTCCTCAGGAAGATGAAGGGAATCCGCCTTAAACTTCGCCTTTTCATCGAGCCAGACGCGCCAGCCCGGGCCACTCAGTTCAGCCTGCTCACGCTCCGCTCCCGAAGCAACCAGCCCACCCGTCATCAACGCCATCCCAATCAATACAATGAATCGTTGCATACCCCATCCTTCCTTTCTGTACCTAGTAAAGATTTTGTCCGCCACGGGCGGAACAACAATACTCCTTCGCGATCTTTGCGACTTCTGTTCAAACTCTCTTTAAGCCCAAATTGTTGCCATAATTCGACGAATTCAACCAGTAAGGGACTTACGCGAGCCTTACTTTTGCTTGATCCAAAGCGAATCCATGTCCTCAAGCGACCGCCCCTTGGTTTCCGGAAGCCATTTCAATACCAGGAAGAACCCGACCACGTTCATGGATCCGAACAGGATAAAGTTGAACACCGGACTCAGATTCAGCAGGTAGGGAGTCACGAGGACCACCAGGAAGGTTGCCGTCCAAAGCGTGCAGGAGGCGATCGACAACGCCTTTTCGCGGATGAAGTTGGGATAGATCTCAGACAGTAAGACCCAGGTGACCGGCCCCAATGTGAAAGCAAAGGTCGCAATGTAGGCAAGCACCAGCACAAACACGATACGTCCGGCCATCACCGTGTCCTGATGCGCCAGTTCCAGCTGACCGATATGGCTGAAGGCCCACGCCAGGGCAAACAGGATGACCCCCATCAGGGCCGTACCGATCAACATCAACTTCTTGCGCCCAAGACGGTCAATCGTGGCGATGGCCAGGAAGGTAAA
Organism: PVC group bacterium; assembly: GCA_945890715.1. Classification (GTDB taxonomy): domain Bacteria; phylum Verrucomicrobiota; class Kiritimatiellia; order CAIKKV01; family CAITUY01; genus JAABPW01. The sequence continues at coordinate 32,075 of CAMDCX010000006.1, read as the reverse complement.
GAAGAAGAACACCAAGCCCACGAACATCCCCTTGAACAGTCCATCGGTCAGTTCGATCTTCGCCTTTTCGAAGATCACCTGAATATAGGTCGTCACATTGTTGCACCCGCTAAACTGCTGCAGAATCGCCAACCCGACCCCCACCATCAACGCCGTGAACAGGCCGGGCGCCAACAGGTCACGGTAGTGCCCGTGACGGTGGTTTTCGGCCAACGTCCTCTTGATTTCACCAAACTGGCCGGATGTCCCGATCCTGCCCAACACGCGCAGGGCTTCCTCGTCGCAGCCATCCTTGACCAACCAGCGGGGCGACTCGGGAATGAAAAACAGGCACACGAAAAACAGGACTGCGGGCGCAAACGCGGAGCCCAGCATTAGACGCCAGGCATGGCTTTCGATGTTCTTATCACCGAAAACATAACCGCTTACAGTGGCCAGCAGGATCCCGAGAATGATGGTCAACTGGTTGAGTGAAACATACTTCCCACGCGACTTGGCCGGAGCGATCTCGGCAATGTACATCGGAGACAGCACCGACGCCGCACCGACACTGAGTCCCTGGATAAACCGCCAGGTGGCCAACATCATGGCATTGGGCGACAAGGATGCCCCCACCGACGAAATGATCAGCAGAAACGCATTGGCGAGCATCGTCTTCTTGCGGCCATACTTGTCCGCATAGCGTGAAATGCCGAACGCCCCAAACATGCATCCCAACTCGAAAATGGCAACCACCCACCCCAGCGACAGACTGCTAAGCCCAAGTTGATGTTTGATGTACGGGATGACGCCGGTGATGATCCCGAGATCAAACCCGAACATTAAGCCGCCCATCGCGGCTATGAGACTGATGGTCAAAAGGTATATCCGATGCCCCCGCCCGGTCCCTTCCTCGCCCTGATCGACTCTTGTGTGCTGTGTCATTGTAACTTACTCCCAAATATTCCGAATTTCCTCGCGCGCCATCCTGCACCAGTTCACCGCGTTCAGGGGATTCCCGCCCAGGGTGTGGTTGTCCTTCATGATCAACTCCAGTCTGCAGCCATGCCGGTGGGCCGCCGTGAGGATCTTGCGAAGTTCCGCGCGAACTTCAGTCTCATGGAGATGGGGAACGGCGAGATGGGCGGGATTCGGCTTGCCGGAGAAGATGAATCGGCTTCCCAGATGTTCCCCCATGACCTCGGGATTGGCCCAGGGTGACACCGAAATCCGGCGAAGCCCCGGCACATCCTTGATGGTTTGCCATCGCTGATCCAACGGCTCACAACACCCGTAACAAGTCAGGCCGAACCGCTCCATAATGGGCTTCTGATAAGGCCAGATGAACTCCGCAAACATGTCGGGCGAAACACTGGTCGTCTCCTGGCTCTCGCAAAATCCCCACATGTCGCGGGTAGTGACGGGGGTCTTGCCCTGCGGCAACTGCCGGGTATATCCGAACCCGCCGGATCCAACATAGGAGTCATTGGCATTCGAGAACAAGAGACCGTTCTTTTCAAGGAAATCCAGCTTGGCGAGATGTCCCCGGCTCAGGAAATCCATGATCCGCTTCAGGTTCTCCGGCTCGTCATACATATCGATCATGATTTGTTCCAGCCCCCGGATATTGGCTAACGTCCAGGTCATCCCGAGCGTCCACCACCAACTGGTACGCCGGCGAACTTTCAGGATATCACCCAGACAATCGGACGCCGTTTGAAGCAATGCCTCTGAGGCGGCTTGATCCACCGTGATGGCCGGGAACCGGAGCTTATCGAAATCATCATACGATTTCAGGGGGGCATCCCAGGCATAGGAACCTCCATGGTCGCCGCCGACTTTCTTTTCGTGCATGCCCCAATCGCTCTCAGTATAGACATGGCCGACATTGAAAGTGGGCTCAACGACCCTGTCATCGCCCATGCATTCACCCCAGAAGGCCTCCTTGCGCAGAGCCATCTCCCACCGGCGGGCCAGTTCGCCCTGGCACTCCATTTTGGCGTCGGTGACGATCTCATTCCATCCATTTTCAGGGTCGCAGAAGATTAAGGGGAGACCAGCCTCGAGATCATTGTGCCGGGTCCACCGTTCCCGCTTTACCGCCTCACCCGGTCGCGCCGCTAATTCCGCCACATGGCCGGCCAATCTACGGAGGATGGAACCGTCTCCAGGAGAGACGGTCAAAGTCGATAAATCCATTGAACTGGTTGCCAGGGATGCCGCTGTTTGATTCGCCATATCATGACTCCTTCGGATCAACAGGAGGCACTATACATCACCCGACAGGAATCGCGTCCGTAGAAGTCCGCCGGTAAATAATGGAAATGCGAACCGTCCCCGTATCACCCATCCGGATGAAACCACGAGTGCTCGATTTCTTCCAGGGTCCTGCCTTTCGTCTCAGGGACAAAGCGGAGGACGACCAGCAGGACGACGCAGAAAGCGGCATAAACATAAAAGGGGAAAGCGTGATTGAATTTCTGCACCAGCCACGAGCCCGGCGCATCCATCATCGGGAAGGTCTGCGTCACAACGTAATCACTGATCCACAGACAGAAGGTGGCAAGGCCCAGGGCCCGGCCGCGCACCGCCGTGGGATAGATCTCCGACAGGATCACCCACACCACCGGCCCCACGGAGAGCCCGAAACAGGCAATGTAGAGAATAATGAAGCCCAGCATGGCATGACTGGCCTGGGTGGGATCATGGAGAACCTGGGCCATGATTCCCATGCCGACCAGGCTCACGCCCATCCCGCTCGTCCCCAGAACCATCAACGGCTTGCGCCCCCACCGGTCCACGGTGGCGATGGCAATCACCGTGAACAGGACACCGGACCCGCCGATCACCATCTGTTGAAGCATGCCCGCATCCACCCCCGTGGACTGGCTCATGTTCTTGAAAATGGTGGTGCCGAAATACATAAACACATTGATCCCTGTGACCTGCTGAAGACTCGCCAGGGCAATTCCCAAACCCAAGGGCCGCAACAACGCGGGAGAGAACAGTTCAGCCCAGGTTCCCTTTTCATCCGCCAACGAACCACGGATGGCCGCTACTTCCGACGCGGCAAAAAGCTCACCACCGACACGGGCAAGAATGGCGCGGGCCTGCGACTCACGCCCCTGCTCCAACAACCAGCGGGGACTCTCGGGAATGACGCCCAGCAACAACAGGAACAACACGGATGGAGCGGCTCCTGACGCGAACATCCAGCGCCACCCGGTCTCGACATTCCACGCCTGATCACCGAGGCGGACGATGAAGTAGTTGATAAAATATACCAGGGCAATGCCGCCTACGATCGCGATCTGGTTCACGGCCACCATACGCCCCCGGTATCGGGCCGGCGTAATTTCCGCGATGTACATCGGCGTGGATATCGAGGCGATCCCGATTCCAACCCCACCCAGAATCCGGAATACGATGAAGCTCATGATATCCTTCGGCAACGCCGTGCCGAGCGCGGAGACCAGGAACAATACCGCTGCCACAAACAGGGTTTTCTTGCGTCCGAACCGGTCTGAAAACGGTCCGGCAAGCAGCACTCCCATTGCGCATCCGATCAGGACGCAGCCCGAGGCCCAGCCCTTCATGACGTCGCTCAACGCGAATTTCACGGTCATCGGCTCGATGGCACCCGAGATCACACCGGTATCATATCCGAAGAGCAATCCTCCCAATGTCGCCACAAGGCAAATGGGGATCAAGTAGGCCAAGTTGATTTTCACGTCGCTGTGCTTTGAATTTTCCATCATGGGGCTCCTGAGTGATCCATCGACATCTGTTCCTCTACCGGCTGCCATCCTTGATCGCCTTGAACATCGCAAGCATATTCGATGTCGGCGTGGTTGCCTGGATGTTATGCACGGGGTCGAAAATGAACCCGCCGTCGCGGTTGAAAATCTCGATCCGTTCAAGGACCTCACGATAAACCTGCTCCGGCGTCCCGAACTGGAGGGTCTGCTGGGTGTTGGCGCCGCCTCCCCAGAAGGTGAGCTGCCGGCCGTACCGCTCCTTGAGCCCCCTCGCCTCCATCCCCTCCGCGGAACACTGGACGGGATTCAGGATATCAAAGCCCGCCTCGATGATGTCAGGGAGCAACTCAGCAATACCTCCACAGGAATGGATAAACGTTTTCCAGCCGCACTTCTCATGGATAAGCTTGTTCACCTTGATGTGGAAAGGCTTGAAGAGTTCACGGTAGGCATTCACGGAGATAAACAAGCCGCGCTGGGTACCAAAATCCGTACCGGTGAGAAACACCGCCTGCACCCGATTCCCAAGTATGCCGATTAGTGTCTCAATATTCTGCAAGGCGATCTCACACTGCTTCTCAAAGATGGCCAGCACGTAGTCCTGACGGGCTGCCGTGGAAACATACCACTCCTCGATGTCACGAATGCCCTTCGGGTGTTTCATCCACGGGGCGGGAACCAAGGCGATGTCGCCGAATGCCGTTCCGGGCATGGTCATAGCCACAGCCAGATCCGGTTGGCGGTCAAGATCCGCCGCCCGGGCGCGGTACCATGCTGTATCGTCCTCGCTCAGGAGTCCAAATTCCTCCGTGTTGTCCGCAGGATTGAGTCGATCCTCATCAATAGGCGGCTGGCGGATAATAGAATCAAAGAAATGGGCACCCTTAGGCATACGGCCGCTGGGAGGGACGGTCATATCGCCCTCCGGATACAGCAGGTAATCGCCACTGCTGTCCACGGTGATATTGAACTGACCCGGCACCAACACCTCAGTCCCGTCGAACAGGGTAAAGGGCTTCCAATCACGATTCTCGAACCCGAACAGTGTCTTGCGGGTCATGAGCCCGACGACATCAATGCCCAGCGCCGCTCGCAGTTCAGCATCCACCTCACCCAGCATCTGGTAGGGCTCAATCACCTTGACGGAGCCACGCCCGCTCCCCAGGATGGCGTCACGCAATCGCGTGACAGCCGAAACATGAATGCCGGTCACTGCCGTAGATCCGATATCCACGGGAACACGGTCGGGTTGCTGATGGGCAAGGGCTTTTGCGACGCGTTCTCTACTCGTCATATAACTCTCCTCACTTATGGAACCTATCCTGCAATATCAGGATTGAGATTAAATGATCCAATTAGAGGAGCAAGAATGCCAGACTTCCCAGAACAAGAGAATACCCTTCATCACAAAAAACATATCTGACATCACGCATTCTTTAAGGAAGGCGCCGCCCAGGCACGGGCGCGGGTCTCACGGGGACTACACCCCTGGAGTTTCTTGACCAGCCGGGAAAAATGGAAAGGGCTCTGGAATCCGCACCGGTCCGCGATTTCGGCCACAGTCAGCCCCGTGGCCGAAAGCATGGCGATGCCTTTCTGGGTACGCAGACGCCAGAGGTAACAGTCCGGAGTGAGCGCGGTGACACGGACAAAGCGGGTAATGAGCGCATTCCTAGAACAACCAGCCATGGCATGCGTGGTTGCCAGACAGTTGGACTGGGAGTAGTGATCCTCCATGTGGCGCAGGGCGCGCACTACGCAGGGATCGGCACCGGCGGTACCGGGCGGCGATCGCGTCATGGCAAGATATTCGGCCCCCACCGCGAGAGCGAGACATTCAACGACACGTTCAGATATCTCCCCTTGGACGGGTCCGATCAAAAAGGCATCAGCCAGGAGCTTCTCAAATAACGGCGAAAGAGTCGCCTCGACTGGAGCCTGGACAAGTGCGTGGCGAAGCGCATCATCGGGCAGATCCGGACGAAACGAACACCAGGAGTGGTGAGTTCGGATTTCGGTTGAAAATCGAAATTCCTCCCGATGCTGCGGCAAAAACAGATAAACCATTCCGGGTTTTAATACACGCGCCTTTCCGTCAACCAGTACGTCACAGGCTCCATGATGGAGCAGAACAAATTCAATGTCTTTTTGAATACGGGGACCGCAAAAACCAGCGGGTTCATACACTACCTGTCCAAAGGCGGCACGGGGTGAGCGAACATGACGGTCATCCCATTTCACATGGGTTCCATCGTAATTCAGACTTTTCTTTTTCTGCACCATGACAACTCCCTGGTGATTCTCAACGAATGCTCCTGCCATAATCCGCTTTCAGCACCGCCTTGTCAGGAATAAAATATACGCTCACCCCTACCTCTTCTGAGTAAATCGATACACACCGGTAAATATTGTAATAACATGCAGAATTTGTTTCATTGTAGAACAAATTGACCATGAGACAATCCGGCCCCATTCCTGCTGATGGCAACTTAGCTGCTTTCCCGCGCGGCGGAGTCGCTCCCCGCGACCGCCTTACCCGGTTGGTGGACGAATATGGACATGGAAGCGCAAGGCGACTGCCCCAGCACCGGAATCCCGGGCTGGAAATCGTTTATCTGCGGCACGGCCACTTGAACTGGGAATATGAGGGGCGTCGGGAAACCCTCCCGCCCGACTCGGTTTTTTTTACGTTGCCCTGGGAAACCCATGGCAGCAGCTCGGAATTTGAACCCGGCCATGAATGGTATTTCGTCGTCCTTCGATTGAACGGCAATAATCTTAGCCAACCAGGGCCGTTTTCATTTCCCCGTCAGCTTGGACTCTCCGCCCCGGACAGCCGTTCCATTGCGACACATCTTCGGAACGCTCCACGCCGTGTCTGGCCGGCCACCCCCCTGATCCGTTCACTTTTCCCTTCATTAGTCCAGGAATTAGACATCACGGGGCCCTTCCACGAACGGTATGTGGCACAGTTACTGGCCCTGCTTGTGGTTGAACTCGCCCGTATCCTGTCCTCCTGCACGATGCCCTTGCCGCCTGTTAACCCGGCCTTTTCAAAACTGAAAAAGTTTCTTATCGAGTTGGAAACCCGCTGTGATGAGCCGTGGATTCTCGACAGTATGGCAGCGCATGTGGGGCTCAAGCGAACCCAATTTTCCGCCTTGTTCCATCATCAAACAGGTGACACGCCGATTCTCTACCTGAACCGACTGCGTGTTGAAAAGGCACGTCGCCTTCTGATATCAACCCAGCGCCCTATCACTGAAATTTCCCTTGAGTGCGGATTCGCATCAAGCCAGTATTTCGCCGGCGTATTCCGCGCAATCACAGGCAAATCGGCATCAGCCTACCGGAGGGGAATCCGATAGGGATCACGGATTCACCCCACCGGCTTGGGCAGGAAGATTTCCTGAAAGAAGTTACGGGCGTACCGATCGGTCATCAGGGACATGTGGTCGATGACGATCTGTGACAATGACGGTCGGTCCCGCTTGCCGTACAGCTTCTCGATGAAGTGATGAAGTTCCCGGACGGCCAAGGGATCCTTATCGGACACCACACCCCACTGGTTCTGTCGACGAGATGACAGTTCCCTTTGTTCGAAATCAAAAATCGTTGTTAGCATATTCTCGGCGCGAACCGCATATTCCTTGAGCAACGGGTGAAAGTAGATGTTCTTGCAGTTATAGGCATAAAGCTGCCTGAACGCCTCAAACACATCGTCTGAAAATCCGATTCGATCAGGGGTCTTGAGATTGATTCGGATCATATCGGTAACCAGATTATTGATAATCGTGCGATTATCCTCCCCCAATACCTTGATCACGGCCTTGGGGAGAGGCGGCATTTTCCCGAAAACACTTAAGGCGTCCTCATAATCCCGTCCCGAGTAGGCGATCCGGTCAGCTAACCTGACCACACAGCCCTCCAGCGTAAGAGGAACCACCCCGCGACGACGGATTTTTCCCAAGGCAGGCCCCGGCTTCGCCCGGGGAGTAAGGGTTTGTTCCGTACTTTCACCACAATGGCAGACAATGCCATCCCGGACTTCATAAGTCAGATTCAAGCCCCGTTCCTCGGTGGAGGGACGGAACGCCAGTTGATCCACAACGCGAAGACTATGGAGTTCATGGGAAAATGACTGGGCCGAATCATTCCGCTTCCACAACTTATCCAACACGGTTTCGCCGGCGTGTCCGAAGGGGCCATGACCGAGGTCATGCCCCAGCGCGATCGCATAGGCCAGGTCCTGATTCAATCCAAGCGCCCTGGCGACGGTCTGGGCGATAGAGGCCATGTACAGGGAATGGTCAACCCGGGTGGATACATGGTCACTTTCAGGAGAAAAAATGACCTGGGTCTTGTAGCGCAACCGTCTAAAGGCGGTACAATGCAAAATCCGGTGGGCATCCCTCTGGAAACACAACCGGATCGGGTCTTCCGGTTCGTTTCGTTCACGCCCCCTGCTGGTTGAACTGGGGGTGGCAAAGGGATGATCCAGGATTTTATCTTCCCGATCCTGGGCAAACTCTCTAAGAGTCTTTGTCATGGCGCATTCCCATCAAATCAATAATTCACAGGAACCAGCTCGAAAAAGGACTGGGGATGGTCGCACACCGGGCACTTGGCCAGGGCGCTGGTGCCTTCATGGACAAACCCGCATTCCCGACAACGCCACTTGACCTTCGTTTCCTTCTTGAAGACTTTCCCCTCTTCCAGATTTTTCAGAAGGGCCAGATAGCGTTCCTGGTGTTCCTTTTCGATCTTGGCAATGTTTTCAAACAGGCGGGCAATGGTATCAAACCCCTCGGCACGAGCCTCCTTGGCCATCCGGGGATACATCTGTGTCCACTCCTCATGCTCTCCGCCCGCCGCCGCCTTGAGGTTGGCCAGTGTATCGCCAATCCCGCTGAGTGCCTTGAAATGCAACTTGGCATGCGTCTTTTCCTGATCAGCGGTCTCCAAAAAAAGAGCCGCAATCTGCTCATAGCCCTCCTTCTTGGCCACTGAGGCGAAATAGGTATACTTGTTCCGCGCCTGTGATTCCCCCGCAAACGCTTCCTGCAAATTCTTTTCTGTTTTCGAACCGCTTAATTCTGTCATGACAGATCCTCCTTTATTTTTATAATGCAAGACTCTACAACGAACTGAGAAATTTGTGAACACCAGAGAATGAAAATACGTTACCATACTTTTTCCTCATGTCCTTGAAAGACCAGATCAAGTCACTTGCCGCTACCCTCGGCTATCACGCCTGCGGGATCGCCGGCGTTCAGCCCTTTGAGGATTACCGCACCAGCCTTCATGAACTCGCTCAACGTTTCCCGGAATCAGCGGAACTGTGTCGGCGAATGGAACGACGCGCGGAACCCCTGGGCCTGAATCCCTGGGCCCGGGCCATCGTGATCTGCGTGCGGCGCTATGGAAAATATGCCATTCCTGAAACGGTGGCCAGCCATATCGGGCGAAACTATCTCTGCGACCGACGCATCAAGGATTGCCCGGATACAACCATGCCGAAACGCATGAAAGACGGCCTGACGGCCCTGGGAATACGGGTACGAACCGGTGGCGTTCCGTCTCGCGAAGCCGCCGTACGGGCCGGGATCGTCCAGATTGGAAAAAACGGATTTGCCTATGCGCCTGGGTGCGGCTCCTGGATCAATATCGAAGCCTGGATGGTGGACGCGGCCCTGGAGCCCGATATCCCCGCCCCACCGGCCCCCTGCCCTGAGGGATGCCATGCCTGCCTCGATGCCTGTCGCACCAAGGCTCTTGCGGAACCCTATGTTACCCGCATCCACCACTGCATCGCCTATTTGACCTATGAGGCTCCGGAGCCGATACCGCCGGAGCTGGAAGCCAAAATGGGCCCCTGGATCTACGGGTGTGATGATTGCCAACGGGTGTGCCCCATGAACCAAGGCCAATGGAGCGCAACTGAACCCGCACCCTGGATCACCGGGGTTGTTGACGCATTAACCCCCGGTGCACTTGCCGTCATGGACCCGGAAACCTATGCCAGGGTGGTTCATCCTCTCTTCGGCTACATTCCGCTGAACAATCTGAACCGATGGCACACGAACGCCAAAAGGGCTTTCGGTAAAATGAATGAATTGATGAAATAATCGAGGAATGATATTGAGAAGCCATTTTTCGCCATGAACACGCCGACCATTCCTCTAAACTCGTCCGCCGCCCTGCCGCAACACATCCAGACCGGCACCGGCCATGTTCATTTCGCGGGCATTTGCGGCGTCGGAATGGCCGGCCTCGCCATCCTGCTTAAGTCCCGCGGCTTCACGGTGTCGGGTTGCGACCTGATGATCAACAAACTCGCCAGCTGGCTCCGGGAACGGGGCATCACGGTCGTTGAACGCCATTCCCCTACCCATCTGACCGAGGATGTCCAGTGGGTTGTCCGTAGCGCCGCGGTTCCCGAGACATCCGACGAAATTCAAGCGGCGCTCACTCGCGGAATTCCCGTCTTCAAGCGTGGCCAGGTACTTGCCGCCCTGCTGGCCGACACCCCTTTCGTGGCAGTGGCCGGAACCCACGGCAAAACCACTACCGCCTCCTTCATTGCCCAGATCCTCGCCCTGGCGGGCCGCGCACCGTCCTTCTGTATCGGAGGCGAGGCGGAACCTCTGGGCGGCGTTGCCGGAATCGGAACGGGAGGCATTACCGTGGTCGAGGCCGACGAAAGTGACGGAACCCTCGCCCTGTATGCCCCGGATATTGCCGTGGTCACCAATGTCGAATTCGACCATATGGAACATTTCGACGGGGTAGACGCCTTTGAAGCTTGTTTCCAAACGTTCATCCGCCAAACGCGCCGTCGGATCCTGTACTGCGCCGATGATTCCCGTGCCGCCAAGATCTGTGGAACTCACCCTCATGCCACCTCATTCGGATTTTCAAAGGACGCCGCTTTGAGCGCTGAAGTCCTCCGGGAAACCCCCGTCTCGACAGAGTTCCGTCTCTCGCAGAAGGGGACTTCGCTGGGGCTCTTCACGGTTTCCGCACCGGGCCGTCACAATGTCCTCAATGCCATCTCAAGCCTGGCTGTAGGGCTTGAGTTGGAAATTCCCATTCAGGTACTCCGGGAAGCTCTCGCCAAAGTGGTACTGCCCCGCCGCCGGTTTGAACGGATCATTGACCGGGCCGACCTCGCCGTTATTTCCGATTATGCTCACCATCCCTCCGAAATCGCCGCCCTGGTCAATGCCACCAACCGCTTGAACCGACCACGGATCCTGGCCGTATTTCAGCCGCACCGGTACACCCGAACCCGGGCTTTGGGCCCTGATTTTCCGCCCGCCTTCAAAGGATTAGACGAAGTCGTATTGTGCCCGGTCTATGCGGCCTCGGAGGCCCCCCTCGCGGGTGGATCTATTTGGGACCTGTACGCCCTTTGCCGGAAACATCCGGACTTGAATGTGAGGGTAGCCTCTTCTCTCCGTAATGCTTGGGACTACTCCCGCGGCCAATTGCAGATCGGCGATGCCTTCCTTGTCATCGGCGCAGGCGACGTCGAACGCATTGCCGGTTGGGCGCGTGACGATCTGGGGCGAAAACGAATTGAGGAACTCACCAGCCCCGTGAGCCGGGCTATCCGTGAAATCGACCTGCAGTCCACCCTGATCAAAGGCCGCGAACCACTGGCCAGCCGCACCACACTGGGCGTCGGGGGGCGTGCGGATCTCTGGATGGACATAGCCAACGAGGACGATCTCCTCAAAATCGTGAAATGGACCCGCTCCGCGATGATCCCCTTTCAGATCCTGGGGGGCGGCAGTAATGTTCTCATCAGTGATCTCGGCGTACGGGGTGTTGTGGCACGTCTGACCGGAGAACCCTTCCGTCGCATCTCGTCACGCGAGGGCCTCGTGGTGGCAGGTGCGGGAACCCCTTTGACGAAGCTTCTCGCCTGGAGTGCAGATCAGGGGTTGGCGGGACTGGAATTTCTTGAGTCTATTCCCGGGACCGTCGGCGGTGCAGTCAGGGGCAATGCAGGAGCCTGGGGGAAATCCATCGCCGATGCCCTGACCTGGGTTCGCTTCATTGACCGCGATGACCGGATAAGCGTCATCTATCGCCATGACCTGGACTTCGGCTATCGCGCCTGTCCGGCCTTGCGCGACCAGCTCATCATCGAAGCCGCCTTTCAGCTTGCGCCAGGAGATCACGCTACGATCGTCCGGGAACGGGCGGAACTGGCGCACCGCCGCTCCTGGATGAAAGGACTGCGATCCGCAGGCTCGATTTTTAAGAATCCCCCCGGTGGCTTTGCAGGACAATTGATAGAACAGGCGGGCTTAAAGGGCTTCACCGTGGGGGGAGCCTCGATTTCCTTGCCCCATGCCAACGTCATCGTCACGACCCCTCTCGCCCGGGCTTCCGATGTAATGGCCGTGCTTGAAATCACCCGGGCGGAAGTCAATCGCCAGTCAGGAATCCGACTGGAGACCGAAATTCAGATTCTGGAGTGACGTGACGATGGGTGCGATTTCACTTCGTTGCATCGCTCCGAGAAGTCAGGAGTCAGAATTGATATCCAAGATAACAGACATAATTCATTGGCCTACAACTTCTGAATTCTGAATTCTGGCTTCTGAATTCGGTGCGAGTGCAATATTTTGCAATCGCACCCCGTGACGATTCCGATGATGCAGTTGATTGAAAATCATGGTAGGTTAACCCCTCAACTGGAAAGAAAGGACAACCATGACCTTGAAAGAACTGTCTCGTAATGAGCAACTCGCCCTTGTGGCCTTGACGGAAGTCGCCGTTATCAGCGATCGCACCATTACCGATACTGAGGTGGCTCAGATCGAGGATATTGTCGATGAACTGGGAGACGACACTTTTCATGAACTGGCGGACGAGGCGGAAAGTCGTTTTCCTGACCGGAGTTCCCTCAAGGCTTTCCTGAAAACCATTACCAATCCCGACGCGCGCGAACTGATCCTGGGAACCGTTCTTTCCGAAACGCTCGCCGACACCCTCCCTCATGAACAGGCCGAATTCATGGACTGGCTGTCCCGGGAGTGGGCTATCCAGATCAAAGTGAGTGGAATCCTGAACGAAACCCAGGAGGGATGATCCCCATGCTTCGTCGATTCCTGCTCCTGAAACTAACCTTACTGGCCATTCTCTCAACAACGACTTCAGCCCGCTCGGATGAGGGCACATCCTTCCGCTACGGGGCTGATGAGCGTATTCGATGGGAGTATTTCGACCACATTCCGAGCAAGGTGGATAGTCCAACCTACAGCCGGAACGGCGAGAATGACTATTTCCGGTTCCGAACCCGCTTGTGGTCCGAACTGGATCTTCTTCCCTCGCTTACCGCACGGGTACGGATCGTCAACGAAAGCCGAACCTGGCTGTATCCTGACATGAGCGAAAAAGCCCAACGCTCATCATCCGAATGGCCGGAGGAATGGGTCTTCGACAATCTCTATCTGGAAGCCCGGGACCTGCTCAACAAGAGCGTGGATATCCGCGCCGGCCGTCAGGATCTTCTCTACGGGAACGGCCGGGTCATTCTCGACGGAACTCCGGGCGATGGCTCACGAACGCTCTATTTCAATGCCATCAAGGCGACCCTGAAATCAATTCCGAACTCCCGGCTGGATTGCTTCGGCATCTATAATCCCCCTGAAGACCAGTGGGCCATCAACGGTGCCCAGCGCGATCTGTCGGCTTTCTCAAAAGCTCCTGAGGGAGTAACCGAAAGCGGCGCCGGACTCTACCTCATCAATTCAGCACTGAAGAATCTTCCCTTTGAAGCCTACCTGATCCATAAGCGGGAAAGCGGCTACAGCCAGCCGGTGAAGCCCAATGCCTCGGGTGCCTTGGCCGCCCCTTCCTTTGCCTGGCAGACGCTCGACACCTCGGCCAATGTCTTGCGAAATCCTGATTTTGAAATTGAGACCGCCGGGTTCCGACTGATGCCGGTGTTTCATGAAACCCTGACCGGCAACCTGGAAGTGGCAGGGCAATATGGCACGCATGGCGACACGGAAATGCACGGCTTCATGATTGACTCATCACTGGCAAAAAAACTTTCCGCCACTCCGGCCACCCCGACCTTGAAAGCCGGACTTTATCTGCTTTCGGGCGATAACCCCAAAACAGCCTCTGACGAGGGATGGAATCCCCTCTGGTCGCGTTGCCCTCAAAGCAGCGAGTTGTTTATCTTCGCCTACGATGCCGAACAATCCGCCTTCCGATGGTCAAACCTGATTAACCCCAACCTCAGCCTCTCCATCACGCCGACCAAACGAACCAAGACCACCGCCACCATCCATTACCTGGCGGCCTTTGAGGCAGACGGAAATGGAGGCGGGAAGGAACGCGGATGGATGGGCCAATTACGACAGGACTTCGTTGTGGCCGAAAATGCACTCCGCCCGAAGGACAAGCTGACAACCTACTTCCTGGTTGAATGCCTGGAACCAGGAAACTATTACAAACAAAAGGACACCGCCCTCTTTGCCCGGTGGGAAATCCTTTATACCTTCTAATATGCGAATACGCGACACCATGGATGCGCTGACGAGCGGCTTGGCCGTAACCGTCGATGCCCTGGCCATTTTCGGCGGGTTTGTCGCGGCTATCTGGCTCCGATTCTACAGCGGACTGATCGACGTGGAAAGCTGGCCGCCCAACCTGTGCTTTCTCTACGGCTGGGGCGCCGCCATTGCCACCTTCCTATTTCTTTTTATTTTCCGTTCCCTCGGCCTTTACGTCCGCCCCCAACGCGGCAGCTTTTCCGGAAAAATTCCAAGACTCATCCGGGCCATCGGGATTGGGATCCTTCTGACCACGGCATTGGCTTTCGCTTTCCGCACCGAACCACCCATCTCGCGTCTCACGATCGGACTCTCTTTTCTGGCCATTGTGGTCATGGTTATGGTCGAGCGTTATCTTCTATTCCGGTTCGAAATCCGACTGGCCCGCCGGGGTCACCAATCCAAGCGAATTCTTATCGTGGGAACGGACTATGTTGCCGCCCACCTGAAACGCGGGCTCGAGGCGGATCCCCGTCTCAGGTCAAAAGTGGTGGGATTCATCCGCTCCAGTACCGGTCAACCGGACTCCACCTTGCCGGACTATTTGATCCGCGGCGAACTCCAGGATCTTGACACCATCCTCGACTCCCATCCCGCAGACCAGATCATCCTGAGCGACGGCAATATCGGCCATCAACGGGTTTTGGAAATTATCCTCGCCTGTGAACGCAACATGATCACCTTCAATATGGTGCCCGACATGTTCCGAATCATGACCGGCAGCATGGATATGCAAACCATCGATGATATTCCCCTGTTGGGGGTCAGCCGGTGGCCACTGGATTACTTCTGGAACCGCACCCTTAAACGCATCGAAGACATCTGCGGTGCCTTGGCGGGTCTTTTGGTCATCGCTCCCTTCCTCGCTTTCGTGGCCCTGCTGGTAAAACGCTCCTCGCCCGGTCCCGTTTTCTACAAACAGAAACGGTGCGGCGAAAATGGCCGCGAATTCAGCATCTACAAACTTCGCACCATGAGAACCGATGCTGAAAAGGAAACCGGCCCCGTCTGGACGGTTGAAAATGATCCACGCCGAACCCGGATCGGATCATTCCTGCGCAACACGAATATTGACGAACTGCCCCAACTCTGGAATGTGCTCCGGGGCGACATGAGTCTGGTCGGCCCCAGGCCGGAACGTCCGCACTTTGTGGAGAAGTTCAAGGACGATATTGACCGTTACATGCGGCGCCATGTCTCCAAGCCGGGCATGACAGGCTGGGCCCAGGTCAACGGCCTTCGAGGCAACACCAGCATCGAGGAACGGATCAAATACGACCTCTATTACCTGGAAAACTGGTCTCTGTCCTTTGATTTCAAAATCCTGATTCGCACCCTCACGGCACACACAAACGCCTATTGATCGTGAATGTTCTAAACTCGACAATCATTCCCGCGCTCCTCGCATCCTTTTTATTCTCAGGCTGCAAGCCCGCCCCACTCCCTCCAGCACGGGACGGGCACCCCCGTGTCGTTTCACTGGCCCCTAATCTCACGGAAATGATTTGCGCCATCGGCGGGGCAGACCAACTTGTTGGCCGCAGCTCGGCTTGCGATTATCCCCCGGTTGACGTGCGCACCATTCCGATAATCGGGGATTTTGGCGTGCCCTCGCTGGAACGGTTGCTGGCGATCAAACCGGAGGCGGTGTTTTATGCCGATCTGGCCGATCTGGCGCTCGATCCGAAACTCAGAAAAATCGGGTTGAATCCGGTTCATATTCCTTGCACCCGACTGGATGAGATTCCGCCCGCAATCATCCAATTGGGCAGACATCTGCGCCGGGAATCAGAGGCCAACCTTCTGGCGAATCGCCTCACGCAGCAAATCGAAATCTGCCGCGCCGCACCGTCAGCGCCCCGCCCGCCCCGCGTTCTGGTTCTGATCTGGAACGATCCCCTGATGGCGGCAGGACGAAACACCTTTATCTCAGACCTCATAACCTTGGCAGGCGGCCGGAACATCGGTGATGAAATTAATCGCGATTATTTTCCCGTCTCGGGGGAATGGGTTCTTGACCGGAACCCCGACATCATTTTCTGCTTCTTTATGGCTGGAAAAACATCCGTTAAACAGAAGATTCTTCAACGTCCGGGCTGGGAACGCGTCACCGCCATACGTGATGGCTGTGTTTATGACGGATTCGACAACAATCTCGTCGTCCGGCCCGGCCCCCGGGTCATGCAGGGGTTTGAACTGATCCACTCCGTCATTCTGAGCCGAAAAGGACGACATGAATAACCGGCGGAACTTTGGACTGGTGCTCGGCCTGGCTCCGCTGATCCTGGCGCTATGCGTCCTGATGGGACCGTCAGGCATTGGACTGCCCGACCTTGATCTGCAGCGCGATATTCTGGGTCTGCGTCTATCGCGTGTACTGGCCGGCTTTATCATTGGCGCCGCCCTCTCCTGTTCCGGAGTGGTCTTTCAGGCCGTTTTGCGCAATCCGCTCGCCGAACCCTATGTATTGGGAGTGAGCAGCGGAGCAGGCCTTGGCGCCGCACTGGCCATTCTGACGGGCTTTGCCGGCGCATTCACAACCGCCCTCCCACTCTGCGCCTTTCTGATGGCCGTCTGCACGCTGGCGATTGTGTACAGCCTGTCCAGCCACAGCTCCACGCCCTCTCTCTACGGCCTGATTTTGAGCGGGGTAATTGTCAGCTCCGTGTGCTCCAGTCTCCTGATGTTCATCGTTTCGGCGACCTCTCTTGAGGGAATGCACAACATTCTGTGGTGGATGTTGGGCAACCTCGACATGCCTTCCGATCAGGTTCTCGGACTTAGCGCTGTGCTGGTGACGGCCGGTTGCGCGGGGCTCTGGCTGATGGCACGGGAACTCAATGCCCTCACACTGGGCCATCAGATGGCGCATCACCTCGGAATCCGGGTCAAAGCGGCGATCCTTACCGCCCTGTTGCTGGCCACCCTTCTCGCGGCCACCGCCGTGGGAGTCGCCGGACTCATCGGATTCGTCGGCCTCATGGTTCCGCATATCATGCGCAGGCTCGTGGGTTCCGATCACCGTCATTTAATTCCGGCGGCGGCCATCGGCGGCGGCGCGTTCCTCGCCGTTTGCGATGCCCTCGCCCGGACCGTCATGCCTGTCGAAATCCCTGTGGGCGTCATTACCGCCCTTCTTGGCGGCCCCTTCTTTCTTGTCCTCCTTAAACGCCGCCGAACCCCCGGCTGGATCGGATAACCCCACCATGACCACGGCCATCCAACTTCATCAGGTCACGGCGGGTTACCACGACACACCCGTACTGCACAACTTGTCCCTGGAGATCAAGGCAGGAGAAATGATCGGAATCCTGGGCCCCAATGGTGCCGGGAAATCAACCTTGTTCTCGGTGCTGTCCGGCCTGCTTCGTCCTTCCTCGGGAACCGTGAAACTCAACGGCATCGACGTTCACCGGATGCCCCCTGCAGAACGGGCGCGCACCATCGCTGTGGTTCCCCAGGAACTCGATGTTCCCGTCCCCTATACCGTCGAGGAGATCGTCATGATGGGACGGATCTCCGCCATCGGCCGGTTTTCCAGTCCCAACGATGAGGATCGCCTTCGGGTTGAGCGCGCCCTGGTCTATACCGACGCAACGGATATCCGGCACCGCCCCCTGAACGAACTGAGCGGCGGCGAGCGCCAGCGCGCCATCGTGGCCATGGTGCTGGCGCAGGACCCCCGCATCATCCTCATGGATGAGGCTACGTCCCACCTCGACCTCAATCACCGGCTGGAAATCATGCAACTGGTCGAACGGCTGAACCGCGACGACGGGGTCACGGTCCTGATGATCAGCCATGATCTCCAGATTGCCGCCGAGTTCAGCCGCCGCCTGATCCTGCTCGATCACGGGACGGTAGTGGCCGACGGAACCCCTTCGGCGGTCCTGACCGAAGACACCCTGCGACGGGTCTACCATTGCGATGTACGCGTTCACCAGGATCCCCACAGCGGAGGAATCAGCATTCTGGCGGCGCCTCGCCTGCCCGCCCCCGGTTCCGGGAAAGGGATCCATGTCCATACTCTTGGCGGCGGCGGGTGTGGCGAGTCGATTCTCCGACGACTCACCTTGTGCGGATATACCCTGACCAGCGGGGTCTTGAACCACGGGGACAAGGATGCCGAGGTCGCCGGGGCCTTGGGTACCGCCACCGTGCTCGAAAAACCCTTCTGTCCCATCAGTCGAGAAGCGCTCGATGAGGCCCGTCATCTTGCCCGGAATGCCCATGCACTGGTACTGGCCCCCGTCCCGTTCGGAAGCGGGAACCTGGCCAACCTCGATCTCCTTGACGAGGCGCTTGCTGCCGGTAAACCGGTCTTCATCGCGGTAGGCATCGAAACCCGGGACTACACCCGAAACCGCGACGCCGTTGCCCGTGTGAACGCCCTGCTCACCCGCGGCGCCACTCTATTTCAGGATGTTGCCGACTTGATCCCCCTGCTACCAACCTGCTAATACTCAATCATGTCGAACCCCGTAAACAACCCGATATCACAGCCTTCCTGGAGCCGCCTGATTTTTTTCGCCGCACTCGTCCTGCTCGCAAGAATCGCCTATCTGATCTGGTTGTGCCCTTACGATCTGGCCGCCGACGAAGCGCAGTACTGGGACTGGTCGCGCCGACTCGACTGGTCCTACTACAGCAAAGGTCCCGCCATCGCCTGGCTGATTGCCCCGGCGGTTCATTGCTTCGGAATCACCGAATGGGCCGTGCGCCTGCCCGCGGCGCTCGCCGCATTCGTCTCCATGCTGATCCTGGCCGCCTTTGCGACCCATGCGTCCGGCGGAAACCGGCGCGCCGGCTGGCTCGCGATGCTCCTGTTCTGTCTGATACCCGTTTTCCATGGCACGAGCCAGTTCATGACCACCGATGGCCCCTATTATGCCTGCTGGCTGGCCGCCGCCTTCACCGGATGGATCATGGCCCGTGAAAACCGGATCACCCCGGGATGGTTTTTTATGCTTGGCTCTTTTATCGGCCTGGGAATGCTCTGCAAATACACCGTGCTGCTTATTGTTCCCGGGCTCCTCGTATTCCTGTTCCGGCACGGGTCGCTCTCACGCGGCCGTCAGATTACCGGCGCCCTGGTCATGCTCGGGGGAGTGATTCTCTTCGCCCTGCCTATTGCCATCTGGAATCATCAGCATGGGTGGCCAACCATCAGCCACCTCATCGGCGCCATGCGCCTTCCGGGCGGCGATGTCGCCCCCGCCGCCGACTGGCACTATAACCCCCTGTGGACTGTCAGTTACCCGTTCTATGCCTTCGCTCTGCTGGGGCCACCCGTTGCCCTGCTGCTGATCCGAACAGTACACGCCGCGTATCGCCCGGGTGGATTGGATGCCATCAAGACGTCTTCTCTGCACAAAATCACCTCCTTCGCGATCCACCTCGGTCTTCCGGTCTTTCTTTTTTACCTACTGGTTTCCTTCCGGACCGACGTGAAACTCAACTGGCCCACAGCCACGTTTGTCGGATTCCTCGTTCCCCTTGCCTGCTATCTGACAGAACGGAAGGAGTCCGACCGCGCTACCCGGCTCCTGTGGCGGTGGACGGTTGGACTGGGACTGACCGTTATCATCCTGATTTCATTTGCCCCCTTCCCCCTTCGGGCAATCGGAAAAATCAAAATTGCCGGAGACCCCATCAACACGGAACGTGCCCTTAAGCGGGTCAGCGGATTTCCCCGTTTTGCCCGTAGCGTAGAGGAAGCGTCGGGCGAAATGGAACGTGAAACGGGCAAAGCTCCTTTTTATGTGGCCTCGACCTACGGGCGAGCCGCACTGCTGGCCTTTTATATGAAAAACCACCCCGTCGTATACTGTGCCGACAGTTACCGTGGCGGCCGGGAATCCTCCTATGATTATTTCACAGACACAAACCTGGCGGATCCCGCCCTGATCGGTCGACCGGCCATTTTGTTCGACCATGAACAGTGGACCTGGGAACGGGCGCTCTATTTCCAGGTGATCGAACGAACCCGCTTCTACGGCCGCGTCTACCGGGCCTACGAATATCGCGGCCCCTGCCATGAACCCCACATGAAGTGACGCTTCTCTCCTTGCCATTCCACCCCCTGCCCAGTATAAGAACGGGACTTGTTTTTTCGGGAGAACGTCATTGCGCATTGTTTCACGATATGTCAGGGACAGTTATCTGGTCACCTTTGGGATGACCCTGCTTGTGCTGACTTTCGTCATGTGCGTAATGGTGCTTTTTCGAATTACCGACGCCATTGCCGCAGGCGGCTCCCTCACGTTGATCACCAAGATATTCCTGGCTGGGCTGCCTTCTGCCTTCGGCTTTTCCATTCCCGTCAGCATCATCACGGCGGCGCTCCTGACCTTTGGCAAACTTTCCGCCAACGGTGAAATCACGGCCATGAAGGGAAGCGGCATTCGTATGCTTCAGATCATGGCCGCCCCCATTCTCTTTGCACTCCTGATGTCCTCCGTCTGCCTTTACCTAAATGCCGAGCTGATCCCCACAAGCTATCACGCCAGGCGGGAAGCTTTGCGTCAGCTCGGAATTGAATCCCCCCTGCAATTGATCGAGGAGGGTCGCCCCATCCGCGATTTTCCAGGCATCACCTTTTATGTCGGCTCGAAACGGGGGCAGAACATCGAGGATGTGCTGATCTATCAGAACCAGAAAGGGTCCGCATCACGAACCATCCGGGCCCAGCGCGGAACCATCTCCCCGACCGCCGACAAGTCGGGTCTGCTGGTTGACCTTTATGAGGTTCGTATCGACCCCTTTTACGAGGATCGCCCCGGACCGGGAACGGCCAGTCATTTTCCTTACGTGATTGACCTGAGCCGCCTCACCGGTACCGAGTCTGCCGGCGGCGTGAAAAAGAAAAGTGATATGACTCTGCTTGAGATCATGGATGCCCGGCACCGGATCAAACAGCTTTATCCGGAGCTTGATGCGACCGCTCTCGAACAGCAGGATATGTCGCTGCGGGTCGAATTTCACAAGCGCATCGTCCTGGCGGTTGCCTGCTTTGCGTTTGTTCTGCTCGGCGCCCCGCTGGCCACCAAAACACACCGGCAGGAAACCACCGTGGGAATCGGAATCAGTCTCGGCCTGATCTTCCTGTTCTATCTTTTCATTATTGCGGCGGAAACCCTCATTAAACACCCCTGGACTCAACCCCATCTGATCGTCTGGATTCCAGCGGTCGTGTCAATTGGGCTCGGGTTAATCCTGATTAAACGTTGTGACTAATCCATCCGTTCCAATCAATCGTTCTCTCTGGCTTCCCGACCTGCTGTGGATTTGTCTCCTGACAGCGGTCGCCACGGTTCCGTTCCTGACCCCGACACTGGATCTCAGGCTTCTGTCCCTGTTTTACCATCCCGGGGCGGAACGGGTCTGGCCACATGAATTTGATACCTTCTGGCGATTCCTCTACACCTTCGGTCCCTGGCCCGCCCTGCTGACCGCCCTGACTGCCCTGGGAGTCCTGGTCGCGGCGCTGAAAAAACCGGCTCTCGTTCGGTGGCGCCGACACGCCGCCCTGATATTCCTCACCATGGCCCTGGGCCCCGGTCTGTTCGTCAATACCCTCTTCAAGGATCATTGGGGGCGGCCCCGGCCCCGTCAGGTCACTGAACTTGGCGGAACCATGACCTACCAGTGCTTTTACGAAAAGGGTCTCGCCGGACGGGGCAAATCATTCCCCTGCGGCCATAGTTCCATGGGGTATTACTTCATCGTCTTCTATTTCCTGGCCCGCCGTCACCACAAAGGACTGGCCATCGCCGCCTTGGCGGGAACCGCCCTGTATGGAACCCTCATCGGAGTGGCCCGGATGGCGGCTGGCGCCCATTTCACCTCCGATGTCTTGTGGTCGGCTGTCTTTCCCAGTGTAATCGCCTGGGGGCTGTATTACTTTGTCCTCAGGATCCCTCAAACAGAAGACAATCCCGAACAGGGCCCAGGACATGCGATCCTGCAATCCCGCTGGTTGGTCTGGATCGCGCCGCCCCTCGCGATCGCCATGCTGGCGGCCATTCTGTTCGGAACTCCGGCCTTCGTGGAAATCAAACATGACATGCAAAGCCCCGCAGGCACTCCGGCGCTCCGGATTGATGTCCGCCAGTGCCGTGTGACCCTGAAGTCAAATCCTGCCCTTCAGAATCGGATTGTCATCACGGGTGAGGCTCAGGGATTCGGCTGGCCTTGGAGCCGTATCCGGCATTCCGCCTTATGGATCAAGACCAACGAAGCCTGGGTCCTGAATTTCAGCTGCAAGCCGAATGGCCATTTCTCTGAATTGGATGGCGAGGTGACCATTCAGATTCCGCCGGGAATCCGGGTGGAAGAGATGACGGAAACGAACTAAAGCGTTTCTCCGTACCGCACGCACTCCAGCACCTTTACTCCACCAAGACGCTCAATCGTACGAACATTATCATCTTCAATCCGACCCCATCGACCGGGCGTCGCCTGATTCAAAATCACACCCAGCACCGTAAGCCCGGCCCCGTGAAGCGCCTGCAGGGAAAGCAGGGTATGATTGAGAGTTCCCAATCCGGGCCTGGCCACCAGAAGCACGGGAAGCCCCAACCGGATCATCAGATCCAGCATGGTGTTCCGGTCATTGAGCGGCACGAGAACTCCCCCGGCTCCCTCCACGACCACCACTTCATGAGCCCGACTCAATCGACGGAACGCGCGCTCAATGACCGGCAGGGAGACGCGCACACCGGCCTCCTTTGCTGCCAAATGGGGCGAACAGGCCGGAGCTAAACGATAGGGAGCCATATCGGCCATGTCACGCCTGCCGGGCTTGAGTCCGGCGGCATTCAAACAGAATGCAAGATCAGGCGCCATCGGCCGCCCCTGAGCCAAGCGGCATCCGGTTTGAACCGGCTTCATGGGAACCGCATCCACCCCACCCGCCCGGAAGCGCGATACCAGACTGGAAGCGACCACGGTCTTTCCAACGCCGGTATCGGTGCCCGTGACAAATATGCCGAATTTCCGATTCCGGGATGATTTCATGGAAATAATAACAGGCCTTTCAATGCTTTCCGGAAAAGTCGAACGCTATAACCGGTCAAGGATCTGCTTGCGCTTCTGCTTGTACTCGCTCTCGGAAATCAGCCGTTGTTTCTTCATGGCATCCAATTGGCGAAGTTGATTCACGGAATCACCGGCAACCGCGACCGGGGCGGATACCGGAGCGGGTGCAGGCGCCACCACAGGAGCAGGTGCCGGGGCGACAACCGGAGCGACCGCCTGAACCGGCATGACGGGTGCTATCAGGGCCGGTGCCACCGTGGCATCCAGATTGCCCGCCCGCAGGCGCGCCTGAATGGCCGCCAACATGGTCTCATTCAACTTTCGAGCCAGACGCTGCCAGTCGAGACTGGATCCACACCCGTCATCCTTGGACAGCAGCATGTTTCCGTTTGGTCCGAATAATTCATAATGAATGTCCAACGAACACGAACCCGCGCCGAACCCGACAATGATGCGGGCCGCCTTACTGCCAGAGTTGTACCGGACGATCCGGACTGAGAGCAGGTATTCGCCCTCCCCGGGCTTGAATTCATCACGGGACCGAAGAATCCGGGAATCATAATTTCCCCGCTTATCGAGCACATTTTTTAAATCCCGTTCCATTCGCGAGCCCATCTGGCGATTTTCCCGGTCATTGTTCCCGGGATCCAACAAAATGGCAATCCGCTCATTTCCTCCAGCCGATGCCGCCAAAGCGCCCCCGAAACAAAGAACTCCTACAACGCCCACCAAAATTGCCCGATTCCATTTTTTTACCGTGCTCATGAAAAACCTCCTTTAAAAACTTTTTATGCAGGCCAGTGTATAATTCCCACGGCTTCAATCAAGTTTCTTTGCGTCTCACCACCCATCACGGGTTCATTGCAGTTCTGCGGGGGTTCCTTTTAATCGTAATCCTAATCGTAATCGTAATCCTAATCGGCTGGATCCATGCTGCCTGTACAGTAGGTCGCTGGAGCCTCATGGATGCGGCTTGGCGAAGTGCTGCGAATGAGCCCCACGAGCATGGATACAATTCTTGCCAAAATCGACTTGCCGTCGTCGGCATCCATGAGTTGTTTTCTTGTGACGAGCACGTCCAGACAAGCGGCACACTCCAATGCAGAGCCACGCGCAATATCAAAATAACGACAACGATCTGCCGCCGTATACTTGCCGTTACCTTCTGCAATGTTCAGCGGGATGGACGTCGAAGCTCTGTCTAATTGGTTATGTGCCGCAAGGTTTCTGGGAATACGTTCCAAAAGTTCATCAGCCCAGGCTACAAAAGCAATCGCCTCTCGATAAACGTCGAGCCGCTCGTGATCAAAGGTTGTTTTCATGGCGGAAGACGTTAGCGTCGTCAGCAGTTCATGACAAGAAAATCGATTACGATTAGGATTACGATTACGATGAGGAGGGGATAGGCCACCCCGCAGAACTGCCATGCACCACCCATCACTCGATACTCGACACCCGGCTGTCGCCACCCCATAATTCCGCCCATGCAATCACAACGACATCAGGTCAGGCCGGAACAGTCGGGAATGCCTCTTCAGGATTTTCTGGCACGGCAACTGAATCTTTCCCGGAACAAGGCCAAGGACATCCTCGATCAGAGGCTGGCCTTCGTGAATGGACGCCGGATTTGGATGACTAAGCATACTCTGGCAAAGGGAGATGTCGTGGAAGTCATCGTGCCAGGCGGCTCCGCCAAGCGAAAAACTCCCCCTACCCCCATCATTTTGTTTCAGGATAACGATTATCTGGTCATCAACAAGGCACCCGGACGCCTCTCCAACGGACCCGACAGTCTTGAAGCGGACCTGCGCGCAATGCTGAATCAGCCCAATCTCCAGGCCGTCCACCGGCTGGATCGCGACACCTCCGGCTGCATTCTGATTGCCCGGTCAAAGGACGCCTTTGACAAGGCGGTTGAGTTGTTCAAGGCACAGAAGATCTCCAAGGTTTACCATGCCCTGGCCGCCGGCCAGATCAAGGAACGCGAGCGCCAGATTGAATATGCGCTGGAAGGCGAAGCGGCGGTAACGCATCTCCATTGCGTCGCCAGCAACCCCGGGGCCAGTCACCTCAAGGTGAAAATTGAAACCGGACGTACCCATCAGATCCGGAAACATCTTGCCTACATCGGGCATCCCGTTCTGGGCGACCGGACCTACGCCAGCCGGGGCGCCATCCCCGAGGAATTCCGAACCATTGAGCGACAGATGCTCCACGCCGCCAGCCTGACCTTCACATCGCCCATTTCCAGCCAGAAAATTCGAACCGAGGCTCCGCTTCCAAGGGATTTTATTAGCTGGTTGAAGCGCCTGGGACTGCGGTAATTCAACAGTCCCGTCACCGTCAGAATCAGATCAGGTGGCTCCACAGGATCTTGATTCCGATGGCAATCAGGATCAATCCGCCCACTACCTCAATCTTCCGCTCAAAGAAATGGCTACCCTTTGCCCCCAGATAGACTCCGGCATAGGACATGCCGAAGGTCACCACCCCGATAATTAAAACGGGCAGGAACACCGTCACATTCAGCAATGCGAAACTGAGCCCGACAGCAAAGGCATCGATACTGGTGGCAACCGCCAGCAGGAAAAGCATTTTTACATCCAGCGGATCCTTCGGTTTTTCTTGTTCCTCAATCCGGAACGATTCATAAATCATCTTTCCGCCAACCAGAGCCAGAAGCCCAAAGGCGATCCAATGATCCACTTCACTGATATACCGCGCCAGGGTTCTTCCGCCACACCACCCTGCCAGCGGCATGACCGCCTGGAATCCGCCGAACCAAGCGGCATAGGTGACGGCATGCCGAACACGCACCTTGGGAATGGAGAAGCCTGCCGCCACGGATACGGCAAACGCATCCAAGGCCAGAGCAAACGCAATCAGAATGATTTGCAGCAACGACATAAGCTTTGAATTAATAGGTGATCTCAATCACGTAATCGAGTAAAAACGCCCCTGGTCGATATGAAACTCCAATTCAACATCATCTGGCATGATCGCGTGTCTTCCACGAACACCACCTTGCGGGAACTTGCCGAAACGATGCCCGGCTTGCCATCGGGCACCGTGATTGCTTCCCGTGAACAAACAGGGGGTCGGGGTCGGTTCGATCGCGTTTGGGTTTCTGGGAAGGACGAAAATCTAACCTTCTCGCTGTACCTCAGAACCGGAATCGCCCCTCACCGACTCCCTTCCGCCGCCATGGCTGCCGCCGTGGCGGTCGCCGACTTTCTGGAATGCGAGGGATTGCAAGCCTCCCTCAAATGGCCCAATGACGTTTTGGTCAATGGGAAAAAAATCTGCGGAATCCTTTCCGAAGTGGTTTCTGGCGGCGTCATGATCGGGATTGGCCTCAATGTAAATATGGATAAGACGGCTCACATTGACCAGCCCGCCACATCCATGCGACTCGAGTCTGGCAAACCCTATGATCGCGAATCACTCCTTTTGAGTCTCCTGGAAAGGCTTCGCCCGCCCCTCGTCGCATGGGAGAACCGTGGCTTTTCCGGAATCCGGGAAAGCTGGGAAGCCCGGGCCTTGAATCTGGGTAAACCGATTCGTCTCCGCGATGGCGAGACTTATCGCGAGGGGATCCTGGCGGGATTCGGCGAGGATGGGGAACTGTTGCTCCAAACCCCTGAGTCAACCCGCCTCTCCATCTGGAGCGGAGAGTTGACTTCCCCCCCTCTTAGACGGCACCATTCCTGACCGGATGAACATCAACACCATACTCATGTTGTGCGTGGTACTGGGGGGAGCCGCCCTGCTCGCTGGATGTTCTCCGGAACCGCCCCCCCCGCTGCGGGATCCTCAACGGGCCACCACCCTGGAGGAAGCCATGGTGGCGCCGGATGAAATCCTCGAACTGGATTTATTTTATCGCCGCCTTCCCTCGTTTCCCGGAGATATCCTGAAGCTGAAGAATTTAAAAAACCTCACCCTGCGCACCTGTCGGATCGGTGCCCTCCCGGAAGAAATTAGAGAGCTTTCAAGCCTTTCCAGCCTGGATGCGGGAGAATCCAGCCTGACCAACCTCACTCCAGCGGTGGGCTGTCTTTCAAACCTGACCCGGCTCTGGCTCAACGATAACCGCCTCACCTCACTTCCGGCTGAGCTGGGACAGTTATCGAAATTGGCCTACCTGAATCTGGATCGCAACCGGATCACGGCTCTGCCCGATTCCCTGGGCCGGTTATCCAACCTGACCTGGCTTCGACTCAACCAGAACCGCCTGACCGCCCTGCCTGAGGATCTCAGCGGACTGGCGCAAAACCTTAAAATCCTTTATCTTATGGGGAATCCGATTCCGGATGCGGAAAAACAACGCATTCGGAAAGCGCTTCCGAAATGCAACGTGATATTCCAATCATTATGAAAACGAACCAACTTCGACTGGGTGTGAACATCGATCATGTGGCGACGCTTCGGCAGGTACGGGGCACCGCTTATCCCGATATGGTTCAGGCGGCTCGCGTGTGTGAGGCCGCCGGAGCCGGAGGGATCACCGTGCACCTCCGCGAGGATCGCCGCCATATCCAGGATCGGGATGTTGTTGCCCTGAGAAAAGCCATTAAAACCCGGCTTAACCTCGAAATGGCCAACAACCCGGATATCCTGTCCGTGGCGCTAAAGGTCAAGCCGGACGAGGTCTGCCTGGTTCCCGAACGACGACAAGAGTTGACCACAGAGGGGGGGCTGGACGCGGCGGGGCAGGAACGTCAACTGCGCCCCACGATTAAAAAATTACAGGCGGCCGGAATCGAAGTCAGCCTGTTCATAGAAGCCCACCCCCGCCAAATTGAAGCCGCCGCCCGTCTCGGCGCGCCGGTGATCGAACTTCACACCGGAACCTACTGCGATCTCAAGGGCTCGGCCGCCCGGAAAGAACTCGCCCGCCTGTGCGTTGGCGCGCGGCTCGCCCATACCCTGGGGCTCACGGTGAACGCCGGTCATGGTATCAACCTTGAAAATGCGGCAGGCATTCTTGAAATCCCGCACTTGCATACGCTTAATATCGGACACAGCATCATCTGTAATGCGGTGTTTACGGGATTGAACCGGGCCGTTCGGGAGATGCTGGACGCCATGCGTGCGTATCGCGGAGGAAAACCATAATGGGTGATAGCGTCATTGGAACCGGCGTGGATCTTGTAGAGAACGACCGGATTCGCGTGTTGCTTGAGAAATGGGGTGATCGTTTCAAATCCCGGGTATTTCTCCCTTCCGAACAGGCGTACTGTGACAGTAAGGCCGCTCCCTGGCTCTATTACGCAGGCCGGTTTGCCGTCAAGGAAGCGGTTGCCAAAGCCTTTGGAACCGGAATCGGGCCCGACCTTGGCTGGCTCGACATGGAAGTCGTGAAAGATCCGGATTCCGGTGCCCCTTCCATCTCACTTAGCGAACACGGTCGACTTTTAGGGGATAGGCAAGGAGTCACCCGCATCCTCATTAGTCTCTCCCATACACACAATTTCGCAGTCGCCCATGCGCTGCTGACAAAGGAAACACCATGAAGGCGATTACCTCCGCCCAGATGCGGGAACTCGACAAAATCGCCTCGGCGGAATTCGAAATTCCGGGGTATGATCTGATGCGGCGGGCGGGACAGGGTGTGGCCGCCACGGTGGAGTATCTGGCCGACAAAGCCCGTGGCGGGGATGTGTTTGTCCAGATTATTGCGGGACGAGGCAACAACGGGGGCGATGCCTTCGCCGCCGCCCTATTTCTCCATGAGGATGATTTTGAAGTTGAAGTGCTTCTTGCCGGCTCCGCATCGGATATCCGCGGCGATGCCCTGCGCCATCTGGGAAAGATGCGAGCCGCCGGGATTCCGCTAATTGAACTACCCACCAAGGAATCGTGGGAGGATGCCCTTCGGGATTCGGGAAGCGGAGAGATTATCGTGGACGGGGTTCTTGGAATTGGCGTCAACGGACCTCCCCGAGGCCCCATCGCCGGGGCAATCCACTATATCAACAAGGTTGCTGAGGATAATCTGGTCATCTCGATCGATGTGCCTTCCGGACTTGATGCCGATACCGGGGAAACGCCCGGAGAGGCGGTCAGGGCCGACATCACCGTCACCATCGGGATGCCGAAAGTCGGCTTGCTGACGCAAAAGGCAATTCCGTATGTGGGCAGCCTGGATGTTATCGGAATCGGCATTCCCATCGAGTTGACCGCCCACACGGCGTCGCCACGTCATCTCATCAGCGGCTGGGATGTCCGTCGCACTCTTCCCAAACGAACCCGCACGGCGCACAAGGGTGAGTTTGGTCATGTTTTGATCGTGGGAGGCGCCACAGGCTATGCAGGCGCCCCGGCCATGGCGGCCATGGCGGCCCTGCATTCCGGCGCCGGATTGATCAGTGCGCTGGTTCCCCGTACTGCGTATCCGGTCGTGGCCAGTGCAGCCCTTGAAGTCATGACCTATCCCGGTGACGAAACGGAAACCGGCTCCCTGAAGGCTGAGGTCTGGGACACCTGGAAAAACCGGATCAACGATTTCAGCGCCATCGTGATCGGTCCGGGGATGACCCGTCATCCCGATACGGCAACCTGGGTGCGGAATCTTCTCGCCGACTGCCGACGGCCGCTCGTACTGGATGCCGATGCCCTGAATGTGCTGACAGGTCATCCCGAAAGCCTTGTCGGAGTATCCTGTCCTGTGATTATTACCCCCCACCCCGGAGAACTGGCGCGATTACTGGGCTGTTCGGTCGAAACCATACAGCAGGATCGGGAAGCGGCGGCTTTGAAAGCCGCCAGCCTGACCCATGCCATAGTCGTGCTAAAGGGTGCGGGAACCCTTGTGGCACAGGACGGCAAGCCGATCCACGTCAACATGACCGGGAATCCCGGCATGGCGTCGGGAGGCATGGGCGATGCTCTAGCCGGTCTCATGGGCGGCTTTCTGGCCCAGGGGATAGACCCCTTTGAAGCCGCCTGTGCCGCCGTATTCATTCATGGTCGGGCCGGTGACAACGCCATGTGGCGTCGTTCCCAGGCCTCTCTCACCGCCACCGAACTCATCCATGAACTTCACGGAGCCTTCCGCGAAGTATCCGTGCGATAGGCATACTATTTCTTTGGATTCCGGCACAAAACTTCGGGATTGGGTATTGGCTTCTGTAATATCATGTGCCGTAGGGAACATGATCCGGCCGGTCCGTCGAGAGAATCCTTTATCAAGGTTATGAGGTCGGATTTTCGTCTTCTTCCACGACTCTGCCGTCATCCGCTTGAACCGGAGCGCCATGGACTTCGCATAGCAATACCGGCAATCGTGTTCACATCCATCCTGAATGTTCACATTGCTCGCCGCCCATTCCTGGGTGCCGGACGGGATCGATTTTGCCACACCTGTCGTGGATATCATGTTGAACTTTTCATGAGTTTTAACCGACGGTATCAACGGTCGCCGATATCACCCCTCTTTTCCGGCTCGCAGTTTCTTAAAGTTTCTGCCAGAAATAACCGATTTTCCGGTCTGGGCCTCGATATCCTTGCGCGTTCGACCCGCCACGGCCCCGCCGTCGCGGGAATCCTTTTTTAGAGGCGCCATCCCTTGCGAATCCCGATCACGGTGCAATTCCGTTGTGGTTGCCTCCGCCAGCATAGTCAGAATCAGCTCAATATCGGTCATGTGATCGCGAAGATTCTCCCGTTCCAAGTCTTTGACCAGCTTGTATTCATCCACCTTGAGGTCAAAAGCCCCCTGCATGATCTCATTGGTCAGGAGGGCGTATTCCGAGGTCGTCCGAGCACCCCGATCCTTCCATTCATCAGTCAGATCCTGCCGTACGGCAATACCGCGCAGTCGTTTGTCGATCCATTCTTTTGGGTAGCCCTTCTTTTCATAGAGTTCCTGCATCCGGGCCATGGACAATTCAGGGTTTTCAATCTCATCAATGCGTTCCTTGCCGACCCGCGCCAGCCAGCGCTTCAACGGTTCCACCTTTGGGGATGGGATGGACTGGATGATCCGGAAAAGGGTCTCCGTGTTGGCGCAGTCGGTGAAATAGTATTTGCCGTCACTGGACTTCATCTTCAGTTGTCCGATTTTTTCGGACAACTGGCCATAGCCCTCCTGAAGCAGTTTCTTTTTCAGGTCATTCCAATACTTACGAGGGCGGTCGCCCCCCACCAATACCTCAATAACGTCAATGATCGAGAACCACCACTCATCCTCGTGGAAAAGCTTTCTAATCTGCCGCCCTTCGAACAAGGCTAGTTTATTGTCTTTTTTAGTGCTCACAGAGATCACCTCTCCAAACGTCCTATTATTTCGGACGGTTCAATTCGCATCAACTCCAATCGTTCAGGGGCAGTATCAAAACGACTGAAGACTGCTCTCTGATCGCGGCCTTCACCAATAAATCCCATTTACCTGAATGCTGATGCACGTCGGATGTGATCAAAAGTCGTTTAGGCATATTATTTTGGGGGGATTCCGGGACAAAAATTCGGAATTGGGTAGACCAATCGGATACATCTTTTCCTCATACAACTCTACAAGCGTGCCCCACCGTTCCAATTCAGCCTCCTGCGGTGATCCCGCCTCGGCATCCATCAAGGCAGCAACTCGAGCCAAAGCAGCCTCATAGTCCGCCTCATTCCGGATTTCCTTGAGTTTCAACATGTAACCTCCACAGCCAAGAGTATGCCCTCACACATCAAGGCCGGCTTTGTTGGGCCGATGAAGCCCGATGACCTG
>CAMDCX010000005.1 GCA_945890715.1 PVC group bacterium | reverse complement strand
CACCGGCGGAACGATCCGCCGGACTTCCTCGCGTTTCTGTCTGGGCGTGGAGCACGGCGATTACAATGGCACCGAGTTATTCGGCGTTGGAACAGACCGGTTTATCTGGATGGCCTACAAGCCGAACGGAACGAACCGGTTCCGCCTTTATAGCGACAACTTTCCCGGTGACGGAGTCATCGAATTCCAATCAGGCAAGATTCCCCCACCCCGCCACAAATCGACCGCCGACACCTGGGCCCGGTTCGCCTATGGGTGCGACCATATCCTCCGCAAGGCGGGATTTGAGCTGAAAGCGGGATTTGATGCGGTCCTGATCGGCAATATCCCCGGTGGCGGCATGTCGCGTTCCGCCTCGCTGACACTGAACCTCCTGTTGACCATGATGGAAGTCAACGGGATCAAACTCGGCAAGAACCCGATGCAGATTATTGATCTGGCGCAGGCGGTTGAGAACGACTACATCGGCTCGCCCTGCGGTCAGCTTGACCAGATCATGATCTATTTCGCAAAAGCCGGCATGGGCACCCATTACGACCCCAAGACCCGTGCCATCAAATACATCCCGCTGGGCAAAGGCGCCGCGGATTTCCGTATCGTGAGCCTCGACACCGCCACGGTGCGGCCGGGCCTTGAAAAATCCACCTATCGGTTACGCCGGGCGGAATGCGATACGTTTGCCGCATTGGCCGGAAAGAAATTCGGCTTCACGATGCTGGCGGATGTTCGCGATGAAACGTTGTATCAGAAAATCCTGGCGGCATTCGGCAAGAGCCATCCGGATCATTGCGACCGCCTGACCTACATCTACGGCGCCCAAAAACGATTCTACAAGATGCTCAAGGCCTGGCGGTCCGGGGATATTGAGACCGTGGGCGCGATCTTCCGCGAGGATGGACTCGGCCTGCGCGACCAATACAAAATTTCAGGTCCGGAACTCGAAACCATGTGCGACATCGCCCGGACAATCCCGGGCGTTTATGGCGAACGGATGCTGGGGGGAGGCGACAAAGGAGCCGCTGGCGCCCTTGTCGCGGCCAAGAGCGTCAAAGCGCTTCAGGAGGCCGTTGCCATTGCCTATCCCCGCAGTGTCCCGGCCCTTGCCCGGAAATTTGCGGTGCATGCCCTGAAGGTGGTTGACGGGGTGACGGTGTTCGACGGCCTGCTCTAAATCAGCAAATGGCTGATCAAAACAAGTCCGGGGACGGTCACCAGACTGATCAGGGTTGAGCAGAAGATGGAACTGGCGCTTAGCGCGCCGTCTCCCTCAAACCGTTCCGCGAACAGGGTACAACTGATCGCGACCGGCATGGCGACAATAATCACCGCCGTGATGAATTCCGCTTCCGTAAGACTGAGACCCGTCACCAGCAGTCCCCCCTTTAACAGGAGAATCGTGAGCACGGGCGCCACCAGCAGTCTGGCGGTTGTAACCCCAACCAACGGGCGCCATTGAAAATCGCTCCTCTTGACCATGGCGCCCAGTTGTGCTCCGGTGGCCAACAGGGACAGGGGAATCGTCAAATCTCCGATCATTTTCAGGGCGCCCATAACACCATCTCCGAAAATCCACAGCCCTGTACTCGACCCGGAATGGCCCAGCCGGGCCGCACTCGGAAACAACAGCGCCACAGCGGCTCCGCCCAGCGTAGCCCAAATCCCGGCATTCCCGAGAAGCGTGCGCCATACCGACAGACCCGGCTTGCCCCCCTGGAGAATCCGGATGCCGAATGACCACAGAACAATCTGCGCCCCGAAATTGTAGAGCAGCACAAACCTGACCCCCTCAGCCCCATAAAGAGCCTCGGCAATGGGAAGCGGCAGAAAAACCCAGTTTGGAATCGCCACAAGAAACGTGACGGTACGGCGACTCACCGGATTCACTCCTAAAAACGGACCGAGCAGGTGCCCCACCCCTGCCGCCAGGACAATACTGATCAAGGCGAATAAAGGAACCCACCAGCCCCGGCTTAAGGCAACCGGGTTAACCGTTCCAATCATTTGAACAACAATCAGGCAGGGGAAAGTCAATTGCACCACAAGGACTCCGAGGGCCTTCGTCAGGGCAGGAGTCATATACTCACGACGGGACGCCCACCATCCTGCCACCATCACCATGAACATGACGGCGATTTTTAGAAACACAACCTGGCTTTGATGCATGACATCACCCCGCAAGCGCGTTGACAACCCGATCCGCAATCGCATCGGGAGTGAGGCCATACTTTCCCATGAGAATGGAGGGGGCTCCCTGGGGCACAAATTCAACCGGCCACCCGTTTCTGATGACCCGACCTTGATAGCCCTCATCCAAAAGTGTTTCTGCAATGCCCGAACCAAAACCGCCAGAAGCCACGCCATTTTCAATCGTCACAAAGGCGCGCGCCAGACGACTCTGGAAGAGAATCATGTCCGTATCCAGCGGGGCGGCAAAACGACCATTAACCACACCGACAGAATATCCCTTTATGACCAGACGATCCGCTGTGGCAATGGCCAGAGGTAGCATATCGCCCAACGCCCAGATCTGGATCTCCCAGCCTGCCCTCAGAACATGCGCCCGACCCCGTGGAATTTCCTCTAACTGTTCAGAGGCCACATACCCCGGGCAGGCTCCCCGCGGGTAGCGAATCACAACAGGACGCTTCCATAACAGTGCGGAATAAAGCATGTTTGCCAATTCAGCCCCGTCTGCCGGCTGCATCATGGTCAGATTCGGAAAACTGCGCATCATCGCCAGATCAAAAATACCATGATGCGTAGGACCGTCGTCCCCCACAATACCCGCACGATCCAGACAAATCACCACAGGCAAATTCTGCAAGCAGACGTCATGCAAGATATAATCCATCGCGCGCTGGGAAAAGGTTGAATAGACGGCGAAAACCGGACTCATTCCCTGGGTTGCCAAGCCTGCGGCAAAAACAACCGCATGTTCCTCCGAAATTCCCACATCATGAAAACGCGTCGGAAAGCGTGCGGCAAAGGAGGACAATCCCGTCCCGGACTGCATCGCGGCCGTGATCGCCACAATGGACGGGTCACGGGCGGCCAGTCGCTCCAGAGTACTCCCAAAAATCTGGGAGTAAGACGGCGCCCCGGAGGGCGCGGTGGTCAGACCGGACTCGATGTCAAACGAGCCGATACCATGCCAGCTTTCCGGACACTTCTCGGCATACTCGTAACCACGCCCCTTCTGAGTGGAAACGTGCAGAAGCACCGGCACGGCATCATCCCTCGCAATTTCAAGCGCGGCAACCAAACGGGGAATATCGTGTCCATCAATCGGGCCGATATACCGGAACCCGAATTCTTCAAACATAACACTCTTCAGGAAAAGATTCTTAATGGACTCTTCGAGACGGTAATAGATGCGGCGCAATGTATTTGACTGTCCTGACAGCCGCTTAATTACGCCCTCAATGGAATGCTTCCATCGATTATAACGTGGATTCGCAAGCAATTCGCCCAAATATCTCGATACCGCCCCGACATTCGCAGAAATGGACATCTCGTTGTCGTTTAGGATCACAATCAGGCGTTTGGCGGAGGCTTCCACGTTATTCAGCGCTTCAAACGACACCCCGCATGCCAGGGAGGCATCCCCCACAACCGCCACAATATGTTCATGCCCCCCTTTTTCATCACGCGCCGCCGCCATGCCCAGTGCTGCGGAAAGGGCCGTACCCGAATGCCCGGCTCCAAAAGCATCGTAGGGGCTCTCCTTGCGGCTCAAAAACCCGGAAATCCCCCCGTATTGACGAAGCGTGGCAAAACGATCCTTTCGGCCTGTCAGGATCTTGTAGGTATAGGCCTGGTGACTGACATCGAAAAGAATCTTGTCGGCAGGCGGGCTGAATACTCTCAACAAGGCAATCGTCAGCTCCACCGTGCCCAGATTGGACGCCAAATGCCCGCCCGTCTTGCTGACCGTGTCGATGATCAGCGCCCGGACGTCCTCCGATAGTTGATTCAAGTCTCCCTTGGCAAGGTTCTTGAGATCCGCCGGTTCATTCACTTTTTCAAGCACGCTGCTCATCGTGTCAGTCTTATCCCCCTACTCCTCTTTTGCAGAAGTCGTTTCAAGTTAGGGTAAGACACCCCGGGAGTCAAGACGCGGCACACCCTTCCAGATGAGGATTGTGGATTCGACCCGTCTTTGTTTAAATGGAAAGCCTGAACGGAAAAGCTTATGCAACGATTATCCAAAACACTTAAAATGGGGCGCATTTTTTTCGATTATCGGCGCCGTTCTCCCCTCGTCGCCACCATGCCGATCCGACTATGGGTAGAAAGCACCAGCATCTGTAACCTGAAATGCGTGATGTGCCCCAACAAGGACATGTGCGACGCCGAAAAGGGCATCATGTCGCTGGACTTGTTCCAAAAAATCGTGAACGAAGTCAAAGGGTACTGTAGCGACCTCTATTTGCATCACCGGGGCGAGCCCTTTGTCAATCCAGCCCTGTTCGATATGATCAAGGTGGCCAAAAAAGCCGGCATCAACACCCGGTTCCACTCGAACGGCTCCCTCATGACCGAGGAGCGTGCCCGGAAACTCCTGGAAGCCGGCCCTGATCTGGTGTCCTTTTCCGTCGATGGATTCGACAAAACGGCCTATGAACGGATCCGCGTTGGCGCTAATTTTGAAAAGACGCTCGAGAATATTTTCAGACTTCTAAGCCTGAGACGCGAGATGGGCCTGAAGAAGCCCTATATTGTCATCGAAAAGATCACCTTTAAAAATGATCCGGTCCCCGGCAATCCAGACGCCGTCGCAGCTCTCAAACGGCGCTTTGAGGAAGCTGGCGTGGATGAAATCATTGAAAAAGTGGAATACACGTGGGCCGAGGACAAGGCGCCTGAACTGGCGGATCCCCCATGCCGAATGGTCTGCACCTTCCCCTGGTATGCGGCGGTCATCTGTTGGGACGGCACTGTCACCCCATGCCCCCAGGATTTCTTTGCTAAAATGAACATGGGTAACGTCAACCAATCATCCCTCCGGGACATCTGGAATGGTCCGGCCTACCAGACCCTCAGACGGAAACTGGCTGGCGACATCAATTCCCTGTCCCTTTGCCATAAATGCGACCGGCTCCGGAGGAAAACGGTCGGCGGAATTCCCCTGCAATATATGTTCACCTTCCTGACGGATCATCTGGTGGGCTATAATCGACGGCTTCGAAAATTGATCGGCACCTCAGAGCGGAATTAAGATGAACATTCTCCTGCTCGCGCCCCATCCCTTCTATCAGGAACGTGGAACTCCGATCGCGGTCAACCTTTTGCTACAGGCGCTTTCGAAGTTGGGGCATACCGTAGATGTGCTGACGTACCATGAGGGAACGGACGTCTCCTATCCGGGCGTAACCCTTCATCGCATCCGGAAGCCTCTCTGGGTGAGGAATGTGCCACCCGGCCCCTCTCTCAAAAAAATCCTCTGCGATCTCATCATGTTCCCCAAAGCCCTATCCATGGCAAGCCGAAAACCCTATGACCTCGTTCATGCCATTGAAGAGTCGGTTTACATGGCCATGTGGATCCGGCGCCGGACTGGGATCCCCTATCTTTACGACATGGATTCCTCGCTCGCCCGCCAGGTGGCTGAAAAGTTTTCATGGCTGGGGTTTCTGCTACCGCTCATGACACGCCTGGAGCGCGCCGCAATCCGGGATGCCCTGGCCGTAGTTCCGGTCTGTGATGCCCTCGCCCGAATTGCAAAGGAGGACGGAGCCAATAAGGTTGTTCTATTGCGCGACATCTCCCTGCTTTCCTCCACTTCACCCGAAGACCTTGAACTCATCAGAACGCTGGTGCCCCGAAGTGAATCCCCCTGCTTCATGTATGTCGGCAATCTCGAAACCTATCAGGGGATCGACCTCATGCTGGACAGTTTTGCCGAGTTCCAGAAGGCGGGGAACCCCGCCCGCCTCGTCATCGCCGGGGGCAAGGAGGCGGACATCCAGCGGTACCGGGAGAAAGCGAAAAAGCTGGGCATTGGGAAAAGCACCCTTTTTCTGGGTCCCCAACCTGTCAATCGCATGTCGGCTCTTTTTGATGTCTCCGATGTTCTGGTATCGCCCCGCATCAAGGGAAACAATACTCCCATGAAAATCTATTCCTACCTGGCGTCAGGAAAGGCGATTCTCGCCACCGCCCTTCCGACCCATACCCAGGTTCTGACTCCCGAGGTCGCTCTCCTTGTTCCGCCCGATACTCTCAGTTTCGCCGCTGCCATGAAAGCACTGGCCAAGGATGACTCCCTTCGCTTGAAACTGGCTGCCCGGGCAAAGAAACTGGCACAGACCTGCCATTCACAAGAATCCTTCCAGAAAGCCGTCGAAGAGCTCTACGCAGGAATGCCAGAGGCCTTAACCTGATTGTTATATTTACTTTAATTTTTAGTATGGACATGGTAATCATCCGACCCATGTGAACGGCATGACTCAATCCACTCCAACTTTAACACTCGGCAACACCGGGAATTCCCTCGAATCCCTCCTGTTACGCCATTTTGGATTCTCATCCTTCCAACCCGGACAGCGGGAACCGATTGAATCCGTACTCACTGGAGGCGACTCCATCGTTGTTATGCCGACAGGCGCCGGGAAATCACTTTGTTTTCAACTTCCCGCCATGGCGTTAAAGGGAATAACCGTTGTGATCTCTCCACTTATCTCTTTAATGAAGGATCAGGTGGATGGCCTGGCTGAACGCGGCCTGCCCGCAACCAGCCTGAACTCGTCACTCACGACATCCGAGGTCTCCGAGCGTGTAGCTGACCTAAGAAGCGGAAAAACACGCCTGGTCTATGTGGCACCCGAACGATTCAGAAACAAGGGTTTTCAATCGCTTCTGGCGGAACTGAATGTTTCCCTTCTGGCTATTGATGAGGCGCATTGTATCAGCCAGTGGGGACACGATTTCCGCCCGGACTACATCCGGTTGGGCGCCGTTGTCAAATCACTGCCGCAGGCCAGAATTATGGCGCTGACTGCCACGGCGACGCAGGAAGTCCGTGATGACATCGCCAAACAACTGGGGTTGGGTCAAGCAGGCCGTCCTGCTCCGACAGTGTTCGTCAGCGGATTTCGGCGTGATAACCTCCGCCTGCTGGTTAGCCACATTTCGACACATGGACAGAAAATGGATCGGATTGCCAAAATTCTGGCCACTTTCAAAACGGGCATCGTCTACTGCAGTACCCGGAAACAGGTCGAACGGGTCGGCGTGATGCTGGAAGAAGCACGCATCAAACATCTGATTTACCATGCTGGGCTGAATGACGAGCAACGCCGCCGGGCGCAGGAACGGTTTATGGGCGGAGAATTCCCGATTGTGGTCGCCACCAATGCCTTCGGCATGGGTGTGGATCGCTCAGACCTGCGCTTTGTCATCCACTGGGATGTCCCCGGTAGTATCGAGGCCTACTATCAGGAAGTCGGGCGCGCCGGCCGGGATGGAAAACTGTCGCACTGCGAGTTGCTTTACAATTACGCCGATGTCCGCACCCAGGAATTTTTCCTGGATGGCTCCAATCCCGACCCCTCCATCATCTTGAGTGTCTGGGATGAGGTGCGGGCAATTTTAACACAAGGGCCGCAAGCGTGTTCTCTGGAGGAATGGGGGGGACGAATTCTTTCCACGACCAATAAAATTACCGTGCATACCTGCATGGGGCTTTATGAGCGTTGCGGTTTGATCGAACGGGAAATTCAGGCTGGCTCTCGTTGTTATACCACTTCACTTATCGAGGGCGGAGACCTCAAGCGACTTCGTGATATGCTGCCGACCCTTGAGGAAAAGCGGCGACGGGATATGAAGAAGCTGGAGCTGATGTTGCGTTACACCAACACCCACCAGTGCCGACATCAATTCATCCTCGATTATTTTGGAGAAAAGGAAGGCCTCTCTGGTGCCTGTGGGTGTTGCGACCATTGCGGATTCGATCCCACAGTCCGACCCCGCCCCCCCACAGAAGAGGAGTGGCCGCTGATCCAGAAGTTATTGAGTTGCGTTGGGCGCATGGAGGGACGGTTTGGAAAGAATACGATTCTTTCCGTTGTCACTGGCTCGAAGGCCAAGGACATCATCGAGCGCGACCTGGATAAAATCCCCACCCACGGCGCATTGGCAGGAACCCCGGTCGAAACGCTGAAAGCGCTATTTGATGAACTGGTGAAGGCTAAAACGATCCTGCTCAGTCCTGATCAATATGCCGTTGCCAGCCTCAGCCCACTGGGGCGCGAAGTGGTGTGGCGCCGTCAGTCCATCACCCTGAAATGGCCTTCGCCGCATTCGCAGCGTCCGAGTCCGGCGCCCGCAACTTCATTCCGTTCCCCGAAAAATGCTAAAAAGTCAATTCGGGGCGCGCTCCTTCCCGACACCGACCGGGTTCTCTCGGCGGTCGAAGAAAATATTTTTGAGGAACTTAAGGCGTGGCGACAGGACGAGGCTGCGGCGCAGGGAATCCCGGCCTACATCGTCTTCGGGAACAAAACCCTGAAGGCCATCGCCATCATGCGGCCAACCACCTATTCGGAACTCGAAAAAGTTCCCGGAGTGGGGCCCGCAAAACTGGAGGCCTACGGCAATGACCTGTTAAAGCTCATCCGGGAACTGGATCGTGGGTAAGGAGTCAACGCTATGCTTGGATATCATTTTCTTGCCGAAAGCAATTTTTTCAAGGATCTCTCGAACGACACTCTGAAGGCTTTGGCCACGATTGCCGGCATGAAAGAATTAAAGAAGCGGGAGATTCTCTTCCGTGAAGGTGAACCCGGACGGGCCATCTATCTACTCAAGCGGGGCGCCATTCAGCTTCATAAAGCCACCCCGGACGGCCATGAGGTTGTCATCAAAATCGTTCAGCCCAGCGAAGTCTTCGCTGAAGTCGTCCTGTTTGAACGGGAGAATTATCCGGTCACCGCCATGGCGCTTTCATCGAGCGACGTGATTGTCTTTCCCCGCGCCGAAGTGCATCAGCTGTTGAATACGCTTTCTTTCCGGAACGACTTCATCGCCATGCTGATGCGCAAGCAGCGCTATCTGGCCGAGCGGATTGTCCAGCAACAGGCCCACGATGTGGAAGGCCGCCTCCTCTGGTTCCTCAAGGAACAGTTCGGGAACCAGAAAGTCATCACCCTCCCCTTCTCCAAAAAGGACTTGGCTGCAGCAATCGGAACGACCCCCGAAACTCTCTCCCGCCTGATCCTAAAGCTGAAGAAGCGCAAGGTCCTGACATGGTCAGGAAAAACCGTGACCCGCCATTCGGCATGAGGTCGGGATGACAATAAGCAGACACGACTAAATGAACATCGTCACATTGGACTCGTCGGCCTCATTGAGGAAGGCGGCGACACCGCCCAGTTCAATGCCCTCCACCAGTTCTTCCTGCTTGATTCCCATGACATCCATGGACATCGTGCAGGCGACCAGTTTGGCGCCACCTGCCTTGGCGGCGGCCATCAGGACGGGTAGACTTTCCACATTCTTTTGTTTCATGACGTATTTCATCATCGCTGTTCCCATGCCCAGCATGTGCATCTTGGACAGCGTTAGGGCGCCTGGCCCCTTGGGCATCATCCACCCAAACATGATATCCAGAGGCCCCTTTCCGGCCGCCTGAGGCCCGGGCTTCCGAAGAACGTTGAGTCCCCAGAAGGTAAAGAACAGGGTCACTTCACTCCCCATCGCGATGGCACCGTTGGCCATGACAAAACCCGCCATGACTTTGTCGAGATCGCCGGAGAAAATGACAAAGGTCTTCTTATCCTTCCCCGTCGATTGAAGCCCCGTTATCCGGGGAACAAGGTTTCCCTTCAGGATAACCGCCTCAATTTTGGCGCCGACCTTGCGTATGTGAATGATTTGATGCCCGTTCTTCAAGCACCAGGCAGGAGCATCTTTGACGAATCCCGGATCGGTAGCACAGATTTTGAGCTGGTCGCCCGGCAAAAGCCGATCCATTTCATCTTTTAACCGTTTGATCGGCCCCGGACACTGCAATCCACAACAATCCGCCTCAACTGTTTTCCCGCCCGAAGCGGGGGGTGTCGGTGCGGGTTCCTCAGCATAGGAAAGTGAAGCCTTTGGCTTTTCCGAAGGGGGTTGTCCCGGCGGCACAGGGGAATCATGAACACTTTGAAACGTCAGGGAACCGCCCGCTAGCATGGTCGCGCCCGAGATCCCGCGTTGCTTTAGCAGGCGATACGCCAGATAGCTTCGGAATCCAACACGACAATAGACAAAAACCGGTTTGTCGCGGGGAATTCTGTCAAGCTGCGACCTCAATTTCCCCAGTGGAATATTGACGGCTCCGGGAATGTGCCACAGTTCATATTCCTGCGGACTTCGAACATCCAGAATCATTCCGTGAACGGTTTTGGCGGGAAAGTCCTCGGCATACCACAAGCTCAAATCCCCCTTTAGGAGATTATCGCCAATGAAACCGGCCATGTTGACTGGATCCTTGGCCGATCCATAAGGCGGAGCATAAGCCAACTCCAGATGTTGAAGGTCGGCAATACTCATGCCGGCACGAATGGCCGTAGCAAAAACATCCAGGCGTTTATCCACTCCGTCGTACCCTACAACCTGGGCGCCCAGAAGTTTTCCTGAGCCGGGCTCAAACAACACCTTGATATGCAGGGGTGCCGATCCGGGGTAATAGCCGGCATGTCCGGAAGGGTGCAGGTAAATCTTCAAATACGGTCGGCCTGTTTTTTTGAGCGTTTTCTCCGAAGCCCCGGTGCCCCCACCCGTCATATCGAACACCTTAACGATGGCCGTTCCCTGGGTTGAACTGTAGATGGTATCCCGTCCACAGATATTCTCACCGACAATCCGCCCCTGCCGGTTTGCTGGCCCTGCCAGGGGAATAAGAGCAGGAAGACCGGTGATGGTATCCACCACTTCAATGGCATCACCTGCGGCATAAACATCAGGATCCGATGTGCGCAGATGAGCATCCACTTGAATGCCGCCCCGGGGCCCAAGGTCAAGCCCGGCGGAACGGGCCAACTGAGTATCCGGACGCACGCCTGCGGCCAGAATGGCGAAATCAGCGGTAAGGGTTTTTCCATTGGTCAGTTCCACGGAAACCTGACCAGCCGTATCATGAAAAGCGGATGCAGCGACCCCGAGATGCAGGTCAATGCCATGATCTCGCATGTGGGTTTCAAGGTCGCGGGCCATTTCGTGATCCAGCGGCGGGATGACTTGATCCGCCATTTCCACAAGATCAACGGTCAATCCCCGTTCTCGGAGATTTTCGGCCATCTCCACGCCGATGTAGCCGCCTCCAATAACAATAGCATGTCGCGCCCCGCCCTCCACTCTTGCCTTGATTCGATCCATATCCTCGATATTTCGCAACACCAGGATGCCCGGATGATCTATTCCTGAAAGGGTGGGCTTGATGGGAAGCGATCCAGGCGCCAGAACCAGTTTATCGTAAACTTCATCATATTCCCGCCCGGACTCAAGGGCCATTACGTGCACGGTCTTGCGTTGACGATCAATGCCCCGGACTTCATGACCGACCCGCACATCCAGATTCAAGGACGCTTTCAGGCTCTGCGGCGTTTGCAGCAACAGGCTGTCACGATCCTTAATGATGCCCCCCACATGGTAAGGCAGCCCGCAATTCGCAAAGGAGACATGCTGACTGCGTTCCAGCACCACAATGTCCGCAGATTCATCCAGGCGCCGCGTTCGTGCCGCGGCCGACATTCCCGCCGCTACTCCACCTATGACAATGACCTTCATGCTCTTCTTTCTGCTGTATATTCACTCTGGGAATCCAAAATCCAGGAGTCAGAATCCAGAATAAATAGGGATTTTAAGTGATTTTCAATTCTTGCCGGTCTCCCGCTATCGTTTGGATTCCGGATTCTGGATTCTGAATTCTGAATTCTGAATTCTCCCCCCATCCTGCTTTCTCCTGATACAATCCAAAATAGTCAAAGCACTGGGGTCGGAAATGCTATACCAGACCTCCTTGCCCCGGCGGGAAGCCTTGACCAACCCGACCCGTCGCATCTGGTTCAGATGCTGGGAAATAGTCGCTTGCGGAAGTTTGAGGCGAGTCATAATCCCATGAACAGGAGCCTCTCCCTCGCGCTGAAGAATCTCAGCCAATTTCAAGCGACACGGATGCGCCAGAATTTTTAGAGCTCCAGCCATTCGCTCAAGAAGTTCCATCGACAACTCAGACAGACAGGGTTCGTTTACTTTCATAATCGTGAATATATCATTGTATCTCTATATGTCAATATAGCACTTTTACTTTTACGGGCTTGCTTGCAAAGCCCTGCCCGCTTACTTTTCTACCCTCTTCAAGTATGCAAAGACTCGATTCCATAGTGGGGGGTGTCCTTTTCGGCCTGATCGCGTTTATCGGGATTGGCTCGACCTGGTTCTTTGGAGCCTGGGAGACCTGGTGGTTCTGGCCGTTCGTGTCCTGCATCTTCCTCACGACGGCCTGTTACGGGGTCAGACTCATGCTCTCGGCGTTCCTCGGAACCCGTCGGCTTAATCTTTCCACACTGGTCTACAGCATTGCTCTAGCATGGCTCCCTTTTCTGGTCTATGCGCTGATCCGAGCTATCCAGGCGGATGTTCCCATGGATGCGGAGCGCAGCTTTCTTCTGAAACTCACCCCATTTCTCCTCGGGCTCATCGCCGCAACAGGCATCCCGGAAGCACGACACCGAACCCTGCTCGCGCTGATCATGATAAACCTTGGACTACTGGGGGTTTACGGCATTGCCAACCACCTTCTTGCGGGAAACGCAACAGTGTTGTGGGTGCCGGGGTTCCCGCAATATCAATCGGGATA
This sequence comes from PVC group bacterium, assembly GCA_945890715.1. GTDB lineage: Bacteria > Verrucomicrobiota > Kiritimatiellia > CAIKKV01 > CAITUY01 > JAABPW01. Next base: position 67,863 of record CAMDCX010000005.1, on the reverse strand, counting down.
TGCCCGGGCTACCGGAAGTTATTTTTGCCCCGACCATTTTTCCGGACTGATGGAGTTGGCACTGGCCATGGCCATGGCACTTCTGCTGGTCCGGTCATCGACACGCGTTCAGCGCGTACTGGCTCTGGGTCTTGTCGGGATCGCACTTTTCGGAATTATTCTGAGCCGTTCACGAGGCGGCGGCATTGTTGCCGGAATCGTGGTGGCCGCCGCTCTGGTGCTTTGCACAATGTCCTGGCCCCGGAAAGCCCGATGGATCATGCGCGGCCTCGGCCTCGCCACGCTGACGGTGGCAATATCGTCCTTCGCGCTTTTCGGAGGACATTATGTCAAGCGGTTCAAGGAATATCCCTGGACCACCCTACAGCATTCTGATCGTTATCAAATGTCGGCGGCTGCGCTACGTGCCTGGAAAACAGCGCCATGGATCGGCGTCGGCCCCGGAATGCATTCCAGCCTTTGGCCCCATTTCGCGCCGTCAGCGGACGGGGATCGTGTCACAGGACGCTGGCCAACCTTCCCTAACAACCAGTATCATTCCTTCGAGGCTCATAACGACTGGGCTCAGCTCCTGGAGGAATACGGGCTGATCGGACTGGGGTTATTCCTATTGGCGGTCGGAACGGTCTTGGCGGGGCTATTCCGTCGCTGGCGTCGATGGGCGTTCATTCAGGCAAGCTGCCCGGACTGCATTCAGTCCACTGCATGGGTTCTTCCTGGAATGCTCCTCGCGGCTTTGGCCATGGCTATTCATTCCATCGGCGACTTCAACCTGCAACTCCCCGGAACAACCTGGCTGATGGGAATCTTGGCTGGATTGGCGGTAGCCATCGCACGCCTCACCCCCCCATTCCGTGCGGGACAATCCAATAAGTCAGTTGAAAATAGGCAAGCACCATGAAGGGAAGCGGAGCCATTCAACTGTCATGGCGAGAACGCCTGTTCAGGTCGGCGTTTCCGTTGCTCCTCGGCGACCTCTTCGCCATCATCGCCGCCTATTATGGCACATTGTTTATCCGGTTTTACAATCCGTATGGAAAACAGTTCTTCACCTGGATCAATGTTACCTTTGGATTCCGGGAATCGGCAGAGGTGGGGGCAAGCCTTGAAACCTTTTATTTATACCATGCGCCTAGAATCCTATGCCTACTGGCGGTAACATTACTCCCCCTCTATGGACTTATGCATCTTTACGCGGGTCGGCGCTTGATCAGAAGTCTTCATTCAACACTCACCATCGTCATGGCAAATCTGATCGCCCTCGGTCTTTTCTATGGATATTTTTACCTCACCCGAAATGATTTTCATCCCAGAAGCGTCTTTGCCACGCTTCTGGGAATCACGGCGACCTTAACAATTCTATCTCGCTGGCTCATGTGTAAACTTCTCAACCACTCTAAACTTTCCGTCTGCAGGGTACTAATAATCGGAGAAGGTCCAGAAGCCGAGTTCATTGACCGCTACATTACCGTGAAGCATCCCGAAGGTTTGGAAGTGGTCGCCAGATTACCCATCACCCAGCCGCTGACGATCACCCTCCTTCTGGAACAGATCAAAGTCCTTGTGGCGAGCAACAACACCCACATGATTCTCTGCGCCGAAAAGCAGCTTAGCGTGTCGCAGATCATGCAATTGCTTGAACTCGGCGAAACGCTCGAACAGGAAGTAAAAATCTTATCCGACAAACTCAACGTCTTAATCAACGAGGCGGGAGTGGCCACCGACTTTTTCATGGAACTTCCCCTGGTTCATTTCGCCGTGTCGCCCGCCGGGTTGCCGGGGCACCGGATCCGCCAGTTATTCTTCAGAACTTTGGCGGCGGCAGGCCTGGTGCTTACCCTCCCCTTTATGCTGTTCATCGCCTTCCTGATCAAACTCTCCGGCCCTGGCCCGGCATTTTTCATGCAGGATCGGATCGGAGTCAACCGGACTCCCTTCCGGATGTATAAATTCCGAACCATGCACGACCGAGCCGAGGAACTGCAGGCACAGATTGAGGAATTCAATGAATCCGGGGAGGGCCTCTTCAAGATCAAGCGTGACCCTCGGGTAACGGGCGTGGGACGATTTCTGCGGAGATTCAGCCTGGACGAGCTACCGCAGTTGATTAATGTGGTAAAGGGCGAGATGACCCTGGTCGGGCCGCGCCCCTTGCCCAGGCGGGATTTCGAAAACTACTACGAGGAGTGGCACTACAGCCGGCACAGCGGGTTGCCGGGCTTAACATGCCTGTGGCAGGTCTCCGGACGGAGCGACATCAGCTTCCACAACATGTGCATCCTGGACGACTATTATCTTCGTAACCAGAACATCATCCTGGATCTGAAGATCATCCTGCGCACTATCGGCGTGGTGCTGTTTGCCAAGGGCGCCTATTGACGAGCGGGGAGCGGGGTTGGCTTCAACAGGGGATAGAGCTGACGAATAAACTCCGCAAGACGTTGTTCCGCATCCTGTGCCATATCGGATGAGGAGGCCTGAAAAGAGACGTACGCCCATCGCGACCGAACCCCATGAATCAGGTTATCCCACGCCATAAACGCCATCCGCTGAAAATGATCTGGCGTTTCATGCCCCCCTCCTGAAAACCAATAAGCCATCAACATTTTCGGCACTGCACGTTCAGTGGAGGCTCCCTTGCGAGCTTGAATCAAAGTCAATTGAAGAGGCGCCCGGCCTTCCAGCGGCACGCTGAAACGGGAGGTACGTTCAATTGCAAATCCCTGCGCGGGCAGGCACTGCTGGGGACGATGAATGCTACGCTGCTCGCTACCAGCCAAAACAATCGTTACCGTTATCCGTTCCTCCCGGTCGTTATGGTAAAGCCGCCTGGAAATAATCGTGTCAGGCGGAAGGATATTGCGCTCGCCGAGGGAAACTTGATCCAACCGGCCCTCACAGCGAGGGCAATGCCCCCCTGCATTTAACTCGCTCTGCAGAAAGGAGCCCATACACTGCTCATTTTGACAATACAATATAGAAACCGAACCCCACCCCCCCACGCGCTCCGGCAAGTCCTGCCGCAGATCGGCAGTGCTGGCAGAGGCCACATCAATGTCCCGTATCCGGGAAGCAAGCCAAGCGGTCAAGCTCATCACCAGCAAAAGCAAAAACAATCCCCATGTCAAGGCGTGCCGCCGTCCCCGATCAGATTGCGCATCATTCCTCATTGGCGACAGTATCCTTCCCCTCCGAACACCTAGCCGGATGAAACCGGCTCAACAGCGTCCCCACACCGATCATCAGCAGTGTTGCCACGCCAAACACGACATAGCCAGAATAGTCATGATAAAAACCAACCGCAACATCCTCGCCGAACACAACCCCGACGATGGCAATCAGCGTAATCCGGGAAATGTTCCCCGCCATGGCCAAGGGAACCGCGGAAACCGATAATACCAGCCGTTTCAAGGGTGATGTCTGGGTAAAATAAGCATAGGCCGTGGTCAGCGCAACCATGGCCAAAAGGTAACGTAGTCCGCTGCAAGGATGTGCCACATCCAAAGAAAATCCACCTCCCGCATGGATATGCATGGCGGTCCCAACCCGTGTCACGGCAATGCCCAGCCCATTCAGCAGGGACTCTGACATCGAGGAGCTCACAAGCCTCAAAGGAAACGTCAGGGAATCCAAAAAGGTCATCGGAATGCAGAACACAAGATAGGCACAGGGAAAAGCCAACCACCGCGCGACCGCCCGCCCATACAGGAAAAACGGGATTCCCCACATCAGGATGATCAGCGCAATCAGAACAATGCGGGTTTGCTGCACGCGCAAGCCTGCAAGATACAGCACCAGCGCCGCCACAACGACACAGAACCCGCCCCAACTCAGGCATTTCGGAACCCGGCTGAGCTCGTCACGGCTTGTCCAGACCATCGAGAGACTGACCAGGGGAATCAACCACCCATGAGACATGTCCGCCCCGGCCCAGTTCCACCGCCCGATCATCCATCCGATGGCGGATCGTCCCTGGCTCACCGTCTCCTCGTTGTTCCCTTGAACGCCAAACAGATAGACGAGCCCCGTCATGACGAGTCCCCACACGACCGCACCCGTTATGGCCTCACGCTTTCTCATGCACATACGACAAACAATACACGCTCTATTGACAACCGACACGCAATTGGACAACTATTAATAATAATGAATTTGATCACCGGATTGCTTCAACATAAATCTTCCCTTGTTTTGGGAATACTTGTGACCCTTTTTACGCTTTTCAATCAACTATACACATATAGCGTTGGCAATACGATCCGTTATCCCGATGAAGCTGAATATCTCCGGCTGGCGGAACACCTTGCATCCAGTGGCCACTATACCCTCAATGGCTCTACCCCAACCGCTTACCGTCCGCCAGCCTACCCGCTTCTGCTGGCTGCAGGGATGAAGCTGGGGCTCCCAGTCACCACGCTGAGAATGGCCAATGCCCTCAGCCTTCTGGCCTGTATGGCGTTCCTCTACCTGCTACTCCGGAAATCCAATGTCACACAGGCTCAAATAGCCGTACTGCTGGTAATGGGCTACCCCGTGCTTCTCTACACCGCCAGCACGTTCTATCCCCAGATCCCCGCCGCCGCCTTGCTCATGGCGGTCGTCCTGATCCTCTTTTCCGTACCAGCCCCTGGGGTTCGACGATTCCTGTATTCCGGCATACTGCTAAGTATCGCTATTTTACTCGTCCCCACATTCGCTTTCACCCTTCTTTTCACTCCGCTCTTTTTCGCATGGCACACTCCACGCCGAGAATGGATCCTGAATACGGCCGCCATGACACTTGGCGCCCTCCTGCTCCTATCCCCGTGGATTGCCCGGAACGCCATAGTTTTCGGTCACTTTATTCCTGTGTCGACCAACAACGGCATCAGCCTCCTAACAGGGAACAACGAAGAAGCCACCCCTAACTCGGGCGTCACGGTCGGTCTCACCAAGCACCTTCTGGCAGCAAAGGACCTAGACGAAATTGAAGCGGACAAGTATTACCGGGACACTGCGCTCGACTTCATCCGGACACACCCCGGCGAGGCATTTACCCTCTATCTCGCAAAAGCCGCTAACTACTACAATTTCAGAAACAAATTGGCCGTCCAGTCAGAATCATCGCCCACCCGTGACCTCATCATGCTGATCACCTATGGCACCCTGCTGGGTGCCGCTCTCCTGCGCATTGTACTCTGGGGGCGGTATCCTTTTAACAAGCTCGAGCGATACACCTTGTACCTGTATTGCCTGAACGGCTTTTTTTCTGCCTTGTTTTTCACCCGGATTCGATTCCGGCTCCCCATGGACATCCTCCTCGTTATCCTGGCATCTGCCGGCATATGCATCCTATTGCAGAAATGGAAGACCCCGCCTCGCGCAACATTACCTTGAGTCAATGAGCCTGCTGGCAAGGCGGGCAAGACTCCTCAAGTTTGGGTTCTTTTTCAAGAACGTAGGTGATGTGTGCGGTCCAGTGACGCCATATACGATTAACCTCGAACCGGGATTCCAGAGGAGCGAGCCATGACAGCAGGCACCGGGGCGTAATATCCGGCAACAGCGTCTGGTATTCCTTCTTAAGGACGCGAAACCCCTGCATCAAGGAAGGCTCATCACCTTTCATCCAGACTTCTGTTCCCTCATCAATCGCTTTAATCAAGGGGAACACGTAACTCAAATAGAGCCGGAACAGCGGATTCCGGATATTCATTTCATGAATGATAGCCCGACCTCCCGGTCTCAGGACCCGATGAATCTCCATGAACGCGGCCCTTTGCTCGCTCACTGAAGAAAGGTGATGAAGGGTATTTATAGTATACACGAAATCAAAGGAGCCAGAGGGAAACGGGAGATTCGTGATATTCCCCAATACGAAACGTCCATCCATCTCAGGCAGAGCGGACGCCACGGCCAACTTGAGCTGCTCCGAGGAATAATCCAGCCCCGTCATGACATATCCAGAACGGGTCATCGCACTCGCGTACCAGCCTTGGCCGCACCCCGCATCTAGCCCCTTGGCGAACCCGGGCAGAGGCAGATAGCGCTTGTTCAGTCCGATTTTTTTCTCCAGATAACGCAAGCGCATATGCTCAGGCATATCATCCTGATAACGGGAAGCCACGGCATCAAACCGGGCAGCTTCCTCCTGTCCGACGGCTCCCATCCGTCGCCATGCCAGCAAAACCGTCACGGCAACACCCAGTGTCAACCAAAACGTCCACACCCTGAGCGCGATTGTCGATCCGACCGCGATCAGCACCGGGAAACCGTCCCTGATCAACAATTCAATTAATTCCCGCCCCACACTCGTGATGCCGGCAAAAGGAGACAAGGCCACTCCGGCCTGCTGGCTTAACGCAAAACACTGAACGGACCGCGACCAGTCGACATCACCTCCGAAGGCCTTCAAGGAACACCCCAGCACCAATGCCGTGATCCACCAGATGATAACCCCGCAAATCGCGGCAAACAGAACACGACCGAAAATGCAAACAGGTCCAGCAGCACACACCCGGGTGCTGCGGGGAGCCTGCGCAAGCAGGACCGCCAGAACCAGACCGAGGCCGATCAACATGAAAAGCTCCCGCCAGGACCCGGACAGCCCGACCACGATGATGGCCAGAGCATCCAATCCGAGATCCAGCACAAGAACAACGAGACCTCGTCCTAAGCCTCGGGAGAGAGGTACTAATCTCACTAAATAGGCGACATAGAACGGGACGACGTTGCCTGTAAACGAAACCAGATAAGCCCTTAGAATTTCCCTGCTTGGCGCAAGCAAGCCAAAAGTTCGCAACAAAAATGCCCATTTGAGATAGCGTGCAGCAAGGTTAAAACACGTCAGAATTGGAATCAGCAGGAGCCAGCGCCAATCCCGAAGCGCTCCCATGACCTGACGGAATGATGCTCCAGGCAAATACTCATGAAATACGCTCGAAGAGTTTGCCGTGGCTACAATAACCGTTATGGCGATGATGACCAGCAACGCCAGCCGGATTCCGCTGACGCGGTCAATACGAATGTATCTTGGTTTCTGTGTGCGCATCACGCTGATTTTTCCCGGGCATGAGACCCGAAAGATTGGCGGGCCACGAGCCAGACAAACCGTGGAATACCAATCAGGTAACGGCGCCAGAGTCGGGCAGGTTCCATGGCAAGACGGAACAGCCACTCCAACCCGCACCACATCATCCACCGCGGAGCCTGATGTATGTGACCCGCATGGAAATTGAAGGCCGCACCAACAGCAATCAACACGGGAGCCGCGAGCCTCGGACGGAAACGGGCCATCCAGAAATCCTGCTTGGGCGTGCCGATGCCGACCCATACCACGTCTGGATGGGCGGCATTGATCCTCGCCTCGACGTCGGCCTCTTCCCCAGGTGTCAGAGGTCGGAACGGAGGCGCCCAGCTTCCCGCGATCTGCAACCCCGGACATCGCCCTGTCAGTTTCCGGGTAAGAGCTTCCAGAACCTCCGGCGTACCCCCGTAGAAATAATGCGTCCATCCCGCCTGGAGTCCCTGTTCGCAGAGAGCCAGCATCAGATCAGGCCCATACACCCGCCCTACGGGAAGGCCACGCCATCGCCCCATCCAAACCAAAGGCATGCCATCAGGCACCGCCATTCCAGACGTGTTGATAATCTCCGCAAGCCGGGGATCATCATACGCCTGAAGCACCACATCCGCATTACAGACATTTACATACTCGCGCTGTCTGGAGGCAGTCCAGCCGCTAATCGTGGACACCGCCCCCCGTAGGGTTACCGCGCTGATTCCCGTGTTCAGCACACGGAAACGAGACAGACTTTCTCGTGAACCTCGCTTTTCCATACTCACTCCTCAGAAGGAAAGCGGCCCATCCGGCGCACCTGCCCATAGACCGCGAGCAGATTCCGGTAGCCGATGTCGGGACTGTATCGTTGAAGATAGGTCGACCGGGCTTCGCGCGACATCCGGCTCCGGATCCCGGCGTCGTCGAAAATGCACCGGACCGCTGCCGCCCACTTCAGGGCATTGCCGGGATCGGCCACCACCCCGTTGACACCATCCGTCACCAGCTCCGGCAAAGCCCCCGCTTGCGATACAATCGCCGGCACCCCGTACGAAAAGGCCTCAATCACCGGCAACCCGAAACTCTCATCCCCCACCGAGGGCACCACGACCAGCCGAGCCTTGGCCAGACGCACGTCAACATCCTCGCGCGCCGCCCACCCTGACAATGACACATGACTCAGGGCGGGATCACGCAAGCGACCGCGAATCACAGATTCCAGCGGTCCCTCGCCCACGAGATCCAGTGGATATCCCGGAAGCAGCCGCCAAGCATCCAGCAACTCCAAAACGCCCTTTTCTGCCTCGAGTCTCCCTAAATACAGAGCCCCCCCCCCTTGACCCCTCCCGGCCTCGCCGCCAGGATCGGGAACATAATGGGGTTTAACCACAACCCGCCCGGTAGGCACCCCTGCGGGAATCATTTGCTTTCTCAGGAATTCGCTCGGTGCAATATAGAGATCCACACCCCGAGTCCACGTTCCAATCAATCGGTGGAAGGCGAGAATCGCAGAAAGGGCGGCAGACGAGGATAGGCTCGACTGGTAACACCGGTGGCGAATGGCGGGCCAGGCCATCATGCGTCCCCGGCACTGGTCACAAAACCGTCCCGCCCTTCTCAACCGCGCAGCTGGACATGCCAGGCGATAGTTATGCAGGGTCTGAACCACCGGGATGCCCGCCCGCCGAAAAACGTGGTAAACCACGGGCGATAAGACCGAGAAGACATTGTGGACATGGGCCACATCCGGTTTTCGATCCGCCACAACCTGCGTCAACTCGGAGGCGACCTTCCGGCTCCACAACGCATTCATGAAAACCCCGGCACGGGACACTCCCGCCAGACTCGAGTTATGACGAACAAAGCGGATCACCTCGTGCCCGTGCGACTCCAGAAGGGAGGCCTCCGACTCAAAGACCCGGTCTTCCCCCCCGGGCTGCGCGTAATAGTTATGAACCGAAAGGATACGCATATCGTGCCGTTCACTCCGTTCCCGGCATAGGCCAGCGGGATGTCCCCGCACGCGCTGAAAATGACGTTCTAGCCCCCGCCCGCTCATGAGTAAAGATCGCATAGTCCAAGGGGAACCGCTCGCGGTAGGCTCCGGCAACCGCCTTCTCAACCAGACGCGCCCCGTTCCACCCCCACCGAAACCATCGTATCCACCGAGACGCCGCACGCCTGGCCCGCACCATTTCACTCCGGGCGACGGGTCTGTTGCCCAAGTTGTCATGCCCCATTGTGAACGCCGCCAGATAACGGGGTAAATGCATGGTCCTGAACCCGGACTGCATGACTCTCACAATAAAATCCGCATCGCCCTGAGCCCGCCAGCTCGGATCAAACTGAAGTCCCGAATCAACGATCCTGCGACGCCAAAACAGGGCACAACTCGGAACATAAAGATGGGATGCCAGAACATAAGGCAACCGAAGAGGATAGGATTTTCGAAACGCCAACAACCGGCCATCCCGCCCGACCACCAGCATATTGCCATAAACCAAATCCACATCAGGATGCTCATCAAAAAAAGAAACGACGGTTGACAAGGCGCCCGGAAGATACTGCTCATCACAATTAAGGTACCCCAAGATGTCCCCACCCGCCATCGCCAGCCCCTTGTTAAGGGCGTCATACATCCCTCGATCCGATCCACTGAACCAGCGGATTCCGGGGTAAGATTCCAACCACGCCAGAGTCCCGTCCGAGGAGCCGCCATCGGCCACAATATGCTCGACCACGACACCCTTCTGATCCGTCAAAGACGCAGCGGCAAGGGGCAAATCGCCACGAGCATTCAGGCAGGGAGTAATGATCGAAACCCTCATGTTCGCGGGCCCCGGTTCAAGAGGCCACCTTCGCTTCAGGCGCGATGCAAAGATCCGCTTTCCTCAACTGTTCCAGCATGATGGTCCAGAAAAACAGACGCACAAAAGTCGTGGCTCCTCCGCCCACGGCCACATACACGACGATCTGTGCTACAAATCCAGCCAGCATAACCCTGTGCAAATGCCCCAAAAAAGGATGGATCCAAGGGTGCTTCAGCAAGACATAATGCTGTTTCAGAACAACTCCAACAAACCCGATAGCAAACAACAAACCCGGCAACCCAAGGTCGATCAGAATGTGAATCAATCCATTGTGATAATTATGCGAGGTCAAAACGAAATTATAGTCATTCATGGTCCACTGGACATAGCTGAGCATTTCCTCCCTGGAAAAGGCAAACCCCTTGCCCAGCACAAGATACTGCGAGGCATGATCCAACGCCCTTTTCCACACCTCGATTCGCCATGCCGCCGTCACGTCCGCATCGGCCTGAGAATGCGACGCCAGATCAACATACGGAAGCCAGGACAGACTGCGCTGATAGGTATAAGGGAGGTGGGGCGCCAGAAGGATCAGGGACACGATCACGACCATGAAAGAAGCCGAATACCAGTTGATGATCCTCTTCCGGAGAGGAACCCGCACGTTCAGCAAACAAAATGCGACGCTCAAGACAACACCATAGAGTAAAGAAATTCGGTGCCCTGAAATTCCGGTCAGCAGAAGCCCCGCCAGACCACACATCGCCATGGTCACATGACTGGTGAAATTTTTGGAATACACAACCATCCACATCATCAAAAACATATAAGTGGCGCCCACATTGGCCACCTGCAAACGAAACATGGGATCGCCCGTCCCCGCAAGACCATACACCATTTTGGCGGCGTCTTCCCCCTGCCCCACGAACTTGGCGAAAAAGTCGACGCCGCCATAATGCATGGCAATGGCGGCGAAGGACGGGATTAATCCCGCAAGGCAATACCCCATCACCGTACGCCGGCACTGCGTCGCCGTCAACGAGACCCGCATGGAAAACAACAACGTGATCGCAGCGAACAGAAGGAGGAGGTAAGGTCGCCCCCCCCACTTCTCGCTATTCAGAAACCGGAACCCCGACCCGCGCAATGAAGCCGTCATGACCAAAACCACAATAAAACCCACCACCCAGAAGCAAATCTTTTTTTCATCGGCCGTGAGCGGCCGACCGCGACTCAACACCGCCTGCAATGACACAGACGCCCACATCAACGCCCCGGCCACCATGTAGAAGGACATGTTTTCAGAAAGAAACGGTAATGTCACTTCACTCGCCAAGAGGATTAGAGTCCCCATGAGTAGCGATCGCGAATGCGGGAGCAGCATGATGAGCACGCCCGCCAGACACAGCACGATCAATGGGGTTAGAAACGTCCCCATACCCGCCCCGATCACAACGGTTCCGGCAATAACCGTGAACCCAATCCACGGTAAATATCGATTAATGTTCAGCATGAACCCCTCGCACCAGTCCGGCTCCCGGACCTGTCACACACCCCGACGCGTCCGCGGTCCTTGACCAGGTCCACAATTTCTCGCCACCGCCTCGAAAAAGAGGCTTCACTATACTGTTCGTGTGCCGCCGTCAAGGTCGCCTTCCGAAGCTTCTGCAACGCCTCTGGCGGCATCAACCCCAAACGAACCACGGTTTCCCCCAGTACCGGAAACGGATCCTCCGGCAGCATCACCCCGAACGCCCCTGCATCGATGCCCACACCGGGCGTCACCACGGGAATCAACCCCGCATGCATGGCTTGAACAACAGCCCCAGCCTGTCCTTCACTGCAACTGGGGAGGATGACGAAGGCACAGCGCCGCACCAGCGCATCCCACTGGGGTGATCCAATCACAATGTACCCATGCCCATGAATGTTCGGTGTCTGATAAAGTTCTTGCTTGTAGCAGGCACAAAAATCATATTCCTTTTCATAGTAGCCGGCAATGTGCAGATGGAAGTCCGGCAATTGGGAGAATGTGTCCAACAGTTGATCAAGTCCTTTCAACACCTGATTGACACTTCCCAGAAAAAGAAAATGTCGCCCGGAGTCATCGTCCATGACCTCAGCGGGTCGGATCCATCCAAACCCATGATTATTAAACAGATGAACCGGGCCACAAAAAACACTCTCCCACGCCGTCTTTCCTGCAAAGCTGCCAGTCCCTGTGATTGCATCGGCACGCGCAAGCACACTCATCACTTCATCGGCAACCGCCACCATCGGCAGAAGACAGTGCCGACGTTTTTCTAGCGCAGCAAGCCGATCCTTGACCCGGCGATTCTGCTCGGCATGGGGTAGCCCCGTGGCTAAATAAACCACCACCGAATGATCGTCAAAATGCCCCTCCAGAAACTGGAGCGAGGACTGGTGCGTCACAATCAGATCGTAAACCCCACACGATCGCGGCAGATGCGCGCTGCGCACATCGGCAACATCAACGACATACCCTGACGTATTCAAGACCGACGCCATCATCTTAGCCCGACTGAGATTTTGATGCGTCAGAAATGAAGGATGATTCGACGACCTCGTAAAAGGGACGGACAAATACACCAGAAGGCAGCGGGGGCGCCCCTCCCCGCAATCGACCCCATACACATTGCGAATAAATGGATAGCCCCACAGCTTGCGAATTAGGGCGCGGGCTTGAGACAATTTGATATTAAAAAAATGAATCATGTCACGCGAGAACCTTTTGGTAGAAGGCTTGTGTTTGAAGAGCCGTCTCCGCCCATGAAAAACGTCTCGCCCGAGTACGACCTGCCTCCTGAACCGCCCACCGATGTCGTGAATCACACAGAAGGCGCTCCATGGCGACAATCAAGGCTCCGATATCGCCCACAGGAATCTGCACCCCACCGTCACCAACAACCTCCGGCAGACTGCTTCCGTTCACGGTGATAGTAGGACACCCGACGGTCATGGCTTCCAGCGGCGGGAGCCCAAACCCTTCATGTCGGGAGGGATAGACCAAGGCAATGGCATTTTCGTATGCGCCACGCAAAAGCGCATCTTGTCCCGCCACCTGATGAACGCGATCCCTCATTCCGAACCGCACCAGGTTACGCTGTTCAGCGGGGCTGAAAGAACCGCCTCCGAAACACACAATGTCTGTTTCGTTCCGAAGCTCAGGTGTGGTGGCGACGGCTTCCAACAAGACCGAAAAATCCTTATACCCACCACGCGCCCCGACAAACAGCCAATAGGGACGCCGGAACCGAAATGGCGCGGGGGGAATTTGAAGGATTCGGGTCGCAAGGGGAATAATGGTCGTTTTAGAAGGAGACACCTCCGTCAAGGCCAACAGATCCCGTCTCGTGGAGTCCGAGATGCAGATGACTCCGTCCGCAGACTCAACCATGGTGCGTTTTCGCTGAATCGTGGGATCGGTTTTGTGAAAAAGTGACGGAAACAACTCATGAGTCATGTCAAAAACAGTCACCACCTTTCGCCGCGCACGGGGGCTTGGCCAAAGGCAATTATAGTAGGTGGGATGATAAATATCCCATGCCTGTCCAAGCGTATTGACTGAAAAAAAAGCCCGATTCATAAGGGAGAGAACAGAGCTAGGCCCCCATCCCGCTGGAACATGAATCCCCTGAAGCGTTCGCACTTCCCGCGCATACGCCTCCTTAAGATGGGTATTAACCGAAAGCGGCGCAATCAGTTCGGCCTCGATTCCAGAAACAGACTCCCACTCCTGCATCAGCTCAACAAAATACCGGGAGACCCCTCCCGCTCGTTGTGCACCAAAGGCCTGATAATCATAAAGAACGCGCATGATCCTCCACCGCCCGCGTGGCAATTGTATTCATACAGGCACCCACGCCAACACTCGCCCGCCAATAAGCTGAAATTGCTTCAGGATCCCGCATGCCCGTTTGCCAAGCGTGAATTTCCGCCGAAACGGCACTTACCAGGTCGGCACACCGGCGCGTCACCGCCAAGGATCCTGATTGAACTGACACGAAATGGCAAAAGGAGGCCAGATGGGCAAGCCCCACTACAGAGGCACCGCAACATAACGCCTCGGCCGCCGCAATGTGAAAACTTTCATAACGCGATGTCGCCAACAAGATCCGAGCATGCTGCAATTCCGGGATCAACAACTCATGTGGAATTTTTCCAAGAATCCGAACCCGGCGGCGAAGCGGCTCAGGCCAGACGGAAATCGTCCGCTTCAGGAACTCGTCGCCAGAACCAATCAGTGTCGCAGACCATCCCGGGTGCCGGTGTAACACCTCCTGCAGAACACGAAGGAGCAGCGCTGGATCCTTTTGCGCGGACTGCCACCGACCAACAGCTATGATTTCGTCACCTTTCGCCTTCCCGTGATAGCGAAAATCATCCGCAACAGGATGGGGATTAACAATGACACGATCCGCCAGACTGGGGCGCGCCATGTCACAAAGAAATTGCCGTACCCGAATTGCCGCCAAAGGGGACTCCAATGCGATCCAATCCGCCTGTTCCAAATGACGCACCATCGGCCGATCATAGGCAAAGGGATTGATCCAATGCCAAGCCCAATTTAGACCCGCCAGAATTCCCGGAAACGCCCTCAGCCGATTTCGATATCCATGTTCTCGATACGTCCAGTAAATCGAGTAAAAATACAACCAAGGGTCTACACGAGGACTGACAACTCCATCGGAGTCAAACTGGACTTGGAGTCGAATTCCAGCGTCACGGATAGCCTTGGCTATTGACGTGTAACGCGGCATTCCCCAGGCATAGAGAACAACCAACGCGGGGCCGTGATCCCGCCACCATTGCGGACACGACATGTCCGACAATGTCCCTACAATGAGAGGAGCCCCCTTGTGTGGAGTCACAGGATCACCCAGACAAGTCACCAGCGCTGTGTTCATGCCACGGCGCCATCCTTCCACAGTCAACAATCCGCCATCCCGCTCCCAAAATCCACCCTCACGACGGTAGTGACGAGGCGTTACAAACATGATCAAGGGCGGCATAGTCATCTTAAATAAGCAAGGAGGAGATATCGACACCCGGCGGAATCAAGGCACAATTGTGTCCACATTCTGGATTCCTCGGATTGATCGTCAATCGCCCGTCGCGGGTAATATAGCATCCCGTATAGCCAAGAGCGGAATAACGCGGCACAATCGCCTCCAGCGCAGGCGAACGCTCGAGTAGCAATGCGGGCCTGTGCGCGATAATTGTTTTCTCCAACCCTGACAGAACCTGAACTTCAAACCCCTCGGTATCCAGCTTGATGATGTCCGGAGCCTCCACGGAGGCTTCCTCAACCATCGAGTCTCCCGTTCGCACCACCACTTCGACTTCATCCCCTCCCCCATCAACCAATGAACTCCTAAGGGAATCTCCACGCCTCCTCATCAACAGGGACGTGGAATTCGTCTCTCCTAGCGCCACCGCATGCACCCGCACCACGTTGTCCCCCGAAAATACTTCATTCAGGCCCTGACACAAGGCGGGATTGGGCTCAAACGATTCAATTCGCTGGAACCCACCCCCTTCCCATTTACACAATGCGGACACTAACCCAACATTGGCCCCCACATCCCATAAGACCTGACCCGGTCTTGCAAGGGCGCGTATCAAGGTCAGCAGCGCTTCTTCCGGATGCCTCCCATCGACGACATAATTCAGCCAGGTGAAGGCCCCCACATCCCGCAGATCAAGAATCACGCGCCCCCTCCCGGGCACGTCCAAGGGATAATGCTGCAAACCCTGAAGCCCTCTTGCCAGCCCCTTGATGATCCAGCCGGCCCCTTTGAATTTGCACGTTCCATGCCACCATCTATAAAAGAAAACGATTGTATTCGCAATGACCATAATACCCTTCCGAACCTACCCAAGTACAAGACGAAACCATCTCAGCTTGGCCACCGGCCAGCGCCTGCGCATTTCATCCAACAGTTCTGGAGACAAACCGAGCCTGAAAAAGAGAAGTCCTCCGACAACAACCGCGGCCATGACATGAACTTCTAATCGCACCAACGGGGGAAAGCCCCTTGTGGCAAACCAAACCAGAACCGCCAGCGGAGTATACACCAACGCTAATTTCAAACTCCGTCGCACCCACCCAAATGCCAACTCCCGCACGGTACAATTAAAGTAGCGTATGCTTCGGGACAGGCTGTATTGATACGAAAACAAGGCGGCACAAACAATAGAAGCCCCAACCACTCCAGAATAGTTCATCACCGGTCCCACAAGAATGGCGACCAGAACAAAACAACAGCCCTCTAGAAAAAAGACGTATCTCATGCCGCCGATGTCCTTTGTCACTGAAACGAAACTGCCGTGGGTTGCCTGAAGCGAGAGCAGAACCACCCAGATTCCCAGCAGGACATCATTCCAAGGCAACCATACGATTGCTCCCTGTGTCCACACTTGCACAAACAAACTATTACAGAGCGCCAACGAAATACCAAGCACTACGCCAAGACTCGCGGTTAACTCCACGATCCCTGAAAACCGGGCACGCAGTCGGGCCACTTCCCCGCGAACCAGCATCTCAGACAATCCCGGCAACGCCGTTCCGAAAGGTCGACTGATGAGCGGGATTACCAGATTAAGCATTTTCGTTCCCACAGCCCACACCGCAGCCGATTCCAATCCCAACGTCCGAGAGACAATGACCGTTTGGCTGGCCAGGGTTAATTGACGGCCAAGCGTCATCAGAAACACGTCCTTTCCGAAACGAAAGACGGACAGGAATACACTCCAGGAAGCTTTCCCCCACTCCCCGGCGTCAGGCCACAGGCCCATGCGTTTGCACTTCCAAAACAGGTATCCCGGCCCAATAAACGCGTAAAAGGCACCGGCATAGACAAACGAGAAAAGCCCTTGCCCTGCGGCCAAACACACCCAGAGCAGCACCAACTGGCATACCAATGAGCCAATCTCGTTGTAGGTGCATATATCAAGGCGTTGATGGGCATACAAGATGAGGCCGAGTGGACGCATGGAAAAAAGCAGTGCGGTGATCACCCCCTGCAACCGCATCAGAGAAATGAACGTCTCCTTATACAGAGAAGGAATATCAATCACCGCTGCCAACAACGGAGCCGAAAACAGGATGATGACAAGGATGATAATCCCCTGTACCGCACTGACCCAAAAGGCGGTTTTGACAAGCGCCCCATAACCTCCCTCCTTTCTTCGATCTTTATAGTCCACCAATAACCGGCCCGTCGCCGTCGTCATCCCGAGATCGACCAAAGAAAAAAAACCCATCAACTGAATCAGCAAGGCCCAGAGGCCAAACTCTTCTTTTGGCAGCCAGTACAAGACCAATGGCACTGAAATCAGAACATACACCACGTTGACGGCCAACTGGGTGTAGCTCAGCGTCAGATTCCGTTGAAAATTATGAAAACGACTCATAGCTATTGCGGGAGGGACTGGGGGACGGATTAGTAAAGTGGGCGCACAGCCCGCCGTTGACCGGCAATCAGGAATGTGCCGCTGTGGTGCTCAGGACAGCGCCCTTTCTCCCGGGGCAACACGCAATCCACGACAGGCTCCAAGGCATCTCCCAACTGAGTTCGCATCCAGGCTTCATCCACCGTAATCGGATGCCCTTCATGCCCCGGAGCATCCCTCAATCGTTCGAGATCCCCCGCATCCGTCAGATCCTGTCCCACAATCAACCACCCTCCTGGACGGACTAATCGAAGCGCCGTTTGCAGGCACACCTCTGCATCCCGGACATGATCCAGTACATTGATCATCACCACCAGATCAAAGCGTCCCGATGAAAACGGGCAATCCTCAATAGGATGATCATCCACCATGCAGGCGGCCTTTCGGTAAAGATGGCGAAGAAAAGTATGCGGAAACCCAACATAGGTTCGGATTAAGGGATCACTCAGGACCAAGTGTTCGGCGTGACATCGCTCACCAATAAGCCTCCAATTAGTATAAGGGCCACAACCCAACTCGATAGCATTCCCGACATGATCGGGAAGGAAGTGATAGTGCCCGAAGTGATCCGCCCACCAATCATTCCAATCATTGCCGCGGAATCGGGGCTTAAGCCCTAGCACAGAAAATACCGGCCAAATCCAGTTCTTAAAGAATCGAGCCCTCTTCTTTTCAGTAGCGATCCAGCCGTCACGCTCCCAATCTTGCGCCTCACGCCAACGGGACTCGGACACCTTAACTGTGACCTTCAAACTTTGATCCGTCATCCTCGCATCCTCCTGATTCCTGCGGCGCTCTCCATCCGAGTCAAATACCCACCGATCCTATACTCCACGCCCCGGAGTTATGAACCACCTCAGTCCCTTAATATTTAAAAATGTGGTTCAAGTATAGGGAATGATCCTAGATAAATCAATTCTTCAGGCGGCAATCTCCAAAATGCTTTCTCTCGAAATAGGATTGTTTAATCGCCTCTTCGTTGCTACTTTCATGTGTTAAGAAAGAACATCGTTGAGGCATGAAGGAGAGCAGTATGGATTTAATCCCCATTGAGTGTGGAAGTTGCAAGGCGAAGTTAAAAATCAAGGCGCATCCGGGCCGGATGCCAACTGAAGTTAAGTGCCCCAAGTGCGGAAAACCGATTCCGGTTGGAAAAAGCGTAACTCCTTCGCCTGCCGCCACTCAGGCGACGCCACCGCCTGCAGCCGCCTCCACGGCCAAGGGGGCCCCCATTGCTCCCGCCCCCGCCGTTCCGGCGACGCCGACTCCCGTTGCCCCACCACCACCTCCACCGGCCAGCTCAACAGCTCAATTGACAGCCCCTCCAAAACCTGCTGGCGCAACTCCCTCCCCCAAAACCCCTTCCGCAGGTCCCAAAAAAGCGGCGGCGCCCATTGTTTTGGGTCAAGCCGCAGAAACGTCTTCCGCAGCCACAATTCCCGCCACATGCCCCGCCTGCAAGTGGTCTACCAAGGTCACCACCAGCCTCATCGGCAAGAAAATCCGCTGTAAACAATGCTCGGGTATCATCCTGATTGAACTCCCCGGCGCCCCCCCCCCCACTCCAATAGTGCAACCCGTAGCCGAAGTGCTTCAGCCATCAGTTATTAGCGAACCGCCACCCCCTCCACCACCGCCGCCGGCCCCGACGATCACTCCAGCACCCGTTAAGGAAGTCACCTTAAACCCCGCTTTGGAATCCGTTTCAGCGGTGTCACCTGGAACAACCGTGCTGATCGGCGAAATCGCCAGCCTGAAGTCCAGACTTGAAATATCGTCCCGCGAATCCGCCAATAACGCTCACCTTCTGACCGAGGCCAAGACACGCCTGACCGAGGCTCAAAATCGCGCCCACATGGCGGAATTACGGGTTCAGGAGGCCGAAAAAGCACTTCATGATCTGGCTGGTAAAAATGCGGTCGAAAATATGACGGCAACCCGGACCATCTCAGACTTGCAGGTAAAACTGGCGGCACTGCATCAGACTATTGCGGGCTTCGCGGCTGACTATAAAGCCGACCTGGACGTAATGGAAAAAAAAGCCTCAGCTTTGCGCGAAAAAATCTCAAAGCTCGGCTCCTGATCGATCTGAAATCGCTTCAATAAAATAACATTAAGCGGCAATTTTGCCGCTTAATAGGGACTTGATTGTCCTGCCCCATTCTCCGTATCCTCTCCCGGTCTGTCGGGGTTTTTTCCCGTTTTTTATCCACACGGGGCCGCCACAGGGTAATCAGGAGACCGTATTATGCCGCGTCGCAATGACATCAAGAAAGTCATGATCATCGGGTCGGGTCCCATCGTTATCGGTCAGGCGTGTGAATTCGATTATTCAGGAACCCAGGCCTGTAAAGCCCTCAAGGCGTGCGGCTACAAAATCGTCCTGGTGAATTCAAATCCCGCCACTATCATGACCGACCCCGGAATGGCCGACGCCACCTACATCGAACCGCTCAATGTCGCACGCATGGAACAGATCATCGCCAAGGAACGACCGGACGCCCTGCTTCCGAACCTGGGCGGGCAAACGGGTCTGAACCTTTCTTCTGAGCTCAACAAAAATGGCATTCTTGATAAATACGGCGTCAAGGTCATCGGAGTCAACCTTGATGCCATCGAACGGGGCGAGGATCGTTTGATTTTCAAGGAAACCATGAAGTCGCTGGGCATCGAAATGCCGCAAAGCGAACTGGCTTATACCGTTCCGGAAGCGGAAAAAGTTGCCGCAAAGCTCGGCTACCCGGTGGTCATCCGTCCCGCTTACACAATGGGTGGTGCCGGTGGCGGGCTGGTCTACAATCTCGAGGAACTCCAGACCGTGGCGGCCCGAGGAATCCAGGCCTCCCTGATCGGCCAGCTCCTGGTCGAGGAATCCGTGTTGGGCTGGGAGGAACTGGAGCTTGAAGTCGTCCGTGATTCCAAAAACAAAATGATCACGGTCTGCTACATCGAAAATGTGGATGCCATGGGAGTACATACCGGCGATTCTTACTGCACCGCACCTATGCTGACCATCAAGCCGGAAACACAAAAACGCCTCCAGGATTATGCCTATAAAATCGTGGAGTCCATCGGAGTCATCGGCGGCACCAATGTCCAATTCGCCCATAACCCGAAGGACGGCCGCATCGTGATCATCGAGATCAATCCCCGCACGTCGCGCTCCTCCGCGCTGGCCTCCAAAGCAACCGGATTTCCCATCGCCCTGATTTCCGCCAAACTGGCCAGCGGCATGACCATGGATGAAATCCCCTACTGGCGCGATGGCTCCCTGGATCGCTATACCCCCTCGGGGGATTATATCGTGGTCAAGTTTTCACGCTGGGCCTTTGAGAAATTCAAAGGGGTCCAGGACAAACTGGGCACCCAGATGAAGGCCGTCGGCGAAGTGATGAGTATTGGCAAAACGTACAAGGAAGCTTTCCAAAAGGCGATCCGCTCCCTCGAGAACGGACGCCATGGCCTCGGATTTGCCAAGGATTTTAACACCAAGCCCCTGGATGAACTGATCGCCCTGCTCGCGGAACCTTCCAGTGAACGGCAATGGCTTATGTACGAAGCGCTCCGCAAGGGTGCCCCCGTGGAGCAATTGCATAAACTGACCCACATCAAGGTGTGGTTCATCGAGCAAATGAAGGAACTGGTCGAATTGGAGGAAAAACTCCTCGCGTCCAAGGGTAAACTTCCGCCTGATGAGCTCCTAATCAAAGCCAAAATGGATGGGTTTGCAGACAAACATCTCTCCAAAATCCTCGGCATTTCTGAAAAACTGATCCGTGAACGGCGTATCGCGCTCGGGGTTGTCGAAAGCTGGCATACTGTACCCGTCAGCGGAGTAGAAAACGCCGCTTATTACTACTCGAGCTATCACGGCAAGGATACCTCCACGGCGACCGCGAATCCCAAAAAGGTCATGATTCTCGGGGGTGGCCCCAATCGCATCGGACAAGGCATTGAGTTCGATTACTGTTGCGTCCACGCCGCCTTGGCCTTGCGCGATCTCGGCTATGAAACGATCATGGTCAACTGCAACCCGGAAACCGTCTCAACGGACTACGACACCTCGGATAAACTGTATTTCGAGCCCCTGACCACGGAAGATGTCCTGGCGATCTACAACAAGGAAAAGCCCGCCGGAGTTATTGTTCAATTCGGCGGTCAGACCCCCCTGAATCTTGCGGCCGATCTCGCCGCCGCTGGCGTTCGTATCCTCGGCTCGGATATCAAGACGATTGAGCTCGCCGAAGACCGAGACCTCTTCCGTCAGATGATGGAACGGCTGGACATCCCCATGCCGGAATCCGGCATGGCCGTGGATAGCGCCCAGGCACTCGAAGTTGCCCATCGGGTAGGATACCCGGTCATGGTCCGTCCCTCCTTCGTCCTGGGCGGACGCGGCATGGAAGTGCTCTATGACGATGATATGCTGCGTGAATATGTCGCGAAGGCTGTCGGAGTCACCCCCGAACGCCCCCTCCTCATTGACCGCTTCCTTCAGGAGGCTCTGGAGTGCGAGGCGGATGCACTCTCCGACGGCACTCATGTGTTCATCCCGGCTGTGATGGAGCACATCGAACAAGCCGGGATTCACTCCGGTGACTCCGCGTGCGTGATCCCGCCGGTCAGCATTCCGGCACCGCAACTCAAGACCATCACGGAATACACGGAGAAAATCGCCCGTGAATTGCATGTCATCGGATTGATGAATATCCAATACGCTATTGAAAACGGAAAGGTCTTTGTCCTGGAAGCCAACCCGCGCGCCTCCCGGACGGTTCCCCTGGTGTCCAAGGTCTGCGCCCTTCAAATGGCACGCGCCGCCACCCAATTGATGATGGGAGCCCGTCTGGAAGAACTTGGACTAAAACATGCCTCCTGCATCCCTCACTACGGCGTCAAGGAATCGGTGTTTCCATTCGATAAATTCCCGGAGGTGGATCCCTTGCTCGGCCCGGAAATGCGCTCGACCGGAGAAGTTCTCGGCATGGCCGAGAACTTTGGAATGGCCTTCTTCAAGGCTCAGGAAGCCGCCAATAACCGGCTCCCCATGGAAGGCACCGTACTCCTCAGCGTGGTAGAGAAAAACCAGTCCGCCGTTGAAGTTGGAAAAGCCTTTCACGCCCTGGGCTTCACGATCAAGGCCACCGAGGGAACCTGGCAATTCCTGAAAGACAAAGGCATTCCCTGTGAACGCATCAATAAGCGACTGGAGGGGCGCCCCGACATTTCAGATGGCATTGTCAATGGCGAGATTCAGGCCGTAATCAATACGCCCGCCGGAAAACGAAGTGTCACCGACGACTCATACATCCGCAAGGCCGCCATCAAGCACAAGGTTCCGTACTTCACGACTCTGGCCGCCGCTTCTGCCGCCGCCAAGGGAATCGCCGCTTCCCGCAAGGGGTTGGCTGGCGTTACATCCCTTCAGAGCTATCACGCCGGCATAAAATAAATGGTCTCCCGAACTCCTGTTGTGGCAGACTGTCCACAACAGGAGTTTTTATGCGTGTTCTGCTTATCACACCCCCTATGGTGCAAATCAATGCACCCTACCCGGCCACCCCCTGCCTCGCAGGTTTTCTTGAGCCGCAGGGTCATGATGTCCGTCAAGCCGATGCCGCCTTGATGCTCGCCCTTCGCCTCTTTTCACGTCAGGGCGTCATCAGCATTCGAAAGGCTCTAAAAGCCCGATCCCGCCCCGCCAGCGTTCGTCATTTCTTGCATCACAGTCGCGCCATTGCCGACACCATTGAGCCCGTCATCCAATTCCTTCAGGGACACTCTCCTTCCCTGGAAATCCGGATACTTTCCCGTAAATTCCTCCCCGAAGGCCCCCGTTTTGCCCCACTCCAAAACGCCGCGACGAACAGATCTGCAACAGCCAATTCGCTGTCAAAACGCGACTTCGCCACCCATCTGGCCAGTCTTTACCTGGATGACCTTGCTGATGCCATTCGCGACGGACTGGATTCCCGTTTCGAGTTGGCGCGCTATGGAGAAAAGCTGGCCGCCAGTGCCCCCAGCTTTGAGGGGATCGCCGCGGCCTTGCGCCGTAAACCAACTCTGGTGGATGCTCTTATCGAAACCCTTGCTCATGACCTGATAGACCAACACCATCCCCAGCTTGTCGGCTTCACCCTGCCTTTTCCGGGAAACGTATACGGAGCCCTGCGCATGGCGCAGGCAATGAAATGCGCCGTACCAGGAATTCCGATTGTCATGGGCGGCGGCTATGTGAACACGGAACTTCGCTCCCTGTCCGACCCGCGCATTTTTGATTATACCGACTACCTGACTCTCGATGACGGCGAACTTCCCCTGCTTCGAATTATTGATCATCTCGAAGGACGGGCCGCCACATCCGATCTCGTTCGCACATTCATCCGCCCCAAAAGGCGCGTCCAATACATCTCCTCTCCCCAAAAATCAATAATCCACACTCCAAAATCAACGATTCCCCGCTTCTCCCCCCTCCCTCTCAAAAACTACATCTCCATGATCGAATCCCCCAACCCGATGCACCGGATATGGTCCTGCGGGCACTGGAATAAACTCATGCTGGCTCACGGCTGCTACTGGCATCGCTGTGCCTTTTGCGACACACAACTCGACTATATTCAGCGTTATTCCCCCACCTCCGTTAGTCTGCTGATTCAGCAAATTGTAACCGTAATTACCCAAACGGGGAGAACCGGATTTCATTTTATTGATGAAGCCATGCCGCCAGCCCTTTTGCGAGCGCTCTGCACGGAATTGATCAAACGGAAACTCCGGATTACCTGGTGGGGCAATATCCGGTTCGACAAGGCTTTTACCTCCGAACTGGCAAAACTCATGGCGAAGGCCGGCTGCATTGCCGTGACCGGCGGACTGGAAGCCGCCACCAACCGGTTGCTCTCACTCCTCGACAAGGGATTCACCCTGGATCAGGCTGCCAAAGTTACCCACGACTTTGCCGAAGCAGGGATACTGGTACATGCGTACCTGATGTACGGATGTCCCTCCCAAACGGAGCAGGACACCGTCGATTCTCTGGAGTTTGTGCGCCAATTGTTCGAAGCCGGATGCATTCAGTCTGCCTACTGGCACCGCTTCGCCCTGACAATCCATAGCCCCATCTTTAAGAATCCCAATCATTACGGCATCCAGATTCCGCGCCGTCCAAAACCGACCTTCGCCTGCAACGAAATCCCTTTTACGGACTCCATCCCCTGTGACCATGACTTTCTGGGCAGGGGCTTGCGAAAAGCGCTCTATAACTACATGAATCATGTCGGTCTGGATTTCGCCCTTCAGGAGTGGTTTGACATCCCTGTACCCGCCCCCACCCTGCCCACGGATTTTGTGATGGTCCTGATTTAACCTCAAATCCACAGGGTGGACGCCGACCTCCGGGCGGCGTCTGATCGCGCCCGGAGGTCGCGATCCACCTTGGAGGATGTACGGTCATGCGCTTGTCAAAATCCGCCCGTTTTGGTTTAATGCCAAAAGTGTTTGAAATACCTCTTCCAGGAATATTGAAAGGATTTAGCCATGTTTTTCGATCCAATTTATCTCTTGTTCGTTGCGCCGGGGATGATCTTTGCCCTTATCGCCACATACAAGGTCAAGTCGACATTTGCCCGTTACTCGAAAATATCCTCTGGTTCAGGGCTCACGGGAGCTCAGGCCGCGCGCCTCATGCTGTCCAAAAACGGGGTAACCAATGTCACCATTGAACGGGCCGACGGGTTCCTGAGCGACCACTATGACCCGACCTCGCGAACGCTCCGCCTGTCTTCCGGTGTCTATGACTCACCATCCCTGTCGGCCATTGGTGTGGCCTGCCACGAGGCGGGTCATGCCCTTCAACACGCATCGGCCTATATGTGGCTCGGGCTGCGTTCCGCCCTGGTGCCCGCAACCCAGTTCGGCAGCATGGGCTCGTATATCTTCTTTCTGCTGGGAATGTTCATGAACAATCCCAAGATGTATCTGATCGGAATCATCCTATTCAGCATCACCGTCGTCTTTTCCATTATCACCCTTCCGGTTGAATGGGACGCCAGCGCCCGGGCCAAGCGCCTGATGGTCATGTCGGGAATCGTCACTTATCAGGAACAGGAGGACGCCGCCCGTGTCCTGAATGCCGCCTTCCTGACCTACGTGGCTTCCGCGGTCACCGCCCTGCTCACCCTTCTCTACTATCTCTTCCGGTCCGGCCTGCTGGGCGGCCGGCGGAACGATTAAGGACTCCTATCATGCCTAACGTTCTGGTTCCGATCGCCAACGGCACCGAGGAAATGGAGGCCATCATCATCATTGATGTCCTCCGCCGCGCTCAATGGACGGTCGTGGTCGCCGGGGTGAATGACGGGCTGATCACCGCCGCACGCGGGGTGCGCCTGATGCCGGACAAGGCGTGGCGCGAGATCAATCCTCCGGATTTCGATATTCTAATGATTCCCGGCGGCGGGCCTGGCGTGGAGAGGTTCCTTCAATTCGAGCCGCTCCTTGAAACAATCCGGCAATTTTACAATGACGAAAAATGGATCGGCGCCATCTGTGCCGCCCCCTTGACGCTTCAAGCCGCCGGCATTCTGACTGGAAAGAAAGCGACCTGTCATCCCGGCGTGGCCGCCCGCCTGACCAGCACGCCGCGTCTGAACAAACCGACTGTTCTGGATGGGCGAATCGTCACCAGCCAGGGCGCCGGAACCACATTTGAATTCGCCCTGACGATGATTCAACTGGTCGAGGGCCCCAAAAAAGCACGAGCCATCGCCGACAGCATCGTTCTTGGGGAGAATTCATGGTCACGCAAAAACTGAGAGAGTCGCTGGGAGCCAGCCTCGTCGTGCTCACACTCTTGAGGGCTCATTTTCCGGCAGAATCAGCCCCATTGAAAATTGAAACGACTGACATCGCTCAGGCGTCTTCCGGGGAACTCGAGGGAATCGCCGCCACGAACAGTCCTTTCGTCTGGTTCAGTATTCGACAGAACCCCGATTCAAGGGGGATGTCAGGAGCATGGTTTGAAAAAACCAATGAATTCGGAATAATAAGCCGGATTTCAGAACGTCTTTATAATCTGGATATTGAAATTCTCGAGTCTGAATTACAGAAAAACGATATGAGGATCCGATGGCACAACACCCAACTCCATACAGGAATTGATGTTTTTCTCAATGATTTGCAGCCCGTCTCTCCGAAAACAAACGAAATGGATGCCATCATGCAACATGTGGTCAAAACGATTGCAGAGCAAAAGGCATCGTCGTCACAAAACGAGGTTCAGGGGTGGCAAAGCGCCATCGTCTGCCTACTGATGGTCGCCATGGTTTTCGTAGTCGCCATCGCCCGGCGCTAATACTTAATCGGAGCGAAGAGATCATATCCGGCCAATTTTGCTCGGCCGTTCAGGAATCCCAACTCGATTAAAAAATCAATCTCCACAATCTTCCCGCCCGCCCGCTCAATTAATTTCGCGGAAGCCAGCGCGGTGCCACCGGTTGCAAGAAGGTCGTCAATCAACAGCACAGGCTCCCCTGGCTCAAAGGCATCCACATGAAGGGTCAGCGTGGCCGAACCATACTCCAGGTCATAACTCTCCTCAAAGGACTGGTAGGGTAGTTTCCCCTTTTTCCGGATGGGCACAAGGCCGGCCTTGAGTTTGTAGGCCAGCGCCGATCCAAAAAGAAATCCCCGGGCATCGATAACGGCAATTTTCCGGATTCCCTTATCGCGATGGCGTTTGGCAAACAAATCGACCGCCGCACGAAAAAGCTTGGGATCCTTGAGAATCGGAGTGATATCCTTGAACATAATCCCGGGTTTTGGAAAATCAGGCACATCACGAACCGCCGCTTTTAACTTCCGAATACTCATGGACTTTCCTTTCACAATACGGCTTCCAGAATCAACGGGCGTCACTCTAGCAAAGACGGCACCAGGGGTTCAACAGGCAATCGACAATTAAGGGGAAAGCCGATTATACTGGGTAGATGTCACATCAGAAATCCAAAAAATTGACCATTGCCGTCGGGCTGAGCGGAGGAGTTGACTCTTCTGTTGCCGCCTGGCTTCTTAAGCAGCAGGGGCATACTGTCATCGGGCTGACCATGCAGATATGGGACGGCTCCCTTCCCTTGGCGGACGAAGGGCGCTCAGGGTGCTACGGACCCGGCGAGCCTCGCGACATCGAAGCCGCCCGGGAACTTGCCGCACGGCTTGATATCCCCCATCATGTTGTGCCGCTTGCCCCGGAATACGCAACGGAGGTTCTTGATTACTTCCGCGAAGAATACCGCGCTGGCCGCACGCCCAATCCCTGCGTCCGCTGCAATCGAACCATGAAGTTCGGACTTCTCCTGGATCGGGCACGCGCCATGGGCATCACCTTCGACAAGTTTGCCACCGGGCATTACGCCCGGGTGGATCAGGAATCTGTCTCCGGCCGCTGGCAATTGCGCCGCGCTTTGGATCCCGCCAAGGATCAGACGTATTTCCTGTCCCGGCTATCCCAGATTCAGCTCAGCCAGGTCCTTTTTCCGTTAGGTGGCATGACCAAGCCGGAAGTCAAAGCCATCGCCCGCGAAATTGGCTGGGACGACGTGGCCGACAAGCCGGAAAGCCAGAATTTCATCGAAAGCAAGGACTATGGGGTCCTCTTTAGCGATCAGGAACAACCCCCCGGACCGATTGTGGATACAAAAGGCACAGTACTGGGACAGCATCGGGGAATTGTTCATTACACGGTGGGACAACGAAAGGGGCTCGGCATTGGCGGCACTGCAGATCCGCTTTATGTAATCCGTCTTGATGCCTGCTCCAACACCATTGTTGTCGGGGCCCACTCGGATCTTTATTCAATCCGGCTGTCCGCCATGGACATGAACTGGGTCAGTCTTGCCGCCCCCCCGCCGGAACCAATGCGGATTCAAGCCAAGATCAGGCAGCAGCACAAGGAGGCTCAGGGAATCATTCAGGTGGGCTCCGACTCAGGTCGCGTTGAGACCATTTTTAATGAACCTCAGATGTCCATCACCCCGGGACAGGTCGTCGTATATTACGACAACGACCTTGTTCTCGGCAGCGGAATCATCAGCCATTAAAGAACGTCGTTAAACGCCTCGGCCATCCGTTGATTGCCTTCCTCATTCGGATGAAGCCCGTCGCCTAGGATCAAGCCGGCCCCATCTCCGAATTTGGATTCAACATCCGCCAGACGGGCCCCCTCGGAGGACGCCAAGCTTCGGATCTGGTTATTCAAATCCTTAGTCACCTGACTCCACCGGCCGTGAAGACCAATCATGGGTTGCAGGGTCGCCACCACGGGAACGGTCTTATTCGCCTTGCACTGCTGGATAATGGAGCGCAGGTTGGCGATGATACTATCGATACTCCGTCCACCGATCAAATCCACGGCACCCAATTGAAACAACACTGCCGCTGGTTTTTGATTGGCTAGAATTCCGCTCACTTTCGAAAGAGCGCCACCGGATGACTCATCCTGGGCCGCCATATTGTTGACAGTTTTCCCGGTCATTGCCGCCAAACGAGGCGGATACGGATCTCCGCCCCCGTTATTACCGTCGGTGGTGCTATCCCCCAACGCGACATAAAGGTTCGGATTGTTATCCCCGATATTTCCAAGGTCACCGCCCCCACTCCCACCGCCACCCCCACCCAATTCACAACCGGTCACCATCCCCATCATCACCACAACAGCCAAATTCATCAGCACCGATACCTTCATGAAACATCGCCCTTTCGTTGAGTTAGTGGACTATAGCGGGACATCGGCGCAAAAAGCAATTTCGGATCAGAAAAACGATAAGACAAAGCCGGGAATCAGGACTGGAATTACATCCTCCAGTCGTGATAAGACTAAACCGAAGCGACTGAAATAAAGGACTGTTATGAAAGTTTCCATCGTGGTGCCGGTCTATAATGAACAGGATAATGTCCTTCCCCTCGCCGAGGAAATGCACCGGCTGAGCACGGTCATCCCGGAATTGGAAGTGCTCTTTGTCGATGACGGAAGCCGTGACCAGACCTGGGCTCGCATCCAGGAAGCGAAAGCGCGGTACACGAGCGTGAGGGGCCTGCGTTACTCCCCCAATCGCGGCCAAAGCCACGCCATGCTGGTAGGGTTGCAACTTGCTGCAGGAGATATTCTGGTGACCATCGACGGCGATATGCAGAACAATCCCGCCGATATTCCCCGAATGCTCGCTGAACTTAAGGAGGCCGACGCCGTCTGCGGATTTCGCGCCAAGCGCAAAGACACTTGGGCTCGACGCGTTGGGTCACGCCTCGCAAACCGGGTTCGAAACTGGGCCACTCATGATGGGATCCGCGACACCGGATGTAGCCTGAAGGTATTCCGGAAGGCCTGCGTAGCAGATCTCCCTCATGTGGAAGGCGTTCACCGGTTCATGCCGGCCTATTTCAAACTCAATGGACGCTCCATCAAAGAACTGGCTGTGGATCATCGGGCACGAACCATGGGAACGTCTAAATATACCAATATGAAACGCCTGCCCCGGACGATTTTTGACCTGTTCGGATTCATTTGGTATCGAAAACGGTATCTGATCAGACTCGACGCCAGCCAGATTGTCTCAGAATAATGTATAGATGAAGGGCGCCACGGTTTGGCCGGCCACAATAAAGACCCCTAGCAAGAGAAGTACCAGCACAACGGGAATAATCCACCATGCCTTGTTGTGCCAGGCAAAACTCCAGAATTCCTTCAGTAATCGACCAAGATGCTTAAAGAAAATCATTGTATCCTCTAATCTAGCGCGTATTCCGTTCGCCAATTTGCCTTGTCCTGCCACGGCGGCTGATCTTTCTTTGACAACACAAACGAGCCGAGCACCAGATAATCCATCTCCGTACGCATAAAGCAGCGGTAGGCATCTTCGGGCGTGCAGACAATCGGCTCGCCCCGGACATTGAATGAGGTATTGATAATCACCCCATACCCGGTCTGTTTATCAAACGCCTTGATCAAATCGTAATACCGGGGATTGCTTTCGGGCGACACGGTCTGAACCCGGGCCGAGTAATCCACATGCGTAATCGCCGGAATATCTGATCGCAATTGATTGATACGGTCACGAATGGAAAGCCGCCCAACATCCTCCAACCCCCTGCACCGGCTTTTCTGCACCTGCGCCACCAACAGCATATAGGGCGACGGGCGATCCAGCTCAAAATAGTCGTTTACCCGCTCCACCAGGCATGACGGGGCAAACGGACGAAACGATTCGCGGTACTTGATCTTCAGATTCATCACCGATTGCATTTTTATTGACCGGGCATCACCGATAATCGAACGACCGCCCAGGGCACGCGGCCCGAATTCCATTCGTCCCTGCACCAATCCGATAACATTCTCAGCGGCAATGATTTTGGCAATCTCGGTTCCCCAATCCTGTGGGCCGTATTTCTTCGCAGGATACCCATTGGCTTTAAGAAAGGCCTCAACGGCATCATCCTCGATATCCGGCCCCAGTAGCGACCCCTGCATTGCATCGTGAACATTATCGGCCACACGAGGCTGCTTTTCGACCTGATACGCCACCATGAGCGCCGCTCCAAGGGCCCCGCCCGCATCCCCGGCCGCAGGCTGAATCCAGATATCCTTAAAAATCCCTTCCCGCAACAGCCGCCCATTGGCCACGCAGTTCAGGGCCACCCCGCCCGCCATGACAAGGTACTCTTCCCCGGTTATTTTCCGGGCATGCTTCGCCATCCGGATCACAATTTCCTCGGTCACTACCTGGATGGATCGTGCAATATCCATTTCCCGCTGCGAAATTTCACTTTCCGATGTACGAGCCGGTCCACCAAACAATTTGGCGAACTCGTCATTCGTCATGGTCAGGCCGTCCACAAACCCGAAGTACTTCAAGTTCAACCGGAACGAACCGTCTTCGCGAAGATCAAGCAGGTTGTCCTTGATGATATCCACATATTTCGGCTCACCATAGGGAGCCAAGCCCATCAACTTATATTCCCCTGAATTCACCCGGAAGCCCGTGAAATAGGTGAACGCCGAATAAAGCAACCCGAGCGAGTGAGGAAAATGAAGGTCTTCCAGTATCTGAATCTGGTTGCCATCCCCCCTCCCGATTGCGCTGGTCGCCCACTCCCCTACACCATCCAGCGTCAGAATGGCCGCCTGTTGGAATGGGGACGGAAAAAATGCACTCGCGGCATGAGATTCATGATGCTCGGGAAAATAGAGTGGTGGCATGGTTTTGATCCCACATTTTCCCAAGGCCACCTCAATCTCCATGGGAATCCAAAGCTTCTCGCGCAACCACAGAGGAATGGCCATCATGAAGGATTGCAATCCGGCAGGCGCGGTACTGAAATAGGTCTTCAGGATGCGCTCGAATTTTCGGATCGGCTTATCGTAGAAGGCCACTGCATCCAGTTTCCCGCCCCGCTTTTCCAACTCCCTAAGACAGTACTTCGCGGCATTCACCGGGAAATTCGCATCGTGCTTTTTGCGGGTAAACCGCTCTTCCTGAGCGGCGGCAACAATCTTTCCATCACACACCAGGGCGGCGGCCGAATCGTGATAAAAAGCACTGATTCCAAGAATGTTCATCAGAATTGCCTCTTATAGTCGTCCACATTAACAACCGGTTTCCGGGGTACCCAATAGGTTGGTGCATCCGTCGGAAACTTCCGGCACATCGGGTCAATTCCCTGAATCATCAGGATGAGACGTCCCGGCACAAAGACCAGGTAAAACATCGGAACAAGAAGCAGCCATGTGATGGCCGTACCGACCCCTTTCCCAAACCAGCGCCCCCCTTGTTCAATCTTGGCAAACAAGGAGGGAATCAGAAAACCCGACACAAGCAGCAGGCCGCCAATACTCCAAAGAATTCCGGCCGCAACCGGCTTCCCCTTGAAATAGAAAAATGCCCCAACAGCCGCCGGAATAACGACCTGAAGCAGAACCATTCCAGGATTGGGTTTTAACACGGATACCGGAGCGTTTTTCATAATTCCGGTGACTTTACCTTCACCTTCCACTTCTTTCAAGGCTTCCCTGAATTATTTCCGAGAAAGGGAGTATTCGCCGGAGCCGGATTTGACATCACCAGCCCGTTTTTGCACACTGGCCAACATGATAGTGCGCATTCAGACCAAGGTAGCGATCCATGGCGGTCTCCTCATCCTCCTTGGCTTGTCCACGCTGTCAGCCGGATCCGCCTCCATTGCCGCACTGGATACTTCGACGCAAGGCCCAGACAATCATGGCGCCACGATCACCGTTCGCATATCCGGATTCCGTAACGAACGAGGGATCGCCCGAGTCACGCTCTTTCGGGATTCAAAGGGATTTCCAGACAATGCCGCACTGGCTTTTCGAACCCACTCCTCGGGTGTGACCAATGGCCAGGCCGTGGTGGATTTCGTGAACACTCCATTCGGGGATTACGCCCTCGGGGTGCTCCATGACGAAAACGGCAATGGCCGCATGGATACCGACTGGTTGGGCCGACCTCTTGAGGGGTACGGTGCCTCCAATAACCCGCGCAACAAGTTCAGCGCCCCTACATTCAAGCCGGCCCTGTTCAGGGTTGCCCCTCCCGCACTCACCCTGTCCATCACCCTCAATTATTGAGCGCTCATGCCGCGCTGAAACTCCGCCAGAAACGGACGCATATCTTTCATCAGCACGGCTTGCGGATTGCACCGCAGCACCATGCCATCCATGTACATCAGGCTCTTGATGATGGGATACATACCCTTCTCAAACACCATGCCATGATTGACCCCCAACCGGATCGTTTCCATCATCTTCCGGGTCAGACTGACCTGCGCGACCGTGCTGCCGGTGAAGTCCCGGTATAATTCAGTCAACTGAAGCTCGAACTCCCGAAAACGCCCGCCCTCAATGCCCTGATCAGCCATGGCATTGAGCGCCCGTGCACACGCAGGATAGTCAAACTCCGACAGCGCCTGAAAGAACGCCAGAAGGCCCTTTCGAAGCTTCTCTCCGACATGCCCGATAACCCCCGTGTCCAGAAAGGTGAAGCCGCCTTCCCGGTATATGAGATTGCCCGGATGAATGTCGCCATGAAATGTGCCCACGCAGAATGTGAAAAAGCCGTGCAGACGAAAAAGCTCCAGCAAAGCATCATACCCGATCTCCCGCCGCTCCAGCAATTCATCCACCGTACACCCCTCAACATATTCGGAGACCATCACAACATCGTTGGAAAGCGCCTCGTGGATCTTCGGAAATCGCATCCCGCTCAAATCGAACTCCCCGGCATGCCGGGATTTCAGATCCATCAGCACATGCTGACCGGCGGCCTCACGGCGCAAATCCAGCTCGTCCAGAGTCCCCTGCTCGATGGTTCCCAGAATGCCCAAAGGATCCGCCACCCGCTCCAGTTTGGGATAGACCAACAGGATCAACCGAATGAATCGTCTCAATGACCGGACATCAGCCATGAAGCGCTCCCGATAATCGGTCTTGACCATCTTCACCACCACACGCTCACCGTTTCGCAACCGCCCGAGATGCACCTGCCCCACAGAAGCCGACGCCAGGGGAGCATCCTCGCACGACTCCAACTCCTCGAGAAGAAGAGCCGGAGCCCGTTGCTTGAGCATTTCCTTGAAACGGACAGGCGGAATAGAATCGGTATGTCGATACAGCCGGGTTAGCGTCAGACACGACGCTTCCGGAAGAAAATCCACCCGCAGGGCGTAAGTCTGGCCGATCTTCACGGCCAGCAATCCCTCCCGTTGGATCAAATCCAGATCCGGCCCTTGCCGGCTGTAGATGGACCTGATGACTTTGATGAACCCGTACCAGTTAATAATAGGAACTTCCTGATGTAATATTTTTAAGAGTGTAGTATGTTTTTGAGATACAGGAAAGCAACAAACGGGAGAACCACGACATGAGTTCAAAGCGAATTGCCGTTATCGGTGCCGGCCCCGGTGGATTGACAGCTGCAATGATCCTGGCCAATCGTGGCCACCAGGTCACTGTCTACGAGCAAAAGGATGCCGTCGGCGGACGAAACGCCGCCATCCGGCTCGGACCCTACACGTTCGATATCGGCCCCACGTTCCTGATGATGACCTTTATCCTGCGTGAGGTGTTTCAAGCCGCCGGTCGCAAGGCTGAGGACTATCTCGATATCCGGCCACTCGACCCCATGTACCAGCTCTCGTTCAAGGACAAAGTGCTGCGGCCCACCACAAATCGCGAGCTCATGAAGGAGCAGATCGAGAGACTGTTCCCGGGCAATGGCGCCGGACTCGAGAGATTCCACGCTGTCGAGAAAGTTCGCTATGACAAGATGTATCCCTGCCTGAAGAAGGACTACTCTTCCGCGATCTCCATGCTATCGCGCCCCCTGCTCCGGGCGCTACCGCACCTCTCGCTGGGCCGGAGCCTCTATGATGTGCTCGGCGACTACTTTTCCACAGAGGATCTGCGCATCTCCTTCACGTTCCAGAGCAAGTACCTGGGCATGTCACCCTGGCAATGCCCCGGCGCCTTCGGCCTCATCCCCTACGTTGAACATGCCTTCGGCATCGACCACGTCATAGGCGGACTCAGCATGATTTCCGAAGCCATGGCCAAGGTCGCCCGTGAACATGGCGCTACCATCCGACTAAATACGCAGGTTAAACAGATTCAAGTGAAAAACGGCGAGGCCCGGAGCCTTCTCCTGGCTGACGGCTCCAGCGTAGAAGCTGATGCCGTGGTCATCAACGCCGATTTCGGTCATGCCATGGAAACCCTTTTCGAACCCGGCATCATTCGCAAGTACACCCCGAAAAACTTGCGAAACAAAAAATACTCCTGTTCCACCTTCATGCTTTATCTGGGACTAGACAAAGTTTACGACGAAGCGCACCACAATGTGATCTTTGCAGACAACTACAAGGCCAATATCGAAGACATCGCCCAGGGTGTCGGTCCTTCTGATGACATGTCCATCTATGTCAGAAACGCCAGCATTACGGATCCCACTCTGGCACCCAAGGGACATTCAGCCCTTTATGTGCTCGTGCCAACGGCCAATACCCGCAGCGGAATCCACTGGACACCGGAATTGACCCGGACCTATCGAGACAAGGTTATCGCCCGCATCGTGGCCAAAACAGGCATGAAGGATCTGGCCTCGCACATTCTTCAGGAGCAGGTGATCACACCCCGGAATTGGGTTGATGATTACAACCTTTTTCTCGGAGCCACTTTCAATCTGGGCCACACGCTCAGTCAAATGCTGTACTTCCGGCCCCACAACCAATTTGAGGAAGTTGGACGAGTGTACTTGGTCGGTGGCGGCACGCATCCCGGCTCCGGACTCCCCACGATCTATGAATCAGCCAGAATCTCGGCCGACCTGATTGAGGCAAAATAAAACAAATCGTGAAGCAACTATTGACACCCGTGTGTCATGCTGATAAATATTGCCCCCGTTTTCGCGCACCCGTGGTGGAATTGGCAGACACGTAAGATTCAGGTTCTTATTCCGCAAGGAGTGGGGGTTCAACTCCCTCCGGGTGCACCATCCTTCGCCTTCGGCTCGAGCTACGGATGGTCTTCGACCAACGAATGCTTTCCTCGCACCAATACGTCAGCCGATTACCTGTTTCTTTAGTTCCTTGTAGCGCCGTGTATACCGAGGTCCCATCTGGGATTCCCGGTGATCGAATCCAAAGGCGCGGCGCTTGACGGCAAGAACCGGCGGAGCCTGAATTCGTTTGGCAATGCCCAGTCCCTGATAGTGATTCCACCAGCGCTCCAAATCATCGATAAAGTGTTTCGGCGACGGGAAAAGATCTTTCACGCAGCCCGGATAGTCAAGGTGCTGCTCTAGGGTTCCCTCGCCATACCACTCCAGAATCTCCTCAGGCGTAGATCGGTTCCAGTCCTCTACCCAGGATCGAAATAACGTGTCGTGATAGGAATAATTCAGGGGATCGCCCTTCCCCTCGTCCACGGCTTGGGCGACACTGAGCTCTGCGGATGGCATCACCGAAAAACTGCCTTCCGGGATGACGTCCCGCCGAAAAACCGTCTCATTCAGGTAACGCCCCAACTCATATACCTCGCCTTTCCAAAGATCGGCAAGGTTCGCCAGATAGCCGCCCAAATCCCCATACAGCGTAGTGTAGCCGACGGTCATCTCGGACTTGTTCGCATTACAGGTGAACACCCCGCCAAATGAGGCCGCTACGGCGGCGAGCACGCGGGAGGAGCGATCACGCGCTTGGACATTCTCGAGTTGGAAATCAGCCAGAGCTAGCCGCTTCACTCCATCCGGCCATCGCACGTCCACTCCGTCCACCTGGGCGCGGGTCAATTTTACGCTGTCCTCAATGGGAATTTCGACATACCCGCACCCGAGATTCTTCGCCAACTCGCGGGCCAGATTAATCGTTGTCGGGGAATTGAACCGGCTTGGCATATTCACAAGCAGCAGCCGGTCGGCAGGCAGAATGTGACGATAGAGTGCGGCCACAACGGCGGAATCGATCCCGCCGGATACGCCCACCACCACCCGCTCCACGCCGCAGGCCTTCATGAACGTCGCAGTACCGTAAAGTATGGCGTCAAATAAACTGACATCTGACAGTGACCGGGCCCGGAGGTCGTGATCCACCTCGAATTGCAATGCCTCACTCAGGGCATGATCCATGACGCCTTCGGCAAATGGGGCCAGTGTCGCCATGGGATTCCCCTGCCCGTCATAGATGCAGGAGGCCCCATCAAAGGTGAACACGGTCTTTCCGTTGTTCTGAATGCCAACATTATTGACATATACCAGCGGCCGCTGCAGGCGTCTGGCCGCCTCGGAAAACACCCGGTTTCGCTTATTGTTCTTGTTGAAGGTGAACGGGGAACAACTGGCATTGACCACAAAATCCACACTCTTTCCACCCAAAATCTCTAGCGGCGATACCGCGTAATCCTGATCCCAGGCATCCTCGCATAACACCGCGCCAATCCGTCCGCAGGCGGTTTGAACCGGGGCAATCAGATCCCGGGGATCCTGCCCCAGTTCGGCAGCCAGTTTCCGGGTGTCAAAGAAATGACGGCTATCGTCAAATTCCCGGTAATTGGGCATCAGGGTCTTGATGACAAAGGGATACGGCCCGCCTTCAGGCCCCAGAAAACAGCCGTTCTCCGCAATGAACAGCGCGTTATACTTTCGCACCCGGCCATCCTCATTGCGACGCGGCCAGTCTACCCCCACATTTCCGAACATCACCGTGATCCCGGCTGAGGCGACACGAATGTCTTCGCCGCACGCCTCGCACTCACGAAGGAAAGCAGGGCGTTCCCATTCATCGCCCAGCAGATAACCCGGAATGGCCATTTCAGGGAAAACAACCAGCGTCCGTCCCGCCGCCCTGGCCTCGCTGATCCGGTTCAGAATTTTTTCAGTATTCTCCACCGGCCGTCCGGGAAGGACTTCCATCTGAACCAATCGGATTTTCACAGGAGCAGGCATTATCTGAACATTCCGTCAACTCACCGGATCCACCCCCACCGGTTCGAAAAGGGCCAGTACACCACCATGGCCGGACCGACCAGATTTTTCTCAGGAACCGGGCCCCAGTAGCGTCCGTCAAGACTGTTGCGGGTATTGTCCCCGAGGGCAAGATACTGGGTCGGCTCCAGCGTCAGGGAGTCATCAGGAGAATTGAGAAACAGCGCATCGGGCCCTTCGCCCAGACAATACCCGGCATACCCCGGCGCCCGGTTCTCAATCCGGCGGATCATCTCAGGCTGCATCAACGGCGTTCCATTCACCAGCAATTCCGGTGCCTTGATGGAAATCGTATCATTCGGCATGCCGCACATTCTCTTGATATAGTGCGTCCGCTCCGTCAGCCTCGGAATCGGAATGCCATCCGTCCGGAACACCATCACCTCGCCCCGAACCGGCTTGATGAAATTCCATTTCACCCGGTTCACAAAAAGATGATCGCCGCTGACCTTGTTGCCGGAGGCAATGATCTGGCCGGTAACGACCTCATCGCCGGGCTTGACAGCCAAGGACAGATTCGGCGGCACCCCATGAGCCAGCCCGCCGATGTCATAATACGCCATGCCGTCATTCCGTCCGACATAAGGTCCCCGCACCGTACCGGCGGCCTGGGCTTTGATTTCCGTAAACCATTCACCAAACACCAGCCACTTGGCGAGCCGTAGCGGCATCAGGTCAAATACACCCTTTTCCGCCTGGGGATGATAATGAATTCCATACAGAGTCGGTTGCATGGAGCCGGTGGGGATCTTGAACGGCTGCAGAAAGTAGCAGCGAAACGCCATGGCCACGGCGATGGCCACGACGATCACCTCCAAGTTCTCACGAAAACCGGAAAAGGCTTTGGGCGGCATCAGCGTGAGAATGGCCGCGTGAACCCGCCCGGCCTGCTTCTCAATGGGATCAATCTCCCGATCCTGAATCGCCTGCTTGAGGCCTGCCACCGCTTCATCCAATTGCTGTAGCGCCACCGGGGAGGCGATGTCTTCCTTCAAATGACGACAATGCCGGGCGTGCTTCAGCCATTCTCGACCCGAATTCACCGTCCTACGAGTTTTAAAAAAACCTGCCATGGTGTGCATCACTTTCTGGATCACCCGGTGCTCTTCAAAACTGAAATAAACGCTTCCTGGGGCACACTCACGGATCCAAACTCCTTCATCCGCTTCTTGCCCTCCTTCTGGCGATCCAGAAGTTTCCGTTTCCGGCTGATATCCCCGCCGTAGCACTTCGCCGTCACATCCTTGCGCATGGCCTTGATGGTTTCGCGGGCCACAATGTTCTTCCCGATGGCCGCCTGGATCGGCACCGTGAATTGATGAGCGGGAATAACCTCTTTGAGCGCCGCGCACATCTGCCGTCCGCGATACACGGCCTTCTCCCGGTGAATGATGCAGGAAAAGGCATCCACAACCTCCGCGTTCAGCAGAATGTCCATCTTGACCAGATCACTCGGCGCATAACCGGTGTGCTCGTAATCCATCGAGGCATACCCCTTACTCACACTCTTGAGGCAGTCATGAAAATCAATCAGGATTTCGTTGAGCGGCATGGTGGCTGAAATCATCACACGCTTGGTATCCAGGGTTTCCGTTTTCTCAACATCTCCCCGCCGGTCCATCACAATCCGGAGAACATCCCCGATATTCTCGTTGTGACAGATGACAAACGCCTTGATCATCGGCTCTTCCATGTGGTCCACACGCGTGGGATCCGGAAGATGGATCGGATTGTCCACCTCAATCATCGATCCATCCCGCAGGAATACCCGGTAGATCACAGAGGGATAGGTTGTGATGACATCGAGGTCGAACTCGCGGCGCAACCGCTCCTGCACCACTTCCAGATGCAGCAGTCCAAGAAACCCGCAACGGAATCCAAATCCCAGGGCGACCGAAGATTCCGACTGGTAGGTGAACGCACTATCGTTAAGCCGAAGTTTCTCCATGCTCTGCTTGAGTTTTTCGTAGTCCGCTGTATTCACCGGATAGAGCCCGCTGAACACCATGGGATGAATATCCTTCATACCGGGCAGCGCCTTGAGTGCCGGCCGGTTGTGCATCGTGAGGGTATCGCCGATCTTGATATCCGAGGCGCTCTTGATCGTGCCGATCATATAGCCCACCTGCCCCGCCTTGAGGGTGGCCGTCGGCTCCATCTTCGGACGGAATCGACCGACTTCCTTCACTTCGGTTTCAATGCCGCTGGCCAGCAACCGGGTCCGATCCCCGGCCTTCAATTCCCCATCCACCACCCGGACATAGGTAA
Organism: PVC group bacterium; assembly: GCA_945890715.1. Classification (GTDB taxonomy): domain Bacteria; phylum Verrucomicrobiota; class Kiritimatiellia; order CAIKKV01; family CAITUY01; genus JAABPW01. The sequence continues at coordinate 27,727 of CAMDCX010000005.1, read as the reverse complement.
CCACACCGCGGAAGGCGTCATAGACTGAATCAAACACAAGCGCCCTCAGATACCCGTCATCACAGGTCTTGGGAGGCGGAAGATGCTCGATCGCCGCTTCCAGCATCTCCCGGATGCCAAGACCGCTCTTGGCGCTGATCCGGCTGGCTCCGTGGGCCGGTATGGACAGAATTTCCTCGATTTGTTTTTCCACCACATCCGGTTCGGCACCGGGCAGATCCACCTTGTTGAGCACCGGCATGATCTCAAGATTGTTCTCGATGGCCAGGTAGGTATTCGCCACCGTCTGGGCTTCAACGCCCTGCGCGGCATCAACCACCAGAATGGCGCCCTCGCAGGCCATCATGCTGCGTGACACTTCATAGGTGAAATCCACATGCCCGGGCGTGTCGATCAGGTTCAACTCGTATTCAATCCCATCCTTTGCCTTATAGGTCATCGTAACCGGATGGCTCTTGATGGTAATGCCCCGCTCCTGCTCCAGATCCATGCTGTCGAGAATCTGGTCGCGCATCATGCGATCCGAGATGGTGCCGGTCAGCTGAAGCAACCGGTCGGCCAGCGTGGATTTGCCATGATCAATGTGGGCAATGATACAAAAATTCCGGGTATGGGGAATCGTCCTGAGGTTGGTCTGGTCTTGAAGATGCATCGTTACTTTTTCAATCCTTCATCGAGTCATACTGTTGCGCCGCAATGGCGCGCATGGCGGCAACACTTTCCTGCATGTTGGCGGCGCGGTAGAGCGAGGTTCCCGCCACAAAAACATTGGCTCCGGCAGCGGCGGCGGCCCCAATGGTTTTGAGGTCGATCCCTCCATCCACATTGATATCCACATCCAGACCCAGGGTTTTGATCCGGGATCGTAGTTTCCGGATTTTGGGCAGAACACTTTCAATGAACGATTGCCCGCCATACCCCGGATGAACCGTCATGCAAAGCACTTCATCCACATCCGCCAGAACCTCATAGACTGCTTCGGCCGGAGTGTCGGGATTCAGCGTGATGCCGGGCCGCGCGCCCAGTTGGCGAATCGTCTGCAGCATGCCGCGAATATCGCCTTCACTCTCGATGTGGATCAGAAGGATATCCGATCCCGCCTTGATGAAGCGCTCCAGATAGGTGGCTGGCTTCGACATCATGAGGTGGACGCTGAGCGGAATGTCCGTGGTCTTGTTGGCCATGGTAACGACATCCGGCCCCATGCTCAGATTCGGAACAAAATGCGCGTCCATGATGTCAAGATGGATCCCATCAGCCCCGGCATTGTCGGCATGACGAACCCCATCCGCCAGATAGCCAAAATCCGCCGCCAATAATGATGGGAGAATAATAATCTCCCCATTCGCTGTGTGTTGTGCGTAATCCATAAAACTCCGTGTCGTGGGACAGGATGAATTGGGCACGGATTATGTCAGGAAGACACCGCTGACGCCACCTTTTTTGTAAAAGCACGCGCCTAACAAGAATTGCTGATCTTTTTCTTGAATTGCAAGCGGTTCTCCCTTATATCTTTGCACCTGTTTGGTCCTAGGACCCGCTAACGCGGCTCCGGATCACGAAGGGAAGGTGACATTTACACGTGGCACAAGTTAAAATCAGACGCGGCGAAACGGTTGACAAGGCGATGAGACGCCTGAAGAAGATCATGGACAAGGAAGGGATCATGAAAGAGATCCGTGCCCATCGTTACTTCGAAAAACCCAGTGAGCAACGCCGCCGCAAGGCAGCCCGTGCCCGCGCTCGCGCGGCGTACAATATTTGATTCACCCGTTGAATCTCTGAAAGCTCCCTGGACATCCAGTCAGGGAGCTTTCTTTTTTTACGATGATCTTCAGCTTAACAACCCGCTGGAATGCGCGTCGGCACGAAACCGGCGAATCCATGCTCGAGGAAATCCTCGAGCTCGGGTTCGATCATGTCGAACTGGGGTTCGACCTCACCGCCAATCTCGTTCCCGGCGTATGCGCCATGATCCAGGCGGGCCGGATCAAAGCCGACAGCCTTCACGCCTACTGCCCGCTCCCCCCCGTGCCGTACCCCTCGCCGGAACCCTTCACCCTGTGCGCCACGGATCCCACCACCCGGGCCAATGCCCTGCATTATCTCGAAAATACAATCCGCTTCGCCGCTGAAGTCAATGCCCGCGTCGTCGTCGCCCACGCCGGAAACGTTGAGATGAAACCCATTACCCCGCATCTCATCGAGTTGACGGCCACCGGACGACAATACAACGAAGAGTACGAGAAATCGCGGATGAAACTCCTGCTGGCCCGCGAAAAGGCAATCTCCACCCAGCTTCCCCTCCTCTACGCAGGGGTCGAGCGGCTTCTCCCCCTCCTGGAGAGCACGCAACGCATCCTGGCCTTCGAACTGCTCCCCACCTGGGAGGCGATTCCAACCGAGGTGGAGATCGAGCGGTTGATGCTGCATTTTAATTCCCCCTGGCTTCGCGTCTGGCATGATCTCGGACACGGCCAAATCCGGGAAAATCTCGGGCTCACCAGCCATGCCCGCTGGGTTAAACGCCTGCAACCCTGGATCGCCGGAATGCATATCCATGATGTCCGCCCGCCTGCCGGGGATCACTTCATGCCGCCCGGCGGAACCCTCAAATTTGAGTTGTTCCGCGAAACCGCCCGGGGTGATATTATCCGGGTGCTGGAACCCAGCCATTCGGTCACGGGCGAGGAAATCCAGGCAGGACTGAAACTCATCAGGGAGGCGTGGGAGTCATGAAAATACTGGTTACCGGAGCCTGCGGGTTTGTGGGAAAACATGTCCTAAACGAATTGGCCGCGGCCGGACATGAGGCCGTGGGGATGGATGTCGGTGCCGCTCCCGCCCAGTTGGCCCCCCATCATTTCATTTCCGCCAACATCACGGATGCCGATGCCGTGGCCGGAATCGTGGCCAATCTCGCGCCCGACGCCTGCCTCCACCTGGCTGGCTGGTCGTTTGTGGGCAATGGCAACCCCCGGACCGTCCTCGATGTCAACCTCATGGGAACCGTGAATCTTCTGGATGCGTTTAGAAACATCCGCTCCACCGCGCGCATTCTCTGCATTTCAAGCGCCCAAGTCTACGGTATGACAGAACGCACCGCCCTGATCAACGAAGATGAACCCCTGAATCCCGGGACCATCTATGCCGTCTCCAAAGCGGCCGCCGATCAATTGGCGCTCCTCTATGCCAAAGAATACGGCCTCGCCATCATGGTGGCCCGCCCCAATAATCATATCGGCCCCGGCCAGTCGCCCCAGTTCGCCATTCCGTCTTTCGTCCGCCAGATCCAAGCGATTCGCAAAGGAGCCCCCGCCCTCATGAAAGTCGGGAACCTGGATAACCACCGGGACTTCACCGATGTCCGGGATGTGGCCCGGGCCTATCGGCTCCTGCTGGAAAAGGGATGTCCCGGCAAAGCCTACAACATCACGTCCGGCCATGCGATGCGAATGGGCGATCTCCTGAATCGTCTCTGTGAATTGGCGGGAATCAAGCCCGAACTCGTCCGGAATCCCGCCCTGTATCGTCCCCTCGATCACAATCCGGGTCTCAATTTCAAACGCCTCCGGGAGGACACCGGCTGGGCGCCCCAAATCGCGATTGACCAGACGCTTCGTGATATTTTAGAGGACTCATGAAATCCTTCCGGCACATCATGGGCATTCTGTTGAAGCTGGGAATTGCCGTTGCCGTGTTGGGGTATCTATTAAACAAAATGGGTCTGGCGCAACTCGGCGCGACACTCACCGCCACCGTCCGGGAATGGCCCTGGCTCCTGGCCGGACTGATCCTGTGTTTAGCGGCCATCCTGGCCTGCATGGCAAGATGGAAACAAATCCTCGACGCGCAGGACATGAAACTGGGCTGGATTCGGGTGAACACCATTTTCTTCATCGGCTTGTTTTTCAACTCCTTCATGATCGGCCCTACCGGCGGCGACCTTATGAAGGCCTATTACACGGCCCGGGAAACCCACCACAAAAAAACCGAGGCCGTGACCACCATCTTCATCGACCGGGTCATCGGTCTGCTCGTCATGGCACTTCTGGTGGGAATGGTTATTCTCGTCCGCTGGGATTTCTTCATGACCCATCCCACCACGCGTGTCTTTGCCTGGCCGGCACTCATCGCCTGCGGCATCCTCGTGATCGGTAGCGTGGTGGCGTTCAGCGTCCATCTCTTTGAGGTTTTCCCCTGGCTGAAACGATGGAATCACATCGCGATGATCGGGAAAATCATGGATACTCTTGAGCGGGCCTACAATGCCTTCTATGTCTGCCGGAAAAATCCGCGCCTGCTGATCAGCCTTGCCCTTTACTCCCTCACCATCCAGCTCCTATTTGTCGGGGCAGGCGCGCTGGTGGGCAAGGCACTGGGACTCGACCTGCCCCTTCTGGCTTATCTTTCTCTTTCCCCATTGGTGGGATTAATTAGTGCCATCCCGATCACACCCGGGGGCATCGGCATCCGGGAAGGCGCATCCATCAAGCTCTGGTCGGTTCTGGGTGTCCCCGACGAGAAAGCGTTCCTCCTGGCTTTTATTCCCTTCCTATTCCTCGTAATCTGGGGGCTTCCGGGCGGCATCCTGTTCCTCTTTCACCGCTCCGGAAACAAGCCTGCCGAAAGCGAAGAGGATGAACCCTAGGGCTGGAATTTTATCATGATCGCGGCAACGACATTTGTTGTATTGGCGATTTCAATTCTCTTTCTTGCCGTGGCGGGCGGCGGTCTTTTCCCCATCACCGTCATGGTCGTCGCTCTGGCTCTCTGCGCCTTGGCCTGCATCACGACCGTGAGCCGACCTTCCCGGCCTTGGCTTGAACTAATCCTCGCGGCCATCCTGCTCTTCGTCCTTTTTACCGCCCTACCCATTCCCCCCGCCTTGGATCCGCTCGCCGGCTCCCTGCGTCACGGACAAAATCAGGCCGTACTCAAGTCCTTTCATGAATCGGGACAGATCGGAATTCCCGTTCCGGAAAGCGAGCCCTGGTTTTCCCTCACTCGCAACCGCGCTGGAACCCTGCGCTTCTTCCTGTTACTGGCGGCGGCATTCGGGGCCGCCCTGCTTGCCGCCTCGTTGCCCCCGGCCTGGAAAACAAGGTTTCTTTATTTCCTGGCTCTGACCGGCACCGTCATTGGAATCGCAGGCTGTCTTGGCCAGTGGATCATCCCGCAGGGCGACACCATCTGGTGGTTTATTTCTCTTCCCGACGCCGCGAAATCACCGGTCGGGTGTTTTCTGAATCGCAATCATTTCGGGGGGTTTGTGGCGATGCTGAGCCCCGTCGCCCTCGCCCTGACCGCGCATGCCCTTGACCGCCGCCGCGGGTTGACCGCGCTTCTCTCGCTCACTCTGACCGGCATCATGATGGCGGTGGTTTTCTACTCGCTCTCACGCGGAGCCATGCTGGCTATGGGCGTTGGGCTGTCGGTCACCGCCCTGGTCATCGCTTTCCGTCATCGTGCCGTATGGGGAATCCTGCTACTCGGCCTTATGCTGGCCGGGGGAACGGCCCTCCTCATCCACTCTCCCGCCGTTCGGGAAAGGCTCCAGGGAATTCATAATCCCGGCGAAATCAGTAGCGTTCAGAGCCGCGTCGCCGAATGGCGGGAATCACTCCGGGTCTGGCCCTGCTATCCCCTACTCGGCGCCGGCATGAATGGCCTGCGCATGGTGTATCCCCAGACGCGACAGACCAGCGTGAGCGCCCGGTTGATCGCTTCCGAAAACGAGTATATCCAACTTCTCGCGGAGGGCGGACTCGTTGGCGCGGGCCTGCTCCTCGCCCTGATCTGGGCCATACGTCGCCGGATCCGCGACACCGGGGCCCCGACCGGCGTCATCAGCATTGCCGTCACCGGCGCCCTGACCGTCACCGGCATTCACTGCCTGTTTGATTTTCCGGCCCATTTGCCCCTTTATGCCCTGGTGCTTGGCTCGCTGGTTGGGCTCCTCCTCCCGTCCACGCATTCTGCGGAGGGCTCGGAGAGCCCTCCCTACCCTGTTCTGAAGCGCTTGGTTTGGAGGCTGCCGGCAATCATGGGACTGATCGGCTCTTTGGTAATAGGCGTGAATCAACCGCACCGACTGCGGGATCTGGATAATCCGGCCTATCTTTACACCGCACAATACAGGGATCTGAACCAAGCGCTGGTCTGGGCGCCAACCTCATCGGCCTGGCTGTATCTGGGCCGCACCCTGTTCAAGGAAGGCGTAAACCGGGAAGCCCGCGCCCTCTGTACGCAAGGGGAGACGCTTATAACCCATGCCGCCCAACTCGATCCCCAGAATTACCGGCTCTGGTTTGAATTGGGACAGGTCCGCCTCTCCCTGGGGGATAACACTCGCGCTGCCGAGGCGTTTCAGCGGGCAAAAGCCCTGCGCGCCTGGATGACTCCACCTCCACTCCCGGGAAAGAACTGAATGAACCACTTCCTCTATGGAGCCTCCATTCCCTTCGTGACCGGAGTTCTCCTTTATCTCCTCGGGAAAGGGCGTGCGCCCCTTCTCATGCTGATCCTGATTCCCCTCGCCATGGCTTTCGCGGGAACCTGGGCTGTGGTTCCGGACATCCCGCGCATGCTGGGATATCAGGATCTCTACAGTCGGCTTGCGGCCGACCCCCGGATCAACATTTTTCTATGGCACTACACCCTGGATCAGATCGAGACGGAGTCATCGTGGTATGCCGTGGGGATCGCCCTCGAGGCGGCAACCCTGATGGGGGTGGCGCTCCGGGAACTTTTCAGGGAGGAAAAATCCTGATGGCACACGCGGCACTTCATTTTGCAATCGGCCTAACAGCGGGTATGGCAGTTCAAGCGCCCCGTCTCAAGCAGGCGTGGACACAAGGCAAGGACGTTGCTCCCACCGTCCTGCGCTGGCTTGTCGTGTCATGGAGCCTGGGAGTTTGGGCCATTGTTCCCAGCCTGCTCCGCTATGCGGGGGTACCTGAAGGATTCTGCAACGGGTGGTGGATGAACCTATTTCTGTTCCACCCGCTCATCAACCAGTTTGGCCCCCACGGCACCATCATCGGCGCCGTGGCGTTTGTGATCGGATTCACCTTTCAGTACGCCCTGATCCTCGCCGCCATCGCCCGCTTGCCGCATAAAGAGGCCTGAGTTATTCCCCGCCCAGTTTTCCCTCACGATGGGCGGTAATGAAGTCCGCGCCAAACAGATCCTCGCCGGTCAGCAAGCCCTTGGCCAACTTGAAAGGCTCGGTCGTGGTATCCACGGCGGCCAAAATTTTGGCATTCATCTGCAACGGATCCAGGATGCCGCTGTCGCCTCCGGCCTCCACAACCATCCAGGTAAAGACCTGGTTGATCAACTTGCGGGCAGGCATGCCAAACGAGACGTTGCTGAGTCCGCCGCTGATATGGATTTCAGGACCATAGGTCTTCCGGATCGCCTCCACGGCCTCAATGAAGGACTGGGCATTATTGGAATCCGTGGCCACGGGAAAGACCAAAGGATCCACATAAACGCTGCACCCCTTGATTCCCACGGCAGCCAGCATCGGCATCAGGCGATTGATGTTCGCCAGGCGCTGCGCGGTATCGCAGGGCAGATCCTTCTCGCCCGCCGCCGAGGCAATGACCACCGCCTTGAATTCCGCAGCAACCCGGATTGAGGATTGACGTTCTAGCGACACGGAATTAACCATCGGACGGGCACGCTTAGGATCGCAAACTTCCAGCCCGGCCCGGAGAATGGCCTCATTCGACGAATCAATACTCAGGGGAAGTTTGCTGGCCGCCTGGACCACGTCCGCCACCCACTTGATTGCCCGGCAGCGCTCGGCCACATCGGTACTGAACTCATCCACATTCACATCCAGGAACGACGCATCGGTCGCCTCCTGGCGCGCCGCGAGATGGCTCAGGTAATCCACCGCAGCTGCCTTGCCTGCCGCATCGCCATAAAGACCCTGCCACACGGCCACGGCGCAATGCTTGACCTTGCCTGCCGCCCAGTCGGCCGTTTCGAGGAAACGCCCGGGAATAGGAAGAAACCGGGATCCGGCTTTGCCTCCATAGACAATGGCATGGCCATCACCGTGAGGCTTAACAAAATTTCCGCCCACCTTGTATACACGCGTACAGTGAATGTTCTCTCCCACCACGATCAATGTCTTCATGCCATCTCCTTTGTTTATCTGCAGATATCCTGTCTTTTATACAAAGGAATATCTTGAATAATACAGACAATTATTTGGATATCCCTGCTGCGCTCAGCCTTCCTTCCGGCTCACGTGCGCCCCGCTGAAGGTCGCCATCTCATTGACCATCTTAACGGCGGCGGCAATCAGGGTCATGGCCAGCGCGCCACCCGTCCCCTCGCCGAGTCGCATATTCAAATCAAGTAGCGGATTCAAGTCGAGAGCCTTCATGACGAACCGGTGTCCGCGCTCATCCGAAAGATGGCTGAAGAAAATATAATCCGCCACGGCAGGCTGAAGCCGAAGGGCGGCCAGAGCTCCTGCAGTGGAGATAAATCCATCCACGACAACCGGGATGCGCCGGGCGGCGCCCCCGAGAACCAACCCGGCGATACCGGCAATCTCGAAACCGCCAAGCGCCGCCAGCGTCGCGAGCGGATCGCCCAAAGCCGCCTGATTGGCGGTCAACCCGCGCTCAATCACGGCAATCTTGTGCTGAAGCCCCCCCTCACTCACGCCCGTTCCGCGACCGGTAATGTCCGACGGTTTGAGGCCTAGATAGGCGGCAAAAAGCGCTGTGGCAGGAGTGGTATTGGCGATGCCCATCTCTCCTGTTCCAAGCAGAGTGACCCCCTCACCCGCCGCTTCGTCGGCGAGGGCAATCCCCGTTTCAAGCGCCTGTGTGGCCTGCGCCACAGTCATCGCGGGGCCCACAGCCAAATTAGCGGTGCCACGGGCAACTTTGCGGTGAACCAAGCCGGGGGCATTCGCAAAATCGGCATCCACGCCCATGTCCACGACTTTCAATTCCGCACCGGCATGCCGGGCAAACACATTGATGGCCGCCCCGCCCGCCAGCATGTTGTAAACCATTTGCGGGGTGACCTCGCGGGGAAAGGCGGACACCCCCTCAACGGACACTCCGTGGTCACCGGCAAAACAGCAGATGCGGGCTTTCCCCAGGTGCGGCGTCGCAGTTCCCGTGGCGAGGCAGTAGCGCAGGGCAATATCCTCCAGCCGTCCCAGGCTTCCCTGGGGTTTGGTGAGGTCGTCCAGATGCGCCTGGATAGCGGGCTTCAACGACACATCCACGGGGTGAATGCGCTTCAGGGTCTGTTCTAGTGTATTCATATTTTTCGTCCTGAGGCCAGCCAGTGGGGCATCGGCGGCGGCAAGGGGCTGCAGGTAAAATCGGTGAATCCGGCATCGCTCAGCCAGCGGGCCAGTTCCTGATCGGAGAATACCCAGCCGTTTTGAGTGGTGAGGGCCATGTTTAAGGCAAACAGAGCGGAAAACTTCGGCTGGGTGTGGGTGGCATCGGTCATCATATCGAGAATGTAGACAACTCCACCGGGGACCAGTGATTCATAGGCGTGGCGGAATAAATCCGAGATGGAATCAGGTGACTCCTGATGCAACATGCCGAAAAATATCACAACGTCATTGTTCTTTGGGAAGGGTGTGGTGTGGTAATCGCCCGGCAAGGTTTTCACCCGGCCCTGAATTCCTGCGGCCTGGATCAGTTCATCGGCGATTTTTACAACTTCCGGAAGATCGAGAACGGTACAGTGAATTTCCGGATTTGCCTTTGCGATGAGCGTTGAGTAAGTGCCGGGGCCGCCACCGACGTCGAAAAGTGTTTTTCGCCCCTTAAGGTCGAGAAGAGGGACAACTGTCCGGCCGATACCCATGGCCCGGCCATGCATTGAAAGAACGAAATTGCGGGTGCGATCCTTGTCCTCGCCAAGGTGGATTTCGGGGCGTTCGACGGGGCGGCCCGTTTTGATGAGTTCGGACAGTTGTCCCCATGCGGGATAAACATCGCGATTGTAGCGAATGGCTTTTGACAGGTCGGCGGGGGAGCCGGGCACCAGAAAAAGGGCTGATTCCGGTGTATTGGTGTAGAGTGAATCGTCCTTGGCAAGCAACCCCAGTGCGACGCAGGCGTCCAAAATGAGTGTGGCACCACGGATGTTGATGCCGCAGGCAGAGGCGAGTGTTTCGGCATCTGCCTGTTTAAGTTCGGAAAGTTTTCCGAAAATACCCAGATCGGAGGCTGTAAACAGAACGCACGAATCGTAGAAACGGCTGGCCATGTCGACTATTCTGGAAGGGTTCATGTCCCTACTCCTTAGTCCCCATTTCGCGGAAAATCAAGTTCGTTCGCCGGGAGTGACGCGCAGGACTTCCTCAACGGTGGTAATTCCTTCCATAGCGACTTGCCAGGCATTATGCCGCAAGGTCTCCATTCCCCGGGCCACGGCAAGCCGTCGGATTTCGTCGCTGGGTACATTTCTGACCACCAGGAAGGAGGGAAGGAGACTGGATGCAAATAGACCAAATCAGCCATCCCAACACAATACCGGATGACGGCGGGCGTGAAGTGCCGACCGGATTCATCCTGATATCCGCCACCACCCCCGTTACGCAGGTGCCGGGAACCCCACAATATCCACTCGCAACTGTCGGGCGGTAAACAGATCTCCCCATTCCCCACCCTTCATCGGCTTGGCTCCCTCATCCCGTTTCGTGCTAAAATGCGCCCGGTGTCTCAAAAACGCTTCCTCCACAAACGCCCGGCTCCCCAAGGAGATCCGAGGTCGCTATCACTCCGCCCTCTATACCTGCAAACAAGAGGAGTAGTGATTCATTGCGCCTTCCTAGCGCCCGTGAATGCAAAACCCCGACGACGCTATTTTCCGGGCGCGGACGGGATATCCTTGACGCACCGGAACCCGATGATCGGGATGCCTGAACCGGGTTGGCAACCCTTGTTGAAATAGGGAGGGGTGCCGTTACCTCTGGCCGTGGTTCTCAGTTCGGCATCCGGGCTCAAGTAGGAACCGCCGCGATAGATATGCCATTGCCCTTTGTTGACATGAACCGGGTTGTCCTGGCTCATGACACAATAGGCATCGGGATCGAACCAGTCCTGAACCCATTCCGCCACATTTCCGGCCATATGCAGCAAGCCATACGGGGTGCCCGCCGAGTCCATCGTGAAGAGTCCGCCCAACAACTCCTGAGGTACGCCTTGGGTGACATCCCAAGTCTCGACCGGAAGAACCCGGGGAGGCCTCGGTTCCTGGCGGGTGCAGGAAAAACGCGGAGGGGGTGGCGGGGGGTCACGTTTATCCATTTCTGCGGCGATATAACTACGCCCTGAAGGATTGTTTACGACCAATTCCGCGGGGGAAGTTGCCCCCCAGGGATAATCCCGGCAATCTGTTCCCCGGGCAGCCAGCTCCCATTCCGCCTCGGTCGGCAAACGCATGCCTTTCCATTTCGCAAAGGCATAGGCGTCATACCAGTCGACCCCGGCTACCGGCTGGACATCCCGGCTCAACGACGGAGTATTCCAGCCGTCAGGCTTGTGATCCTTGAGGGGCGGCGCGTCGGGATGCTCCATGCTGTAGTCCTGGGTGGATTTGACATGCTCGACAAACCGGCGGTATTCCGCATTAGAAACCTCACAGCGGGTAATCAGGAAAGGATTAACCCGAATCAGCCGCATGGGGAAATCAGAATCCGCCGGGGTCGCATTTTCACGGCCCATCAGGAACAGGCCTCCAGGAATGAACACCATGCCAGGATCCACGTTAGCGGGCGGTTTCAATTCGGCGGGATTCCGGTCTTTCAGATAGGCGGCCATGATTTTCTTTTCCATGGCGATAATGGCCGAGAAATCCATCTCGGCAAACTCCGATTCCCCGCCCTTGCCGGCATTGCCGCGAGTGATCCGGTTGCGGGTTACCCGCTCGACCCAGAACCGGACAAAGGTGTCCATTTCAGAGGCGGCCTGATCGAAATCCTTTGCCGCCAGCAGGATCGGGATGCGTTCATTCATCAGTGAGGGGAGCCGACGCGCGATGGCTCGTCGTCTCTCCAGAACCCGTTCATACGATTTCCTTGCCGAAGGATTCTGGGTATAGGTGGGATTATCAATACCCGGGTATTGGGCCTGGGCCTTGGAGATGATAAGGCTTTCTGCAATATAACGACTAACGGACGCCTTGATCGGCGGCATCCATTCGCCATCCAGTTTTTCGAGGCCGCGGACGCCTTTTTCCTGTTCGGAGGCGAATTCCTTGCGTCGCTCCGATATCCAGTTGGATTCCTGACTCGAGGGCCAATGAGCCAGGAAATCATCGCACAGCGCTACCGTTGCGGCATAGGCGCTTTCCGTGAGGTTCGTCTTGGGGGGCGTGTGAAGCGACCGGATGGCATTGGCCAGAAGTAATTCCAGGTTTTCAGGCTTGATTTCAACAATGTCTGATTTTGGATAACGCTTGCGGCTGACGATCTTGCCAGTGTCGATCTTGATCACAACATCGTTGGATGATCCTTCGTTTTTCAGGATTTCACCTTCGATGGTGTTCCCTCCCTTCACCTTGATAATGGAAACCTGCGCCGGCAGGACACTGATCGTGGCGGGCGCGAGGTCGGAGCGTGTGACTGCCCCAAGCCCGACAGTCGCCATTACGATCATCATGACACACAGGGGTAACACTTTCATCGCCGTTCTCCTTCACATAGTAGTTGAAGCAGGGACACTACCTGTTTCATCACAGGAATTCAACCTACCTTGCTTAATTCCCTAATTGGGTAGGGAGACCAGAGGAGACCAGGGAGACCAGGAAGATAGTATTTCGCCCGTGACATATCGTTATACGAAAAACTTACCCGTTGCTTCAGCGTCTTCCCAAATTCAGCCAGCCTATACATCCGGCAACCGCCCGCATCGTCTTGCGAAAGAGCTCCTTCTCCCCCTCATCAAACACCCGACGCCGATCCACCACCCGCGACATCACATGATAATATGCCGCCCCATCCTCCACGATTCTCGCTGTTCGCATATGAGTCTCCTCCCTCAGGCACCCCTCCCGGTGCCTCTTCTACTCATAACGAACCTATACTCTATTATATTTCAAACTATTTTAACTATTTTCCTGTCCCTGGCGGCCCCTCGGAGCGATATTCCTCATCACCGCTGATGAAGACGATGTGCTTGCCTTTGCCCGGCCCTTCCGTTCCTTTTACCGTTACCCATTGTTCTTCCTTGCTCATGGCTGCTCTCCTGTGTTCTATCCGTTAGGGGTTAATGATGACTTTGCCGCACTGCCCGGTCATCTGCAACTGCCAGGCTTTCTCAATCTGATCCAGCGGGAAGTGGTGAGTTATCACCGTGTCAAGCTTGCCGCCCACGCGGCCAATCATGCGCATCATGTCCGGAGCGTCGGCAAGATTCCAATGCCAGATACCGTGGAGTTGAAGACCGGTGCGAATCAGCCCGTCACTGATATGCAGAGGATATTCGCCACCCTCGCCAACAATAGCCACTTGTCCCATGCGTCGGGTGGACTTCATCACCACATCCATATAAAGGTGGTATCCCGTGGTTTCAACCGATTTGGAAGCGCCTTCCCCGTCTGTCAGATCAAAAATCTGTTGTTTTATGTTCTTATCCTGGGGATCCAGCACCGCCTCCGCGCCCAGTTTCAGTGCGAGTTTAGTGCGATAGGGGTTGCGTCCCAGGCAGATCACCCGTGCGCCCCGGTAGGTGGCGCAGATGACCGCGCCGAGTCCAACCGGTCCCGTGCCTGCGACGAGCACCGTGTCGTGTCCGCACACCTCCATGGTCTGCATGGAATTGAACGCGGGCCCGAGGCCACAGCAAGCCATGGACGCATGGTCATAAGACATCCCGTCCGGGATCGGCAACAGCAGCCAGTCCTGCTTCAGGCAATACTCCGCATACGCGGCAACTCCCGCCTCGCATCCGCAGTGGGTAAGGGGGTTCGGCGGATTCTGGCAATGGATATATTCACCTGACAGGCAGAAGCGGCACTTTCCGCACCAGAACCCCGGCATAACCACCACACGATCTCCAACTTTGACCTTTCCGGGTTGGGCAATTTCGACCACCTCTCCCGCGGCCTCGTGCCCGAGGCAGTCCGGCGATTCGTCACCGCGCTTGAACTCCGCCCGAGTGCAACCATCGCGGTAATCGGTGTATTCCGTGCATAAAGGCGCCGTATGAATTTTCACCACGACGTAGTCATCTTTGGCCTTCGGCACCTGTTTTTTGACGATTTTACAACTCTGCTTACCTGTAATCGCAACTGTCTTCATTATGCCTCCCATGGATGGATGATCACTTTGCCACATAAACCGGATACCTGGAGATCGAACGCATCACCCAGTTTCTCCATCGGAAAGCGATGCGTGATCATTTTGTCAATCCGTTCTGACGAGCCGGCAATCGTGCGCATCATCCGTTCGGTGTCGGTCAGATGATTCCAATGCCAGCATCCGTAAAGACGCAGGCCCTTCCAGACCACGGGTTGCGTCGAGATCGAATCCAAGCTTTGGATAATGGAACAAGACCGGAACAAGGTGACCGGCTAATAGACTGTAAGCCGTGAATTTCCGAGCTATCTTTCATCATGTTATTCAATCAGGACACCCTTATGAGCGATCCATTAACCAGTAGGCCAGCTTCAGCCACCAACTCTCGCTTAAAATCTATCAGGATTACACCAAATCGGCATGCCACACGCAATGCTCCAATGCGACTGGTTCTGGCTACCAGCCGCATGAGATCCGCCCTGCCCTGCCGGATTTTCCAACCCCTACCCACTACGCCGGCGCGCCATGACCATAGACATCCACCCGAAGCTGACGAACCGTACACAGTCCCCCATACTCCGCACCTTTCATCGGACGCGCACCCGTTTCGCGCTTCTCGCTGAACAGGCCACGACGCTTGCGGTACTGGTCTTCAACAAACACCCGACTCCCCAGAATCACCCCATCCGTAAAGTATCTCACCCGGCATCGCAGGATCTCGTTCAATGATAACTTCCCTCTCGCCGCCATCACCCCCTTCAGCAAGGATGAAGGATGAATTATGAATTATGAAAGCCCTGCTTTTTATTTCTTTGAAATTGTGGTCATAATGGCTAGAAGTTGATTACATTCATCTCGAATGCCCAGCATTTTAGACGCATCCATCATGGCACTCTCGGCAAGTAGTTCAAACCAATAACCGGACTCCTCAAGTTCCTTGAGACAATCTCCAATTTTCGCAATGAATTCGACTTTGGATCGGGACCGATAAGCCTCACGATAATTCGCGCCCACAGATGTACCAGACCTCAATACTTGCCGCCCCAACACCTGCGCTTCTGTTGATTTTGGCAATGTTGCATACAGGCGAATCACGTCGAGCGCAAACCTCTTGGTACGCGGTCTTAAATCCTCGGGCTTTTCATCCCTCATAATTCCTCCTTCATAATTCATCCTTCATAATTCATCCTTCATACTTATCACGCCCCCCTTGCACCTGCCTCATGGTCTTGGTGAACCGTTCCCGCTCCTCCGCCGCGTCGAACAGACGTTCCCGCCCCACCACTCGTGACACCACGTGATAGTACGCCGCCATTACCTCAACAATCCTAGCCTTACGCATAGTCACCTCCCGGGGTTCCTCCCCAACTGTGGAAAGACTAGCACAATCTATACGTATGTAAATGTATTTCTATACTAATAGCCTGTCACCTTGTTCCCCGTTGTTCCCGTTGTTCCCCGATTGACCACAGCCCGCCATTGTTGTAAAAATCGGCATGAAAATAGCATCAGCTTTGCCCGAATTTCTTACAGCGGAAGACCGTGAGGCGATCACGGACTTGTTTGGCGCGATTGAGATCCTGCCGCTCTCCTGCCTGCTATACGAGAGCGATGAGTTCAAGACGATTCCCGACAGCCGTATCATCCCGGATGATTTTATTTATGTGCCGCGCAAGGGGAGCCTGCGCTGCACGGTCGGAGACGTGTCCCGCGATGTCGGACCCGGCCACTTCATCATGGTCTCCGCCGGGCAACGGCACGGCGTCACCATGGCTGATGGCACCGACTCCTACGAGGTGTTCGCCCTGCATCTGCATGCCGTCGACGCAAATGGGCATCGCTTCTTCGACAAGCTCGCAACCCCCTTTGGCGTTCTCGCGGACAAGGCGCTCTGGTTCAAGAAGCTGGCCACTTGTACGCACCTTCTCGGCTGCTCCCATCCGATGGGAAAGCCCTTTTTCCAACAGGTGGTCACCTGGCTTCTCTATGAGCAACTGACGCATGGCAACAGGCTGCGTGCAATGCCCGTGAAACAGGATATCAGGATTACCCGTATCCTTGGCAGGGTACGGGAGAACTGTGCCGCCGCATGGACGGTCACACGAATGGCTCAACTTTGCAATCTTTCTACGGGGCGCTTCCGTCAGCTCTTCCGAGAATGCACGGGCATGTCGCCCAAGAGATTTGTCCTGGATGTCCGGCTTGCGCAGGCCCGCGCGTTGCTTGCAACCCAACCCGACCTATCGGTCTCCGATATTGCCGTTTGTGTCGGCATGCCCGACACACGGCACTTCCACCACGTTTACCGCGATGCCTTCGGCAAAACGCCACGCGGCAAGCCGTAACGCCCAGTTCCGCCGTATGTGCGAAAAACGCACAAAGACCGCTGTTCCATCCGTTGCCCACAAGGGCGTCTTCTTGTAGACTGGCTTGAACAATAGGGATGTGATGCAACTGACAAGCGGCAAGGGAGGATCGTTGACATGAAGACACGAAAGTTCAAGAAGACACGAAAGTTCAAATCCGTGCGGATGATCGCCGCGGTGTTCGCCTTGGCGATGGGGATGATGGGGACGGCGCAGGCTTCCTGGGTGCAAGCCAAAGGCGGAATTGAGCAAGAGTATCCGGACGACACGGGTACGCGCTGGAGAGTCCATAGCTTCACGAACACCGGGTCCGGCCCATTAGAAGTTACAGCAGGCGGCGAGGTCGAATACCTGGTGGTCGGCGGCGGCGGCGGCGGTGGTAATGCCTATGGCGGCGGAGGAGGCGGTGGTGGGTTTAGAGAAGGCAGTTTGACTGTCAGCATACAAGATTATCCGATTGAAGTCGGAGTTGGAGGAAATAAGGGAACAGCTACAGCAATAGGGGAGAACGGCGGTCAATCCTCATTTGCCGGCATCATATCGGCCGGTGGCGGGGGCGGCGGGAATCACTCGACGACTACCAGTACTCTTTGGCCCGGGGCTGCTGGCGGCTCTGGCGGCGGGGGCGGCGGAAACAACGATGGCAACCATGGCGCCGGCGGCGGCGGGAATATGCCCCCTACCACGCCGTCGCAAGGCTCAAGCGGCGGAAAGGGAAGAGGCCAATCTTCACCTTATACCCTGCGGGCCGGCGGTGGCGGTGGCGGAGCTTTGGCCGCCGGGGCAGACACATTTGGTCCCGCAGGCGGCAAGGGCGGTGATGGCAAAGAGTCGTCTATTACAGGTACACCAACCCCATACGCCGGCGGCGGCGGTGGCGGCGCTCGAGGGGGAGGTACGCCTGCCCCCGCGGCTGCCAGTGGCGGGTTAGGTGGCGGAGGTAAAGGCCGCGTGAGCACAGGTGATACAGCCATCGCGGCTGAATCAGGATTACCAAATACAGGCGGCGGAGGCGGAGGCGGCAACGGCGGCTCGGGCATCGTGATCGTGCGGTACCGCGTGCAGATCCAGGGCACCGTGATCTCGATACGGTAATCGCCTTGTAAACGGTCGAATTTTCACGTCTCTGGGCGCCGACACACTCTGACCTGGCTATCAAGAAGACTCCGTTTATAGCCGGGGTTCTTCCCCAAAGTTCCAGGCAAGGGCTCCCCATGCAGGACAAGTAAAGGCTACATACAAATGAAGCATTATAGATTCATCGAGATGTTGTTGCCCGGAATTCTACTGGCGATGGGAATGGCAGGAACGGCGCCGCAAGCCATGGGGGCGAACCGCACATGGAAAGCCGATGCCGCGAGCGGCGCATGGGGGACAGCAGGAAA
The DNA here is from genome assembly GCA_945890715.1 of PVC group bacterium. GTDB lineage: Bacteria > Verrucomicrobiota > Kiritimatiellia > CAIKKV01 > CAITUY01 > JAABPW01. The sequence continues at coordinate 9,674 of CAMDCX010000005.1, read as the reverse complement.
CTGGGTGGAAAACGCGGCGCCGGGTAGCGCTGACGACGTTTTCTTCACCACCTGGAGCGGCGGCACGGCCGTATCGCATACCACGTATCCCGCATTTTGGAATATGACCTACTCAGGAGGTCAGGATTTCTCGCTGACTTCCGGCGGCGCCACGTTCGGCATGTACGGAACGAACGTTTCGGTGACGGGAGGAAGCGGGAATATCACGTTCGCGGCTTCGACAATCGTTTTTCAGATTTTTAGCGCCAGTGCGATCCTGATACGGAATGATAGCAGCGGACTGCTCACGCTGCCCAGGGTGGTTTCCTATGGCAATGCCACCGCCCTTATCCGGGACGTGCATTTCACGGGTGGCAACATCACGATCGAGTTCCTCGCGTTCCGCAATTCCGCGGGGTCGTACATGGCCGACGCGAATCTGGTGAAGAGCGGCGCCGGAACGCTCACCCTCAAGGGACCTCAAAGCGGATACACGGATATTGGCGGAAAGACCACCATCAACGGCGGGACCGTGGCGATCGGCGGCGAGAATTGGATTGGCAAGAATCCCGCCGCCTTCGCGGCGGATCACCTGAAACTCGACGGCGGAACGCTGCGGACGACGAACTCGTTTGCCATTAACGACAGCAATCGCGGGATCACGCTCGGGAGTGGCGGGGGCACGTTTTCGGTCGATTCCGGCACAACGCTGACCGTCAGCAATTTGATCGCGGGATCGGGCAGCCTCACCAAGACGGGCGTCGGCACGCTTACGCTGAGCGCGACGAATACCTATTCGGGCGCGACCGCGGTTGGCGGCGGGACGCTGCGGGTATCGGGCTCGCTGGCCGCCGATTCCGCCGTGACGGTCAACAGCAACGCCACCCTGGCCGGTACCGGGACGGTCCATGGCGCCGTGACCGCGGAGAATGGCGGGATCGTCGCGCCGGGGGGCAGCGCGGGCGCGCTGAACGTAGGGTCGCTCGCGCTCAACGCCTCGTCCGTGTGCAGTTTTGAGCTGGCGGAGACGAACGCGAGCGACAAGATCGTGATTGCGGGCGACCTGACGCTCGACGGCGTGCTGAACGTGACGAGGCTGACCGGCTTCACTAACGGGACCTACGTCCTGATGACCTACGGCGGGAACCTGACGGACAACGGGTTGGAACTGGGCGACATGCCGTTCGGCAAACTGTATTCCTTGCAGGCCGGGGCTGGAGAAGTGCGACTGGTGGTCAGTCTCAATTCCGATGTGCCGGAGATGGCGGTGCTCGGCACGAACGGCGCCGAGATCGCCTGCGGCGAACCGGCGCCGACGGCGGCCGCGGGGACGGATTTCGGATACCGTTCCTTTGGCGACCCGCTCACTCACACGTTCACCATTACCAACAGCGGACTGGCCGAACTGTTTCTGACGAATTCGCCCGCCGTGGCGGTGCTCGGCGATCACGCCGCCGACTTCACGGTAACCCGGCAACCGTCACCGACGAACATTCCCGCCGGCCAAGCGGTGACTTTCGACCTGAAGTTCGAACCATTGGGCGCTGGAACGTGCGTGGCGACGGTCTCCATCGGCAGTACGGATCTCGGTCATCATCCCTACACTTTCGCGGTGCAGGGTTCGGGTCCGTTTCCGGTGATGCGTGTTCTCGGCGTTGACGGCAGCGACGTGACCAACGGCATGACCAGCGTCAGCGCCGCGGCCGGAACGGACTTCGGCGCGACGACGATTGTTGCTCCCATCGAGCGGACGTTCACCATCACCAATTCGGGGACCTATGCGCTGGAATTGACCAATGCGACGCCAGTGACGGTGACCGGCGCACACGCGGCGGATTTCAGCGTCATTTCGCAGCCGTCCGCATCCGTCGCGGCGGGCGGTTCCGCGACGTTCACGGCGCGATTTCTCCCCCAGGGAGCGGGCACGCGGACGGCCACGGTCTCCATCGGCAACACCGATCCGCAACGCGATCCTTACACGTTCGCCCTGCAGGGCGCCCTGGATGGACCGGCTCAACCCGTCACACTCACGGATAATGGCGCAACCTTCACACTGGCCAACGGCATTGTCTCCGCCGTCATCACCAAGAGCAACGGGGAGTGCACGGATCTGCGGCTGGCGGGCGGCGCCAACCTGCTCGCGAACGGCGGACTCATCTACTATGACGCCTTCGGCTCCAAGGATGGAGGCGCAAGCGAAAACGTCGCCTTCGACGGCGCCAGCTACCGTGTGGTGACCAACACACCCTCCCGCGTAGAGATTGCCTTGACCGACAGCGACCTCATAGGGTTCAAAGTGCAATTGCATTACACACTTCGCGCCGGAGACAGCGGGCTGTGTGTGCACGCCATCTGGCGTCACCGCCCGGGCAATCCCCAGGCATCCCTGACCCAGACACTCATGAAGGTTCGCTGTGACGGGAATGTCTTCACGCGCGCCTATGCCTCTCCAGGCAAGACCGGACAGATGATCGCGCCGGCTCTGCTGAATACCACGGTCAGCCCGATGATCATGGACGCCACGCACCGGTTGCCGATGGTGAGCAGCTATACGAATGAAACCGGTTACACGGAGGATCATTACCCGGTTTACACTAAGTACGATTGGGCGAACGCGATAGAAGCTCACCTCGTGCACGGGGTTTCCAGCGACAGGATCGGGTTATGGATGGTCATGGGCAGCGTCGAGTATTACAACGGGGGCCCCACCAAGGCGAACCAGACCGTTCACGGGACGGACACGACCCCAACGCTGCTCTGGATACCCCACGGCCAGCATTTTGGCAGCGCTCCCATCGTGATGGCGGCGGACCAGGTGTGGGACAAGATCATGGGGCCGTTTTTCATTTACATCAACTCGGGCGCCAACGCCGCGCAACTGTGGGACGATGCCCAAAACAAGGCCGCTGCGGAAAAGGATGCCTGGCCTTACGCGTGGATGAACGAGACCCTCTATCCGCTCGCGCGGGGGACTGTCGCGGGTCGGTTGCGCATCCCGGGGGAGTCGGCCAACCATGCCCTGGTGGTGCTTGCCCAACCGGGCTCCTACTGGCAACAGCAAAGTGAGGGATACCAGTTCTGGACGCGCGCTTCGGAGGATGGGAGTTTCGTGATTCCCAAGGTGCGGCCCGGGAACTACACGTTGTTTGCACGCGTGCCCGGGATGGTGGGCGAGTTTCGATTGGACGACCTGACCGTGTCGCCGGGAGCCACCCATGATCTCGGCCTCCTGGAATGGCAACCCCCACGACGTGAACGCCGCTTGTGGCGGATCGGCACGCCGGATCTGAGCGCGGGGGAGTTCCGCTTTGGTGATCGCATGCGACAATTCGGCCTGTGGTGGCGCTACCTGGAAGAGCAAGGCACCAATGACCTCGTCTATCGTGTAGGCAGTAGCTCGGCCGCCGACTGGTATTACGCACAGTCCGTCGTGGCGATGGACGATGGAACCTATTTCAGCCCGGTGTGGAAGATCGAGTTCACGTTGACGGACCTGCCGCCGGCGCCGGTAGTGTTGACGCTGGGCATGGCCGGCAGTGTGGGTGGCACTCTGTTCACCTCCGTCAATGGCACAAGTCTGCCCGACGTGTCCCTCACCAACGACGCGAGTATCTACCGCAGCGCCACACAATCGGGCATGTTTCGCCAGGTGGAATGGTCGTTCGATCCGGCATGGCTGCACCCGGGCACCAACGTCATCGCGTTCACCGTCAGCAAGAATGCCTCCTGGACGGGCGCCAAGCCGGTGCAGCCGGTGAGGGGGTTGATGTATGACTTCGTCCAGCTTGAGGCCGGAGGCGATGCTCTACAGTTTTCCATACTCTCCATTGAGCAGCCGGGAATGAATGAAGTGGCCCTTCGTTGGCAGAGTGTGACGAATGCGAGCTACGATGTTTTCTACCGGTCGAATTTGCTGGAGGGTTCGTGGCAGCTTCTGGATGGAGGAATACAGGGGCAGGATTCCCCCTGTTCTGTAACCAGCGCTGTGCCCGCCGGTCAGCAGTATTTTTTTCGGATCAACGCGCGGCGTAATTAGCTGGTAGTTTCAGGGGCGTGCACACTGCAAAAAGCTCTGAGGGTTTTACGAAGATGACCGGGTGATTTGCTGTTTTCTGACGGATTAACGAAGGAAGAATAGGATGACTAAAAGTACGTTGTTTGTATGTTTCGCCTTGATCGCGCTATCAGCGTGCCAGGCCTTTGAGGAGTGGTCCCAGAAGGACAGCGCGAACATCACCGACTGGCCTTCTGAAGCCTCGCCGAAGAAAATCGGACTTCTCATGTCGGAGAATATATTAAACCGTCCCTTTGACTTCCAGGTCAACAAGCGTCGGAAATCGTTGATCTATCCTGAAGTGCTGGCTTGGCGTGGCGCGCTGATCGTCGCCAACCGGGCGGAGGAAGAAGCAATCTTGGATAAGGCCACGAAGCGGTTTGACTTCTTCCTAGGGCAACAGGGTGCCGGGTATCTCAGTACCAACGCGCATGGGGACTTTCGCGTGACCGGCGTCCTCCCACTGGAAATCTACAAGACCATGCCGGATCCCAAATACATGAGCCTCGGACTCTCCTTCGCCGACCGCCAATGGCAGGATCCTTCGACAAACGGATTCACGCGGGAGGCGCGTTACTGGGTCGATGACATGTACGTGATCAATGCGCTTCAGGTCTCCGCCTACCGCGTCAGCGGCAATAGAATTTATCTGGACCGCACTGCGGATCTGACGGCCGACTACTTGGCCAAGCTTCAGAAGGACAATGGGCTCTTCATACATGCGCCCTTCGCCCCCTACTATTGGTCGCGAGGAAACGGCTGGTTTGCGGCGGGCATGGCCGAGTTGCTCACGGTCCTGCCCAAGGACCATCCGCACTACGCCTTTATCCGGGCACGCTTCACCATGATGATGGATGCGCTGCTCGCATGCCAGAGCAAAACAGGACTCTGGCGTCAGTTGCTGGACAAGCCGGACTACTGGGAGGAGACCTCCGGGACTGGGATGTTCGTCTATGCCATGGTGCTCGGGGTCAAAAATGGATTCCTCGTGGGTGACCAGTACAAAACCGCAATCCGCAGAGGCTGGCTGGCCTTGGCCGAACGGGTGGACGATGAAGGGAACGTCAGCGACGTCTGCGTGGGCACAAATCCGAACAAAGTGGAAAAAACTTATCTGGAACGTCCCCGCGTGAAAGGCGACCTCCACGGACAGCTTGCCGTCATCTGGTGCGCCGGCGCCTTGATCGACTAACCCTCCGTCCGCAGCTGAATGGATAAGAAATCGCTTTTCTGAGGGGGACCAGGGACACCCATGAGAAGCGAAGTCAAGACCGGAACAAGGTGACAGGCTGGTGACAGGCTAATAGACTGTAAGCCGTGAATTTCCGAGCTATCTTTCATCGGAACAAGGTGACAGGCTGTCACCTTGTTCCCAACCTTGTTCCCAGTCACCTTGTTCCCAAAGTGCCATTCTAGCCTGTCACCTTGTTCCCACACACGCGAGAGACAAATGCGTAAGTGAGTGCGCCAGAACCAGCCCCCGCATCAAGCAAACGAACCTTGCTCGGAAGCGGCCCGAACATTGCCGACATGAAATCGGCAGTAGGCGTCGCAGTCAAAAACTGTCCAAGCTTCTGCTGCCGTATGCGTTGTTGTGATTTAAGGGTGGACTTAGAAATCATGCTCATGATTTAGCAAATCACCTTAAAACATGCCAGACGCATTTCATGATGCCGACAGGGACATCGCTCGGATTCACGAGTTTGACAACCCCTTACTGAACTCTCGGATGCCCATTTCAACGGTGATCGCGAAGATAGGCTCGCACCTCGTCGTGAGTTCCGGCAAAATCAAAAGTTAATACTCCCTTTTGAGCCAGAAATATCAACCTCAATGCCAAGCCCGTCCGGCATTCGTAAAGCCCTTTCCCCAGCTTCCGGATGGAAAGACCTGCGTGCGCATGCGGATCACCAAATCCCTCCAGCACGCATTTGAGGGTAGCGGAAACTTCCTCCTCCCGCCCCGACTCCCTCACCAGTTTTTTGAATCGCTTGGTGAGTTCAACAGAAATCATTCTTGCCCCCGGTAAATTTCGTAATCTCACCGCGGGAGCGCGCCTTCTCAAGGGTCGCGCCAACCTTCTTTTCCACTACCATCATATCGGATTGGCTTAATCCGTATTCCTGGAGCGCGTAGTCACTGGAATAAACTTCCACCGGGCGTAACGCGATAATCTTCCCTTCAAACACGAATCCGATGTCATCCCCTTGAGTGGCTTTCTTGAGCCAGTAGCCAAGCCGTCCCCGCCCTTCTGTAATGGTTAGAGTTTTCATACGCTCATTATAGAGTACTCCCTGAAGTCGCGCAAGGCTCTGTTTCGTGAACCGTTCGGAATCAAAACGTATAACGGCCTGTCAGAATAAAATTACGCCCCGGCTCATTGCAACCCGAGCCATGAATGCGATAGTCCTCATTCAGCAGGTTTTCCACCGCGAGCGACAGGGCCAGGGAAGAGGTTACCTGGGAGCCGACCCGAATCCCAAACACCGCATACCCCGGGGTTCCTCCCGGCGGAATGCGCTGCGTATCACGCTTGTCATCCGCCGACAATTTGTCCGCCTTCTCCGCCGCATCACACACCCCCTCAGCCCAATATTTGGCATTCCCCGTCTGGGCGCGCACCCCCACCTGAGCGGTGGGCGGCATCAGGCGCGTCATGGTGTCACGCTGCTTGGCGGGGGCTGAGGTCGGATAGGAGTCCACTTCACCGTCCATCCAACTGGCACTCAACCAGCCGGACCAACTCTCCGAGACCGTCACCGTATTGAACCATTCAACACCCTGTATGTAACCATTGCCTGAATTTTTCTTGGTTACTTCATTCAACCCGTCAATCGTTCGCCCGGTCGGCGCCCGGACAATCATGCTTTCAATATCGGTATAATAGTAGGTCAACGCCGATGAAACACAGTCGAACCGGGATTTCACCCCCGCCTCATACGACAGGAAATGCTCGGGATCCAAACTGGAAACTGGGGTTTCGATTTCATTGCTCCTGGCCGTGTCCAACCGTGTCAGGTCGGACAGATTCGGCGCGCGAAAGCCCTGGGAGACCCCGGCAAAAACCGCATGCCGCCTGTCTTGGGTCAGGGGATGCAACAACCTTAATGAGCCGGCAACGGTATCCCAATCACCCTCAACCGACATGACTTTGTTGTTTTGGGGATTCAACACCCGTTTGGCATCCGTCTGTGTGGCCGTGTAACGGGCTCCGGGAATCACGTCCAATTTCCCGTCGAAAAAACTAAGGGTATCTTGAACATAAAGCCCGATTGAATCATAGGTGGCATCATCGGCCACCGGCCCCTGGATCCCAGCCTTGCTTAAGGTGCCATTGGCCTTGTACTTGTTCAGATAGGAATCCACGCTGTCATGATAGTACTCTGCCCCATACACCCAGCTTCCCAGCGCCGTGTCGGACTCCAGTTGAAGTGATGTTCCCCAGGTGGTCACATCAAACCCCTGAACCTCACCGCTGTTATCTATCTTGATCCGGGATTCATCCTCCTGCTGATCCTGGCGCGAAAGAATCACTTTCATGCGATCAGCAAACGTATTCAGGTTTTTTCCCTCGTAGGTCAGTGTGTCCAGCGTCCGATGCTGGTCCAAAAACCGGCTTTTCTCATCCCCGGCCTTCAACCCTTCCCACGTCAGACCATAAATCGTCTTATGGGTGCGCCAGACATCATCCTGGCTGACCGATTGATGCAAAAATGTCACCCGGTTATCCGGATTGAGGTTAACGTCCACGCGTCCGTCAAAATCCAACTCATCGTAGCCGGTATGGAGCTGACGTCCGACTTCATCCCCGCCCCGCAAGTCTCCATAATTTTTAACCGACACTCCCCCCACAAATCCAACCTGTTCATTCACCCGTCCGCCCAACTGGAGCCGACCCATGGTGGATCGCTCGGCGGTTGCCCCGCGGTAAGTCAAAACCGGTGCCCAAACCGTTTTCCCTGAATACTCCGCCGGGGGTGCCACCGTCATCGCATTAACCGTACCCCCAATGGCATCACTTCCATACAAAACTGACGAGGGTCCCATCACCACGTCATAATCGCTCACAGACAGCGAATCCACAGTGCTCCAATACTGGTTGGGTCCATCCCGGAAAACGGAGTTGTTCAGGCGAACGCCATCAACCAGCAGAAGGTTCCGGAAACCTGTGAACCCCCGAAAATAGGGAGACCCCTGCCCATACGACGTCTTTTGCCCCATGACAGACGGAATCCCCTGAAACACATCCGGAGTACTCCGGGCCGCCTTCCGAAGCTGAGTATCGTCCGCGTTCAGCTTGTAGGTGGTATAAGGAACCGACAGTTCATCACGGGGAATCCGCAACGCCGTCACCACGAGGTTGCTGGTCACCCCCGCTCCCTCCGACTGATTGGGAACGGCCAAGCTAGAACTTATTCCTGAAAACCAGACCAGCCCCATCATTATCCCGTGATGCAATTTGAGACGTGAGACATTATCCATAATCAACTCCCAGATCATTGTTGTTGAAGGTAAACGCATGACCGCATGAAAAAGTTCACTAAAAGGGAGTGTGGACGAGGTCCCGGAGACTCGATATAACCAATTCCCATGCCGCATATGAAACCACCCGTAAACAACCCGCTGTTCCGGCCCCCGGCGGAAGCCGAGAGCCTGATCCTTCAGATTGACCAGGGGTGCCCCTACAACCGCTGCACCTTTTGCGGCATGTACCGGCGTCTTCCCTACCGGCGGTTGCCGATCCCCGACATCCGGCTCATGATCGCCGACGAGGCCCGTCAGGCTCCCGACACCCGGCGCGTGTTTCTCGCCGATGGAGATGTGATGCGAAGACCATTCGAAGAACTGAAGGCGATTCTGATTTTGCTCAATGAGCATTTTTCCGCCCTGGCGCGCGTCAATCTTTATGCCACCGGCAACGCCATTCACTCCAAAACCGATACCGAGCTTCGCGCACTTCGGGAACTGAAACTTCATACCCTGTATCTCGGACTGGAAAGCGGCGACGAAACAACACTAAAGGCCGTGAAAAAAGGCGAAACCGCCGCCGAAATGATCGAGGCCGGACGCCGTGCTCAAGCCAACGGGCTCCGTGTTTCCGTCATGATCCTGCTCGGACTCGGCGGGCAAGCCCGACACCGGGAGCACGCCCGGGCGACTGCCCTTGCCTTGAACGCCATGCAACCCCGGCTCCTCTCCGCCCTGCGGGTTGTCCCCATTCCCGGAACCGAACTGCATGCCGAAGTCGAATCCGGCCGGTTTCTCCCGCTCACCGAGCACCAGACGGTTGAGGAATGTCGCCTGATCGTTCAATCACTGGTTTTGACCAACACCGTTTTCCGAGCCAACCATAGTTCAAACGTCATCCCCCTCGAGGCACGCCTTCCCCGCGACCAGGAACGTCTTTTAACCCAGCTTGACATCCTTCTCGCCTCCGGTCATCTCGACACCCAATCGCCCGGCGACCAACCCCTGTGGTTGTAGCCTGGGTTCGATTTCACTTCGTTGCATCGCCCCGAGAAGTCAGGAGTCAGAAGTCAGGAGTCAGAATTGATATCCAACAACTTACGCAATTACCTGATTCCCAAAGTGATGTCCTAAATAATGAACTCGAATGAACTCCCTGATAACAGACATAACT
>CAMDCX010000004.1 GCA_945890715.1 PVC group bacterium | reverse complement strand
AGCGAGGTGCTCATCGGAGTGACGGGCAATGGCGGCATAAATCAACCAAAGAAGTAGAGCAGATGAGGTCGATCAGAGTTGGAGTTTGACGAAAAGGGGCAATTGTGACACAGTGAGTCACATGAAGACGATCAGCATACGTGAATTACATGAGAAGACCGGCTCATGGGTGCGTCAATCGGTTCATTATGGAGAGATCGAGGTTACGGATCACGGCAAAACCGTGGCCAGAATCCTGCCGCAGGTTCGTGAGCCGGAAGCGCCCTATTTCGCCCGGCGCAAGTTAACCCCGGAGTTTCGAAAGCTGATGGAGAGTGGTAAATTGCGGGGCGGAACCGATAGCACGCGCCTGATCTCGGATGACCGTGAGCGGCCCATCACATGATTTATCTGGATACCAGTTATATCGTCCGGTTGTACCTTGAGGATCGGGGCTGGGAGCGCGTTCGGGAACTGGCCGCCACGGATCGGGTCGCCTGTTCGCTTCACGGGCGCACGGAGACAATCTCCACGTTTCATCGCAAATTTCGTGAAGGGGTTTTCCCCTCAACCCAGTTTCATCAGGTGTTGGATCAATTTGAGTTCGATTGTGAGCAGGGGGGCTACCGCTGGTTGTCATTGTCTCCCGCCGTCGCTTCGCGGGTGAGTCGTGGATACAAATCCTTGCCCAAGACAGTCTTTTTGAGTTCAGCGGATGCGCTGCACCTGGCTTGTGCGGCCGAGAACGGTTTCAAGGAGATCTACTCCAATGACCAGCGCCTTCTTGCAGCCGCCAGCCATTTCGGCATCAAAGGCGTCAATCTGATCTGAGGGTACTCCTCTGGATGGGCTCCTTGCCGCCCACGGAACCTACTTGATCAGGCGGCGGCGCATGAGGCGCAGGGCCAGGGGAACCAGAAGAACTGTTGCTGCCAGCAGGTAGCCGCCCGAGACCAGAACGTTCATCCAGGAAACGGTTCCCAGGCACAGGTTTCGGGCGAGCGAGACCAGATGTGTCAGGGGGAGCGCCCACGCCATGCCCTGCGCCCAGCCGGGCAGATTCTCCAACGGGAAGAAGGTGCCGCTGAAGAGATACATCGGCGTGATAAGCAGGAAGATCGGCAGGTTGAACATGTCGATGCTCTTCACGAATGCGGTGAAGAGCATGCCAATGGCACCGAACAGCAGGCCGCCCAGAAAGGCGAGGGGTAGCAGGCCGAGTCCGGTTGGATAACGCACCAGGCCGAAAAGACTCAGGACGGTGACCATGATCGTGGCAGCCATCAGGGATTTTGTCGCCCCCCACATGATCTCCCCGGCAATGATTTCATCCACCGAGAGCGGCGTGGCCCGGATCGCGTCATAGGTTTTCTGGTAATACATCCGGACGAACGACGAGAACGAGTTCTCCATGAACGCTGTGTACATGATGTTGGTCGCGATGATGGCCGGAGCCATGAACACCACATAGGTGAGCGTATGCCCTTCGTACTGGATTTCAGGAATGAGGATCCTGAAGCCGAACCCCAGCGAAGTGATGTAGAGGATCGGCTCCAGAAGCGGGGTCATGAATCCGATAAGCCAGGATTTGCGGGTGACCAGCCAGTCACGCCTCCAGACCCGCAGGAGTCGCCAGGTGAGATGGTTGTCGGTACTCATTCCCGAAGCTCCCGTCCGGTCAGCTTTAGGAATACATCCTCCAGCGTTCCCATGCGCGGAATGCCTTGGCTTTCAATGATCTGGTTACCTGCAAATTGGGCGACGAGATCGCGCGGTCTGCCCTCGACCAGGATTTTGCCGTGGTCCACGATAATGAGCCGGTCGCAGAGTTGTGCGGCCTCTTCCATGTAGTGAGTGGTCAGGATGATTGTGACGCCCTGTCGCTTCAGGTCGGCCAGCTTCTCCCAGAGTTGATGACGGGTTTGCGGGTCGAGGCCGGTTGTGGGCTCGTCCAGGATCAACAAGTCGGGCTCATTGATCAGGGCGCGGGCGATGGCGAGCCGTCGCATCATGCCGCCGGAGAGTTCCCGCACACTCGCCTTCTCTTTGTTTTCCAGGCTGAAAAAATCCAGAAGCTTGTTGGCCCGGTCCCGGGCGACGGCACGGGGAATGCCAAAGAAACCGGCAAAGATCTCCAGGTTGTCTCGCACCGACATTTCCTCATCCAGACTGTCCTCCTGGTGGCAAACGCCGAGGCGGGCGCGGACATCGCGCCACCCGGTGGTGATGTCGTGACCAAAAACACGCAGGGATCCCCCGCTGAGGGGTGAAAAGCCGTAGATCATGCGGATCGTGGAGGTTTTTCCGGCGCCGTTAGGCCCGAGCAGGCCGAACAGTTCCCCCCGCTTCACGTCAAACGAGATCCCATCCACGGCGGTGAAGGTGCCGTAGCGTTTTTGAACCTCACGGACTTCTATGACGTTGTCGCTCATGGGGTGCGTAAAGCAAGCCGTTATTATTGGTATTGCGGCCTTGTGGGTCAAGCGGCGTTATGAGAAGAATGAACGACATGAGGGGAAAGAAAAAACCAAAACGGCCGTCGATGGTGCGGGAGATCGATATGCACGGCTTGCGGGTGGAGGAGATGCTGCCCCGTCTGGATCAGTTTTTGAGTGATGCGATGCTGCAGGGGGTTCCGGAAGTCCGCATTATCCACGGGCACGGCACCGGCGCACTCCGTAAGGCCATTCACCAGCGCCTTTCAGTCATTGGCATTCGCCAGTTCAGGCTTGGCGAGCCCGGCCAGACCCCGGGCGGCGATGGTGTGACCATTGTGTCGCTGTAGTTTGGTCGGGAACCAAAGATAGTTAATGGAGGCGCGGATCGGATTCGAACCGATGTACGAGGTTTTGCAGACCCCTGCCTGGCCACTTGGCTACCGCGCCCTGTAAAAAATAATAACCGCCGCACGGAGGCGGCGGCAAACTGATTTGATTCAGTTTTACTTCTTCGTTTTCGCCTTGGCAGCATTCTTTTTGACAACCGCTTTGGCGGTGTCAATCTTGCGCTGAATCTGACGTGTACGACGCTTACGTTTGGCTCTTGCTCTAAGTTGTTGTCCCATAATGGGGGGGCTAAATATCAAAATCAGACCCCCTCCGTCAAGGGTTGATATTCGCGAGTGCATGTCACTTTTGTTGGGGACGACAACACTTCATAATCGTAATCGTAATCCTAATCGTAATCCTGCTCTTGCTTTCACGCTCCTGCCCCCTCTAAAGTACGAATCATGAGAAGTTGAGCGAAACGAGAAATCCGATTAGGATTACGATTACGATTAGGATTAAGATAAACCACCAATGGATCAGACCTCCCATAAAGCCATGCGTTCGTGCGGTGAGTGTTGCACGCGGTTGGTGGATTTTGGCGTTACGCTTCGCGGATCCCGTGTATTGGAACAGATTCGGTTGCACATGCATTGCGGCGAGCTGACCGCCTTGATTGGGCCGAATGGTGCAGGAAAGACGACGCTACTCCGGGCCATGGTAGGGGAATTGCCTCACACGGGGTCCCTGCGCTTTATTCATCATGGGAATATTGAAACCACGAAACCCCTGCGCATCGGGTATGTGCCTCAAAAGTTGGAGTTGGATCGTACCTCCCCCACCACGGTGATGGATTTGTTTGCGGGCGCCTTGACCCGGTGGCCGCTTTGGGTGGGAACCCGCAAGGCGGTGGCTTGCGAGGCACAAGCTAAGCTTGAATTGGTAGGAGCGGAAACCCTTCTGGATCGCCGTATTTCGGAGATATCGGTGGGCCAGCTCCAGCGGGTGCTCCTGGCGCTTGCGCTTACTCCGGTACCGGAACTGCTCCTGCTGGATGAACCCGTGGCGGCGCTTGATCAGGGCGGCATGGAGCGGTTCTATCAGACGGTGTCCAAAATGCGGACGGAATATGATCTCTCCATTCTTCTGGTGTCCCACGACCTTACGGCGGCGGCCCAGTTTTCGGACCGGATGATCCTGCTGAACCGGACGGTGTTGTGTGAAGGGGCTCCAAAGGACGTTCTGTTGAATCCCCTGATTCGCCAGACCTTCGGATTCGGGTTTACCGAGCAGGAAATTGACGGGCGGCGTCCTTTGTTCAAGCAGCTTGAGCACGAGCAGTGCGCCCTGCAGGCGGGGGAAGCGTGATGAGCCTCTGGCATACCTTGCTTCTGAATCTTCCGTTTGAATGGGCGCAGTATGACTTCATGCACAATGCGCTTCTGGCGGTGCTACTGGTCTCGCCCTTGCTGGCTCTGCTTGGGTGTCTGGTGATCAACAACCAGATGGCGTTCTTTTCGGAAGCGATGGGGCATTCGGCCCTGACCGGCCTGGCGCTGGGGGCGTTGCTCGGGATTGCCGATCCCACAGCGACTATTGTTGGATTTGCGGTGGTGCTGGCCGTGGCGATGGTGTTGATGCGCCGCACCAGCGCCGTTCCGCCGGATACGAGTATTGCTCTGGTGATGGCGTTCGTGGTGGCATTGGGTGTGGTGTTGCTCTCGCGCGGCGGGGGGTTTGCCCGGTATTCCCGATATCTGATTGGCGACATTCTGACCATTACCCCGGGCGAGCTGGGGATATTGGCCGTGGTATCGGGCGGAGTGGCCGTGATGTGGGTATTTTTGTTCAATGCCCTTTTCTTTGTGAGTCTGAACCGATCCCTGGCGGCCAGTCGCGGATTCCCGGCGGGTGTATTAGAGGCGGTGTTTTCGGTGCTGGTAGCCGTTGTGGTCTCGGTGAGCATTCCGTGGGTGGGGCTTCTGGTAATCAATTCCATGCTCATCCTGCCGGCGGCCACCGCGCGGAATCTGGCCCGGAACACCCGAGGGTACGTTCTCGGCGCGGTGGCGGTCAGTCTTCTTTCCGGAGTGATTGGCCTGGTCTGCTCCTACTATTGGAACACCGCGACCGGCGCAACCATTGTCCTCTGGGCGTGTGGCTTCTTTGCCCTCTCCCTAGTATTGCGGAGAAGATAGCAGGAAACTGCGGCGTTGACGGCGGGCGGGGGGATTGCCAGTATTCCGCCCATGACAGAGCCCCATCAAATTCTGGATATTCAGCAGCAATTGGTGAACAGCCATGAGTCGCCCATGCACAAATACCTCGCGCTCGTGATCGGGCGCGGAAGTTGGCTCTCGTTGCTGAAGTACGAGGTCATCATCCTTCTCTGCTCAACCGTTCCCGGGGCGCTGGGATTGGCGTTGCGAAAAGTCCTCTATCCCAGGTTGCTTGGCCGGTGCGGGCGGAATGTAGTCTTCGGCGCGAATGTGGTCTTGCGCCATCCGAAAAAAATCGTCATCGGCGACAACGTAGTCATTGACGATAACTGTCTGCTCGATGCGAAGGGTGAGTCGAATGCCGGGATCACGGTCGGCTCCAGGGTCTTCATCGGGCGCAATACGATTCTCCACTGCAAGAACGGCGATATCCTCATCCGGGATGACGTCAATATCGGCTTCAACTGCGACATCGCCTCTTCCCATAAGGTTGAGATTGGTCGGAAAACCCTGATTGCCGCCTACAGCTACATTGTTGGTGGCGGGCATGACTTCTCGAAGACCGATGCCTCGGTCATGGATCAGAAGCGGATTGCCAAGGGGATTGCCATCGGCGCCGAGGTCTGGATTGGTGCTGGAGTGATTGTTCAGGACGGTTGCACCATCGGAGAGAGCACCATTGTGGGTGCCGGTGCCGTGGTGAATGCCGATCTACCCGCCAAAGTCATTGCCGTCGGCCTTCCCGCCCGGGTGCTGAGGAGCAGGGAGTAGCCCTAATACGTCCGCCCCAGTTTCGTGCGGATCTTGTAGAGCATGATGCCCCACAGGTAGACGAAGAACCCGATTTCACCGCTGCTCATCTTGAGTCGGAAGATGTGGGTGTAGCCCTTGAAGCCGCGATAGATCAGGTTGAATAGAATATTGCCCGGCCACTTGATCAGGCGGCGTGAGAGCGGGATCAGGGAGGGGAACTCGATGCACAGCGAGAAGAATTTGTGCAGGTTCTCAAATTCGCGCTTGGTCTCTCCCTTATTGATGGGGGATTCCACTTGGTAGGACTCATGCTGCTTGTGTGACGGGTCGAGATACCCCTTCTCAATGCAGTAGTGGTAAAGCTCGGTGCGCGGATAGGGCTGGAAGATCGAGGCCCAGGCATAGGCCGGCTTCACCCGGGTATTGACCTGAATGGTCTCATACGCATTTTCAATCGTCTCGTCGGGCAGGCCGACCATGTTCTGGGTCATGATTGCGATGCCGTACTTGTGGAACAGATCCGCCGCCTCGATGATCTTGGCGTTAGTCATGTCGCGCTTGAGCACCAGTTTCCGAAGGGCCTCATTGCCGCTTTCGACACCCATGGCGATGGTGACGCAGTTGGCCTTCTTGAGTGACTGAACCACGTCCTCGTTAACCAGGTTGGCGCGGACGTAGCAGATCATGGGCAGACCAACCCGCTGGCTATACACTTCGGCAAATTGTTTAAGCCAGACCCGGTTCATGATGAACAGGTCGTCGTGAAAATACACAATCTTGAGGGGGTAATGCTTACGAACCTCCTCCAATTCCTGCACCACGTTCTCCACGCTGCGCAGACGGCAATACTGGGTCTCTCCAGCCTCTTCCCTGTACAGTTTCTTCAGCTTGCGGTTGAAGCAGTAAGTACAGTCATAGGGGCACCCGCGGCCGGCCAGGAAATGCTTCACGCTGCTGTGGGCGTAGGCGTAATACTTCAGGAATGAGGCCCGGTCGGGGAACGGCAGACTATTCAGATCATGGATCAGTGGGACGATCGGGTTCTTGACGACCTGTCCGTCCTTTTTGACCCAGAGATTCGGGATGGTGGAAATATCGCCGCCTGCTTGAAGCGTGTCGAGCAGTTTGACGATAGCGTCGTCGCCTTCCCCGCGACAGATGATGTCCACTTCCGGTTCATCGATGATTTCCGGGAAGAAGGTTGGATGCGGGCCGCCGAGGATCGAGATGAAATTCGTGTGTTTTCGAAGGCGGCGGATCAGTTCCAGGTAATAGGGTTCGGCACCGCTGGTCACGGAGAAGCCGATGACATCGGGCTTGAAGTCGGTCACGGCCTTGAAAAGATTCGGCTCCAGGTTGGTCAGGAACAGATCCGATTCGTGCCCGTGTTTCTTGACATTGGCAATCAGGCACATGATCCCCATGGGGTCCGTGATGTCGAGCGAGGCCGTTTTATAGACAAACAAACACTTCATTGGTATAAGCCCATTTGATTTCCGTGAATGATTGACGATAGCGATTCCGGATTACGGCAACAAGAGAAATGAACACAATCACCATTCTTCATCTGTGCGAGCACTTCGGCGATAAGCAGGTCTCCTTTCATGGCGTATCACGCTTGTTTGAATTGTGGATCCCCGCGTTTGATCAGAATCGGTTCCGGGTTCTGCTGTGCAGTCGCAAGGGGCCCAGTGAACTGGCCGATCAGCGTTTGAAGGCGGCGGGCATCACGCCGTTTTATCTCGGCTATGGAAAGATGGATCCCCGCAATCTGTTCAAACTTATCGCCCTGATGCGGCGCGAGAAGGTGGATGTGCTCCATGCCCACGGCTACGGCGCCTGCACCTGGGGGCGAATCGCGGGCCTCCTTCTCCGTAAGCCGGTCATCGTTCACGAGCATTGCAACTACGGAACCGTTCCAGTTTTTCAGCGCCCGGTGGAGTGGGTGCTGGGTCACTTTACCCGCCATGCCTATGCGGTCTCGGAGTCCACCCGGAAATTCACCATCGAGAAGCGCTACATCCCGGCGGCGCGCGTGGAAACGCTGTACAGCGGGATCCCGCTCGACCAGATCCATAAGGCGGAGCCTGGCTGGACAGACTCGTTTCGTCAGGAGCAAGGGCGCAAGCCGGGGGACAAAATTCTCGGCGTGGTCGGGCGACTGGAAAGCCACAAGGGGCACCTTGACGCCTTTAAGGCGCTTCAATTGATTCTGAAAGAGCGCTCTGATGTCACTCTCTGGGTTCTGGGCAATGGCCGCTACGAGGAGACGTTGCGGCAGTGGGTCAAGGACAACTCCCTGACAGACCGGATTACCTTTCTGGGGTATCGTTCCGATGTGGTGAATGTGATCCAGTGTCTGGATGTTCAGCTATTTCCCAGCCATCAGGAAGGCACCCCCAGCACTCTTTTCGAGGGTATGGCGGTGGGGAATGTCTGTGTCGCGTCCACGGCCGACGGACAGGGCGAAATTCTTCGGAACGGGGAGGATGCCCTGTTGTTTGCGCCCGGCGATGTTGAGGTGCTGGCCCGCCTGACGCTCCAGGTTCTGGCCGATCCTTATCAGGCCCGTCGCCTGCGGCTGGGCGCCCTTGCCCGGATCAAGGATTTCGACATGAAGCGGTGTCTCGGCGTGATGGAGCGGAAGTATGAGGAAGTGCGAGGCGCTTGACCTCCCCACTTCATTCTAGCACCATGGCGTCATGAACAGCCTTTTTCGAGATGCGGCGCAAGAAACCCGACCTGGAGATGTTCACGTAACATCGTATATTCTTCTCCTGATTTTTGGTCTCCTGGCGGCGGGCATCATCACCCTGAGCTATCTCTACTATCACCATTTCAAGGCGAATTACCGGAAGGAATACGAGAAACAGCTTTCGGCGATTGCCAAACTGAAGGTTGGTGAACTGACGCAGTGGCGCACCGAACGCTGGGGAGATGCGGCTGTTCTTTTGAATAATGCCGCATTTTCCGCTTTGGTGCGGCGTTTTTTTGAAAATCCGGAAGCCCCGGAAACGGCGGGACTTCTCCGGGAGTGGCTCGAAAAATACCAGACCATATTTCAATACGATCAGATTTTTCTGCTGGATGCCCGCAGTGCCACGCGGATGACGATACCCGAAACCCTGACGAACCTGACCTCCGTTGTTTCTCAGCGCCTTCCAGAGGTTCTTCAATCGGATCAGGTGACCTTTCTGGACTTCTATCGGGACGAAACCGACCATGGTGTATATCTAGCCATTCTCGTGCCCATTTTGCAGGGACTCGGCTCCAGTCAACCGCTGGGGGCACTGGTTTTTCGGATTAATCCGAAAACCTATCTGTATCCCTTCATCAAGCGGTGGCCGACTTACAGCAAAACGGCCGAGACGCTCCTTGTCCGCCGGGAAGGGAACGAGGCTGTTTTCCTGAATGAACTCCGGTTCGCGACGAATACCGCGTTAAACCTGCGCATGTCTTTGGATCGCGTTGTATCGCCTGCGGCTCAGGCCGTTCTGGGTCGCGAGGGAATCATGGAGGGTTTTGATTACCGGGGTGTTCGGGTGTTGGCGGCCTTGAGCACCATTCCGGATTCGCCCTGGTCGCTGGTTGCCCGAGTCGATACGACGGAAGTGTATGCGGTGGTTCGGGAACGGCGCTGGCTCGTGATCGGTATGATGGTGATTTTACTCTTCAGCGCAGGAGCCTGTGTGGGTCTGATCTGGCGGCAGCAGCGGGTCCGGTTCTACCGGGATCAGGCGAGGCTGTCGAGCGCATTGGCGCAAAGCGCAAAGGAGCTTCAGGAGAAGAATGTTGAGTTGGAGCGGTTTCTCTATACGGCCTCCCATGACCTGAAAAGTCCGGTTGTGACCGTCAAAACTTTTCTGGGCTATCTGGGGAAGGACATTGCGACGGGGGATACCGGGCGAATCGAGAAAGACATCCAGTTCATCCGCTCTGCCACGGACACGATGGCCCGACTTCTGGATAACCTGCTGGATATTTCACGCATCGGACGCGTTGTTCTTGTGTCGGTGCGCGTCACCTTGCAGGAGCTGGTAAATGATGCCCTTCGGGCTGTGTCGGGTCGTCTTGCCTCGCAAGGGGTGATTCTGACGGTGAACGACCCTGCGGTGCTGGTGTTTGGAGATCGGGTGCGGCTGGCTGAGATCTTTCAAAATCTGATTGATAATGCCGTCAAATTCATGGGCAACCAGAAAGAGCCGCGCATTGAAATTGGCGTGGAAAGCCGGGATGCGGAAACCGTATTCTTTGTGCGCGATAACGGCGACGGCATCGATCCGCGTTACCATGAGAAGGTGTTCGCCCTGTTTGAAAAACTGAATCCAAAGATCGAGGGCACCGGTATGGGTTTGGCTCTCGTCAAACGGATCGTTGAGTTGTACGATGGCCGGATCTGGGTGGAATCGAAGGGGACGGGGCAGGGCGCGTGTTTCTATTTCACGTTGCCCGCAGCGGTTGAAAGCATTAAAAGGGGAGCATGATTATGAAGGGTGAACCGATTGTCATTCTGCTGGTGGAAGATGATGAGGCTCATGCGGAAATCGTTCGGCGGAATTTTGAGGCCAGTCATCTTGCCAACCGCCTGATCCATGTCACCGACGGTCAGACGGCCCTGGATTATCTGCATCGCCGGAATGGATTCAGCAACCCCGAAAAATCACCGCGCCCGGGTATTGTCCTGCTCGACTTGCGTCTGCCGAAGCTGGACGGGATGGAAGTGCTGAAACTCATCAAGGCTGATCCCTCGCTGGGTACGATTCCGGTGGTGATCCTGACTACGTCCAGGGCGGAGGCAGATCTGGTCAAGGCCTACGATAACCATGCCAACAGTTACCTGGTTAAGCCGGTGGACTTCGGGCAGTTCACTGAACTCATGGAAACCTTCGGGTATTACTGGCTTGCCTGGAATCAATATCCGCATTAATGGGACGCTCATGACACGGCACGGTTTACATCTTCTGGTTGTGGATGATGAGGGGGCTCATATTGAAGCCATTCGTCGCGCTTTTGAGGAAGCAGGCACCGGGGTTGATATTCAAGCGGTTTCAACATTGCGCGACTACCGCAGATTGATTGAGGCTTCCGCGCCGGATATTGTGCTGATGGATTTGAATCTGCCCGACGGTCGTGCCGTGGAGGTTCTGACGCATCCACCGGAAGAAGGGGCGTTCCCCGTCCTGGTCATGACTTCGTTTGGTAATCAGCAAATTGTGGTGGAGGTGATGAAGGCGGGCGCGCTGGATTACCTGGTCAAGTCGCCTGAGGCGTTTTCCATGCTGCCCCGGATCGTGGACAGCGCACTCCGGGAGTGGAGGCTGTTACGGGATCGCAAGCAGACAACAGACTCTAATACCCGGTTGGCGACGGCGGTGGAGCAGGCGGCCGAGACGATTGTGATCACCGACAACAAGGCGACGATCCTCTATGTCAATCCGGTGTTCGAGAAATCAACAGGGTATACCCGGGAAGAAGCCGTTGGTCAAAATCCGCGCATTCTTCAAAGCGGCAGGCAGGATGCCGAGTTCTACCGCCAGGTCTGGGATATTTTGGCCGCCGGGAAAGTCTGGAGCGGCCGATTGGTGAACAAGCGGAAGGATGGCACGTTGTACGAGGAGGAGGCCTCTATTTCGCCCGTGTTCGATATCGCCGGTAAGATTGTTAATTATGTCGGCGTCAAGCGTGACATTACCCGCGAAATCCAGCTTGAGCAGAAATTGTTTCATTCCCAGAAAATGGAAGCCGTGGGGCGACTGGCTGGAGGCGTGGCCCACGATTTTAATAATATCCTGGCCGTCATTTTGATGAATGCCGCTGATTTGAACCGGATCAAGACCCTGACGCCGGAGCAGGTCGACGCGGTTGATGACATTTCCGTGGCAGCGGAACGCGGAGCCAAGCTCACGCGCCAGTTGCTGGCCTTTAGTCACACCCAGGTCATGAATCAATGCGCTCTGGATATTAATGATGTGGTGACCAGTATCACCAAGATGCTCAAGCGACTCATCGGAGAGGATATTTCGCTGCACATGCGCGGGTTTCCGGGGCAGGCCGTTGTGTGGGGCGATATGAGCATGATTGAGCAGGTTTTAATGAATTTGGCCGTCAATTCCCGTGATGCCATGCCCGAGGGCGGCCAACTCGACATTGAAGTGGATCGTGTCGCCGTTGACAAGGCTGTCGCCACCCTGCACAACGTTGAGGCGGGTGATTTTATTTGCCTGACCGTTCGGGACAATGGGTGCGGAATTGCGCCTGAACACATGTCGCATCTCTTTGAGCCGTTCTACACCACTAAGGCGGTAGGAAAGGGGACCGGCTTGGGGCTTGCCACCGTGCATGGGATTGTCGAGCAGCACCATGGCTGGGTTGAAATTGAAAGCCAGCCCGAGAAGGGGACGGTATGTCATATTTATCTACCCCGTCTCATGGAGGTGAAAGAGACCCACGTTGCCGGACAAGCCGCTGAACCCCTGATCGGGGGGGCTGAAACCATTCTGGTGGTGGAGGATGAGGCGTCGTTACGAATGTTGGCAGTTCGCGTTCTGGAGCAGTACGGCTACCGGGTTCTTGAAGCGCCCAATGGGGTGGCGGCGGCCGAGGTCTGGCGTCAGCATGGCGGCGCGGTTGATTTGCTGTTGACGGATATTGTCATGCCCGGGGGGGTCTCAGGTCGAAAATTAGCCGAACAATTACGGGCAGAGAAGCCGGGACTGAAGGTTATTTTCATGAGCGGCTATCCCGGCGAAATGACCGGGCATGGCTTGTCGGTGATTCCAGACTTGAGTTTTATGCAAAAACCCTTTGTTTCCGACAAACTCATTCAAAGGGTTCGGAACTGCCTGGACTCGAAGTAAAACGGTTTCGCTTATTCCACGACCAGTACTTCGCCTTCGCGGAGAATGATACGGGATACTGTGATTCCGAGTTCGGTCTCATAGCGTTTTACAAGGCGGAGTTCGGCTTCCGTCATCAGGGAAATGGCGTGACCTTTGGCGCCTGCCCGGGCGGTGCGACCCACCCGGTGGAGATAGGCCTTGCTCTCACTGGGGACATCCACGTTGAAGATGTGGGTGACGTCTGCGATATCCAGGCCCCGGGCGGCGATGTCCGAGGCAATCAGGATCCGGGTGTCACCTTTTCGAAAATCGTCCATGGCTTTCTTTCGCTCGCTTTTGTCGTAGGCCCCATGGAGGTCGGAGGCGGGCAGTTTATGGAAGGCGAGTTTCCCGGCAATTAATTCGGCTTTTTCGTTCCGGTGGAC
The DNA here is from genome assembly GCA_945890715.1 of PVC group bacterium. Lineage (GTDB taxonomy): Bacteria > Verrucomicrobiota > Kiritimatiellia > CAIKKV01 > CAITUY01 > JAABPW01. Next base: position 84,311 of record CAMDCX010000004.1, on the reverse strand, counting down.
AAAAACGATGGCCCTGGCGGGATTAAGGGCGTGAATCAGCTTCCGTAGCAGCTCCGGCTTGTCCCGCTCCTCGCACACGAGGACGTGATGCTCGATATTGGGGTTCACCGGCGTGGCCCCGGCCCGGATCATGACAAGATCCTCGGTCAGGGTGTTGGCGGCCGCTGTCGCCGCGGGGTGCTCGGTGGCGGAAACAAAGATGACCTGGCGGGTCCGGGGAGTGGAATAGAGAATGTTGCGGACGGATACCAGTGAGTCGTCGGCCAGAAGCCGGTCGGCTTCGTCGACCACCACGCTCCGCACGGCCTGGGTCTTGAGTTTTTTCATGATGATCAGGTCGCGCACCCGGCCGGGTGAGCCGATGACGAGATGGGGTTTCTTTTTCAGCTTCTCCAGCTGACGGGGAATGGCGGTGCCGCCGATGAGGAGAACGGTGCGGATGGGAAGGCCTGAATTCTGGACGAGGGCGCCTGCGACGCGCTGGATTTGAATGGCCAACTCGTGGGTGGGCGCGAGGATCATGGCCTGGAGTTCGGCCAGGGCGGGGTCGATCCGGCAGAAGAGGGGAAGCAGGTAGGCCAGCGTTTTTCCGGTGCCGGTTTCGGAATTCAGGTAGGCGTTTTTGCCAGCAAGCAATTCCGGAAGCGCCGCAATCTGGATCGGCATAGGCTCGGTAATGGTCTCTTTGCTCAAGGCGTCCACCAGTGCCGGCGGAATTCCCAATTCGGTAAAAGTCATGGTTGGTTCCTTATGAATGGGGCTGACTATAGCAGAATGGTTGAGGCAGGGAAACCTACCTTAATTTTCCGAGCTGACGGCGGGCGAAGAGAATGTCGATACGGGCGAGAATAAAGTGGGAGAGGCGTTCTGTGAGTTTTTCCCAGAGACCGCGGATTTGGGGCCAGGTGGAGCGGTTAATGGCCTGGCAATGGAGCAGGTGGTCATTAAAAATCTGGTGCGCTTCATCGGCCAGCCGCCGGTCGTCAATCCGGACCAGACACTCGTAATTGATGTTCAGGCTTCGGGTGTCGAGGTTGGCGGACCCGACATAGACCACATGATCAGCGATGATCAGCTTGGTGTGCAGGATCTGCGCGTCATACTCGGCGATCCGGATTCCCGCCCGGAGCAATCGGTGATACAGGGCGCGACCGGCGAAGCGGGCCAATTTGACATCCGTTTTTCCGGCGGTGATGAGGGTGACATCCCGTCCCCGGCGGGCGGCCCGGATCAGAGCCCGGCGGATGGGGCGTGGTGGAAGGAAATAGGCGGAGATGATTCGGATGGTGCGGGCCTGTTGAAGATCGTGAAGCAAGGTGGCTTTGATGGCGCTCCCGTTCTGGCCGGGTCCGCTGATGAGGAGGGAGGAGCAGAGTTGTTTTGGCGTGCAGGGGCGAAACGGGGGTCGCCAGGGAATCCGATGGAGGCGGCGGTGTTTGAAGTCCGCCATCCGGAACATCCGGTCAAAGGATTCAGCCAGATCACCCGCCAGGGGACTGGTCAGCTTCAAGCCGAGATCGCGCCACCCCCGGGTGACACCATCCCCGAGCTCGTGGCGGGAGATGTTGAATCCGCTGATGATGGCGGAGGTCCCGTCACAGACGAGCAGTTTCCGGTGATCCCGGAAGGCGATGCGGCCCAACGTGAGCGGATTGAAGAGTCGCACGAGTCCGCCTGCCCCGGTGACAGAATGCCAGTAGTCTGAGGGCAATTCCAGGGAGCCGAAGGCGTCGAGCAGGATTCTGACTGTTACCCCGCGCCGGGCGGCGTCACACAGGGCGTCCCGGATCGTGTTGCCGGGTTGCCCTGCCATGTAGATATACATTTCCAGGCGGATCGAATCCTTAGCCAGGCGAATAGCCTTTTCGACAGCCGCGAAAAACGCATCTCCGGTGGTAAGCCAATGATAAGAGGGGTTGGTGCTCATAAGCGGGTGGTCTTTTATCATACTGCGGCCTGTTGGCGAAAGAAAAGTTGAGGGATTGAAAAAAGGGGTTTGAGAATCATGAGCATCTCCATTATATTGAACAGTTATGACTGAATCGGCCCCCGAAACTAAAGAAGCGCTTGTGATTGATTTGAATTTTGTGCCCGTGTGGGCCAGGAAACCGCCGGAGCACCGGACCTTTGGCGGAGGAGAATCCCGTGCCCCGGATGATGAGCGGGGCGGCGAGTCCCGGCGGAGGGATCGCCCTCAATATCAGGATCGAAGGGGCGGCAGCGGGGGCGGCGGGCGCAGACAGAATATCCGCGATAAATCACGGGGTGACACTGGTCAGGCGCCTTTCGTCCGAGCAGTGGCTGAACCGGTGGATGAGCGACTGGCGTTATTGGAGATGTCGTTTCTCCCTGAGCGGCGGGGATTGGCGCCGCTGGCGAACCGGCTTGCAAAATCGGCCCGGGCGTATTCCCTGTTTGAGGTTGCGACGCTGTTCCTGAGCAAGCCGGACTACTACCTGATCAAAATTGAAGCCCCGGTCGGGCTGGAAAATTTCTTTTTTTCCCAGTGTCTGGACTGCAAGGCTGTATTTCTTGACCGGGACTCGGCCGTGAGTCATGTCTTCTCCAGGCATTTTGAAAAATTCTGCGTGAAGGTGGAGCAGGAAATCGAGCCGCCCAAGGGTAATTTTGTGTGCGTGGCCAAGTGCGGGCTTTCCGGTGTCCTGCTGGGGCCGCTGAACTATCACGGGTATAATGACAAGGTGGCGGAAATCCATCGGACCCGATATGCGGACATGCCTTTGGAGGCGTACCGGAAACGGATCGAGACCATTCATGATGCGGCGCTTATTGAGCAGTGGAAAGAGGAGATGCGCAAGCAGGTGAGTTACCGGTTTGGAACCGGGGACGCCGCTGTAACCTTTGGCCGGTTTTCCGAAGCGGAGGCGTATTTTCGGGAGCACTGCCTGAAGAATGCGATCAAAGAGACGCGTGCGGTGGTGTTGCCCGGTCCCGTTGCCCATGCCATGGAGCCAGGCCCGCTGCGCCGTGTGATCGAGGACGCCTGGCAGCGGGAATCCCGGTTCCCCTTGAAATTGTCCGTGATTCTACGGCTTGCCTTCCGTCATTTGGGTCTGCATACCTTCAAGGCTTCAGCCGGGCACACGTTTGTGACCTCTGTGGTTCCCAATGCCATGGATCCCGAGCATGCCGTGGAGGGAATACGGGGGCTGATTGACGCTATTTCCGCTAAGCCGGGCTGTACGCGCGCGGAACTGCTCGCCCAGCTTGTTTCTCCCGATCAACCGGCCGCCGAGGCCGGGGGTGAGCCCGCCCCTGAGGCGGGAGTGAAGAACGAAAATGAGTTGAAACGGCAGTTGCACTGGCTGATTGAAAAGGGGCATGTCATTGAATTTTCAGACGGCCGTATGGCGGTTCCGGCAACGGCCATTGCCCGGGTTCAGATGGCACGCGCTCCGGCGCGAAGTCGGCGTGGATAAGCAAGAGAGGAAGGCGTCATGAGAAGCATGAATGGAATAAGTCTGATCGGACTGGGGATGCTTATTGTTGCGGCAACATCATTTTCAGCCCCTCCGCCGGGCGGTAGTGTTTCGCCTGAATTTCAGGCGCTCTATCAACGGGCGTTGTTGACGGGGGGGACGAATGAGACGATACGCAAACAGCTTGATGTTGCCATTGGAAAAGGCACTTCGGAGATGATTGGCCAGCTCTATCTCATGAGGGGAAACCTGTCATTGAAAGCGGGGGATGAGGAGGCGGCTCTTTCTGATTTTCTAAAAGTGACGACCTTGTTTCAAAAGAACAAGGCGATTCAGCCGGAAGCCCTGTACCACGCGGCAACGCTTTTGGATACGGTGCGGGATTCGCGCGGCGCAGACCTGCGAAAGAGCCTGATCCGTGATTATCCCGGAAATGAATTTGCCTTGAAAGCGGCCGCTGCGCCGAAATTAAGCGGCCCGTCCGCAGCCCCTGTGCCCGCGAAGAAGCCCTGAGGCTTTACCGCTTGTCCTTGGCCAGACGTTTCATCAAGGCCTTGTAGTCAGGCGGGGGTGCGGGTATGTCATCCGTTGTCCCGGCCTTTCCGTCCGGACCCATGGAGGAAAGCTGAACCGTGTCCTCAAGGGCGGAGTAGAGAAAGGGATGTCCCCAGAGGTCGGGCGGCAAGCTTTCCAGATAGTGGCCCTTCCAGTCCTTTACTCCGGGATCCAGCACCAGGGCTTTCAGGCCTTCCTCGGTGGTGGGATACCGGTGACAATGGGTTCTGAACCATTCCAGAGCGGTGCGAATCACCGTCAATTCCCGCTGGGTTTGCGCGCTCAGGGTCGGGGGACGGTAGGGAACGACCGTTTCTATCCTGGCACTCAGCAGAAAGGCCACAACGAGAACGCAGCCACCCAGAACCCAAATCAGGAAACGGGGCCGGTTCATGAACACCATCCAGAGCGGCTTTCTGAATTCATGCGAGTGTGGCAATCGCTTTTGAAGGGCGGCGCGTCGGGTCTCTTTTGATTTCAGAAGCTTCCATTTTACGGGATGACGCAAGCCTTTCCCGCAGGACGGGCATTGGGAGCCTTCAAATTCCTCAAACAGGATGCGGCAGTGTGGACAGCGGTATTTCATAGGATCAGCCTGAGTCACGTCGCGGGAGACTCTAGTTCAGGGCTGGGTCTGACTCAATCTAAAAACAACAGTTGAAGCGAATCCTTAAAAGTGTATTCTCACCGGCTGTTGAATCGGGCAGTCTTCTTGACGGGTCAAATTTTGTTTGATACCAAGGTGGGAACATGCTGACGAAAAAAAACGATACACCGGGGTTTTTCGCGCGGGTATTATTATTGGCGGGTCTGTTGTCGGGGTGGGGGCTTCCTCTGTCCACCCTTGCGGATGAGCAGGCTGATATCCAGGCGGAATTACAGTTTGCCTCTGAACTGATCAAATGGCGATTTCCGGATTATGCCCAAAAAGCCATGGATCGGCTGTTGATCCGGTATCCCGCTGCGAAGGCCGAGGCCGCCAAGGTTCGTGTGGAAGTGTTGACCTCGCGCGGAAAGTTTGATGAGGCCGAGGCGTTGTTGAAGACCATGCCGGCGGGCGCCCCGGAAACGATGGTTATCCAGCTTGCCATTGCCGATCAGTATTATGCCTGGCAGAAAATGAAGGATGCCGAGCGCGTCTATCAGGATTTCTTCAAGCAGTTTCCCCAAGGTCCTCCCGAGAGCGTGGCGCGGCTTTACGGCGAGTCGGCCTACAAATTCTCCCAGATGCTGTTATTGAGCGGCGATTTGAAGGGAGCCCTGGAGGCGTATCGACGGGTGCTAACCTGTCCCCTGAACTCTACGGAAATCGAACGTCGCGTGAAGACCGAAATGGCGGAGCTTTCCCTGCGCGTGGCGCAACTTCCCGCCACGACGGCGCCTGAGAAAAAAGCAATCCTGGCGGAAGCGGAAAAGTTGTGCCAGGAAGTCCAGTGGAAGGGCACGGATTTGTGGTTTGCCAAGACGGTGGTGATTTTGGCGCATGTCCGTATGCTTAACGGCGACAGGGCGGGAGCCCGGCGGGCGATCACGGATTATCTCCCCATGCTCATGGATGTGGATAAAATGCTGCGTGAGGCCAAGGAGAACATGAAGCTCAGTCCGATGGCGGAATGCAAGTTCCTGCTGGGGACGCTTTATGAGGATGAGGGGCGCGAGGTGGTTAAGGTCAAGGCCCAGGAAGCGGATGGCATCAAGATGCTGGCCCAGGCGATGTCGCAATTGTATTCGGTGGCCAAGAATTATCCCGGGAGCAGTTGGGCGCCCGAAGCGCGCAGGCGGGCGGATGCCATTGTGGATATGCTGGTAAAAGATCTCGGCAAAACGGTGGTTAAGCCCGAGTTTGACAGCACTCAGATGGTGACGGAACAGTTGAAGGAAGCCCGCCTTCTGTTTCAGCAGCAGGATTTCAAGACGGCGGCGGAAAAATACGTGGATATCCTCACCATTACGGATGCTTTCAAAGGGGCGCCGTGGGCGGTCAGTGAACTGGCCAGAAGTTATGTGGAACTTCAGGATGAGCCCTATGCCCGGGCGATGACCGAATTTCTGGCGGAACGGTTCTGCCAGACCACCAATCAATATGAGGAGGCGGGGAATGCCCTGTTGATGGTGGCTTCGACCTATGATGACCGGCGCGCCTGGTTGAAATCCGATTCGGTTTATCAGCTTTATTATCAGCGTTATCCGAATCATACTAAAGTTCCCTCCATTCTTTACCGGCAGGGGGAGACCGCTCTACGGGCGACGAACACGGTGGAGGCCTTGCAGAATTTCCAGAGAATTGTTGAAAATTATCCGAGGGCACGCGTTTACCCCGATGCGCTGAGTCGGCAGGCATATTGTTTGTCCATGCAGGGTGACCACACCAATGCCATACCCATCCTGACCAACTATATTGCCCAGCTGTCAGCGGGGGTGGAGGTGTTCTCCGCGCGGCTGAGGCTTGCGGATGAATATCGATCCGCCGGCATGACGGTCGTTGCCCTGAATGAGTATGCCCGTCTGCTGAAGCAGATCACCCTGGAAGGAGCGTCTTTTTCGGGAACTCCCGAGGATGCTACCCGGATGAAAAAGTTGGCGGAACTGGCTCTGTATTCCAAGGCTCAGTGTTATACCCGGCTTCGGGAGCCGGCCAATCAGGTTCCCCTGTATCAGGCCAAGGCCATTGAGGGGTATGAATTGTTTCTCAAGGAGTATCCCAAATCCGAGTTTGCGCCGTCGATTCTGGGCGCGATGGGAACCCTGTATTACCTGTTGAACAAGTCGGATGAAGCGGGAAAGACGTTTGACCGCCTGGCCAAAAGCTATCCAGACAGCCCTCAGGCGCAAAATATGGTATTCGTGCGCGCGGATTCGCTCATGAATATGGGTGAGAAGGCCAAGGCTGTGACCGTGTATGCCGATATGGCCAAGACTCCGCAACTGTTCAATGCCTCCCAGTTCCTCAAGGCGGGGCGGGTGCTGTTGGATGCCCAGGAGTTTGAAACGGCCATCCTTCTGCTCTCTGAGGCCCGAAAATCCAAGGATGTTCCGCTGTGGCAGGGGGCAACGGTGGCCTTGGGATGGGCGCTGGCAGGTGCCGGAAAGTATGAGGAGGCCGTCAAGGTTCTGGAGGATTTTCTTGGGAAATACCAGAAATCAGGGTACGTGATCGATGTCAACCTGGCGCTTAGCCGGTGTTACGCGGAACTCGCCAAGAAGGCCTCGGATCCGCAGCAATCGAAGGATTTGTTCAGCAAGGCGTTTTCCGCCATGGGCAAGGTGCGCCAGTATTCGCGCGAGCCGGATATGATGGTCAAGGCGGATATTGAAATGGCCGGAATTCAAGTGTTGATGGGCGACAAGATGGGCGCTTTGGCGTCCTACCAGAGAATCCTGTTGTTTGTGGATCCCTCCAATGTCAAAGTCCGGCCCCATGTTGAAACGGCTTTTGACCGGAGTCTCCCGTTGTTCCGTGAGACCGGAAGGATGGAGGGTCTGCAAGAGGCCTGCGAAACCTACATAAAGCAGTTCCCGCAGGGGCAGTTTGCTGTGAAGGCGCGTCAGGGGCGCGACGAGGCGAAGGCCAAGCTTGCGTCGGGCCGCTAATAAGGATGAACGAATCATGAATCGCAAGATCGGGATGGCTCAGGCGTTGATGATGGTTGCTTTGGCGATAGTCGCCCGGGTTGCTCCGGCGGAGGTGCTGAGGAAAACGGATGGCCAGGAGCTGACCGGCGTTCGGATTAAATGGTTTGAGGTTCGGCGCGAATACCAGGTTGAAGGTGCCGATGGCTCCATGATTCCTGTTTCGGGAGACGATGTGGATTCGCTGGAGATCACCAAGCCCGCCGAATTTGACAAGGCAGCCCAGGCCGTTTCCGCCCGGCAGTATGACACGGCCATTCCGATCCTCGAGGATCTGGCGGTTCGGTATAAGCGGTTGCAGTGGGATGCCCGGGCACGTGAGCTGCTGGCCAATGCCTATTTCGCGAAGACGGATTTCAAGAAGGCGGCACAGGTCATGGGCGATCTTATGGAGAGCACACCCAAGGGCCAGATCACGGATGAGCAGGTCGGCTTGTATTGGACCGCCCTGATGGGGGCGCAGATGACGGCGGTTCTGAAAAAGCAGTTGGCCGAGGCGATCGCGGGGGATTCCAAGACCCTGGCTGCCCTGGCGATTGTCAAACGCGGGGACTTGAACAAGGCGGACGGGAAACGGGAGGATGCGATTTTGGATTACCTCCGGGCTGTTTTGCTGTATGAAGAAGCGCGCGGAGTTCATCCTGAAGCGCTTTTCAAGGCGGTTCAGGTTCTGGATGAAATGCGGGATCCGCGTGCCGATGAAGTGAAAAAGAAACTGTTGTCGTTGTATCCGGACAGCCCTTATGCAAGGAAGCTGGGCGGATGAGGGATTGTGGGATTAAAGAAAACGAAGCAAGGAGAAACGGGTGATGAAAAAAGCGTTCTGGATGGGATTGGGTGTGGCAGTTGTCAGCATGGTCATGTCGGTTCAATGGGCCAAGGCGGCGGATCCGGCTCCTGCGGCGGCGGGTGGCGGTGCAGCGGCGGTGGCAAGCGCGCCTGCGCCTGCTCCTGCGGCGGGTTCGTTGGAATTGGATAAGACCGAGGCCGAGGGCGCTAAAAAAGGCGGCCATGGAGGCGGTGGCTTTCTGGCGATTGTTCTGAACGCCGGTTGGTTCGGTATGGTCATCTGGTTGATGTTGATTGCCTGTTCAATTGTCAGTGTGGCGTTGATTGTGGACTCGTTCATTAACATCAAGGATGCCAAAATCATGCCTCCGGATTTGATCAGTAATGTCCGGACCGCGATGGAGCAGGGCGACCTGCTGAAGGCGATCCAGCATTGCGACACCACACCGGGTCAGTTGGCGAACATTCTCAAGGCCGGGTTTGCCCAGGTTGAGGAAGGGTATGAAGTGGTTCAGGATGCCGTAAGCGTGGCGGCCGATCTGGAGACCGAAAAACTGCTCAGCCGCGTCACCTACCTGAGCGTGATCGCCAATACAACGCCGATGCTGGGACTGATCGGAACCGTGCAGGGAATGATCTTCGCCTTCCTGACCCTGGGAACCATGGAGGCGGGTGCGGCCCAATCAGCCATGTTGGCCGTCAACATTTCGCACGGATTGTGGGCCACGGCCATTGGTCTGGGAACCGCCGTGCCGGCGACGATCTTCTTCTATTACTTTAAGAATCGCTCCATGAGCAGCATTCTGCGTATGGAAGCCCTGACCCTCGACATGATCAAGTCGTTGCGCAACGTTGAAGTCGTCGCGGAATAACAGTCCGGAGAGTTCTTCGTATGAAGGAAAAAAGAGAAGAAGAATCGCTGAACGGCAATCTGACCGCCATGATCGACGTGGTGTTTCAGTTGATCATTTTCTTTGTCTGTACCGTCAATATGCAGGACAAGGCGATTGACGACCGGATCAAGCTCGCCATGGCTCCGAACGGCAAGGTGAGTAATGTTAAAAACCCGTACGAGGTCAAGGTGGATGTCAGCGACAATGGACTCGTGTCCATCGCGCGAACGGCGATGCCAGTTCAGATGCTGACCACCATTCTGAGAAAAGCCAGGTTGGATGCGCGGGGAAATGAAGTCCCCGTTCTGATTCGGGCCGATGGCCGGGTGAAGCATGAGACCGTCCGGAAGGTCATGGATGCCTGCACGGCGGCGGGACTCTACAAAATCAAATTTACGGCGCTGAAGGAAAAAGCCTAGGCCGGAGGATTGTATGTCTAGAAAAAGACGGCGGAGTACATTTACGGCAGGGGAGCTGAATCTGACGGCCATGATCGACGTGGCCTTTCAGTTGCTCAGCTTTTTCCTGATCTCGGCTCGTCCGGTGGATGTGTTGACCAACCTGGATGTGTTCCGGCCCCAGGCGGAAAAGTCATCACAGCAGGAGTCACAGGCGAAAATCATCCGGGTTACAGTTTTTCCGGACGGTTTTACCATCAATGACCGCGGGGTAGACAGTCGACAGTTGACGAGCCTGCTCGGAAGGCTGGCGGATCTTGATAAGACGCAAACCGTTCTGATTCAATGTACAAACGAGTCGCCGCATGGAAAATTGATCGAGCTTTTGGATATTTGCTCCAAACTCGGATTAGTCAACCTGTCCGTGGTCAGCTCCGGCGGCGCATAAGATGTTTATTTTGTAATATCTCGGGATCGTGCGGTAATACGAAGTGTTGTTCTGAGAATCCGATTTCAGGGACTCTGACATGAATATTGATTACGATAAATTGATGTTTACGTTGAAAAAACATGCGTGGGGTCCGGTCGGCTCCGTGTTTTTTCATATTTTGTTGCTGGTTCTCCTGATTCAATTCTCGGTTGGCGTTTCGACGGAAAAGGCGCCCGAGGTTGAAGTGACCATGATGGAGACCAAGGCGGAAGTCCTTGAAAAGGTGGAAGAGGTTGTGAAGCAGGAATTGGAAAAGCCGCCTGAGCAGGAGGTGGTTTCTGATCGTCCGACCGATGCAACGGTGAGCACGATCGACGTACCCTCGGATGCGCCGGGAAGCGGGCTTGGGAATTCGGATGGGGCGGGGATTGGCAGCGGCGATCCGTCGCTGGCGGCTGGATTTGAAATTGCCATGTCCAAGAGTCCTCTCGTGATGCGGGGGTTGTATGCCCAGCGGACGGCGGGTGGGCGGAAGGGTGCCTTGAGCGCGTTCGGAGGCTCCGGGCGCGGTGAAGATGCCGTAATGCGGGCGTTGCGGTGGCTGAAGGAAAATCAGGGACCGGATGGCTCATGGATCAAAGCGGATGGTAACCCCGGACCCGCGATGGCAGGACTGGCGCTTCTGTGTTTTCTGGCGCACGGCGAAACTCCCGCTTCGCCCGAGTTCGGTGCCACCGTTGAAAAGGCCATGAAGTATATTGTGAGCAAGCAGAACGCAAAAGGCGCTTTTTCTGCCAACTCCTATGAGCATGGCATTTGTACGTATGCCATTGCCGAAGGCTTTGGGCTGACCAAGATCATGGCACTGAAAGAGGCCATGGAAAAGGGGATTCAGGTGGTCATTGACGGGCAGCAGACAGGCGGCGGGTATGATTACGGTTACGCAAAACAACCGGGTCACCTGCGCTGGGACTTGTCTGTAGCCGGCTGGCAGTTTCAGGCGATGAAGGCGGCGAAGATGGCGGGGTCTACCAATCCCCGATTGGACGATGCGATTGCCCTTAGTATCAAATTTCTAAGGACTACCGCCCATCAACCCACTGCGGGGTTTGGGTATGCCAATACCGGGGGAGGCCCCAGCCCCGGCTCATCGCCTTCCATGACCGGTGCCGGGACGTTGTGTCTTCAGTTGCTGGGTAAACCGGACAGCCCAGAGGTGCGGAGCGGTCTGAAGTGGATGAATGAGTCAAAGAGCCCTATTTTTGATGTGACTTGGGCGCGAGGCGAGGCGGCGCATGCGCCCGCGGCGGATAAGGGGAAAGCAGCGCCAAAAGCCGGGCCGAAAAATCCAGTTTATGCCTGGTACTACATTACTCAGGCGAAGTTCCAAAAAGGCGAAGCGGACTGGAAGGCCTGGAATCCGAAATTTACCACCGCACTGGTTCGAAACCAGATTGTGGAGGGAAAACTGGGGCATTGGGAGGGCGGGGATCACGGAGCAAATGTTTATACCACCGCGCTTTGCACCTTGATGCTGGAAGTCTATTACCGCTACCTGCCGACCTTCAAGCAGGTTGAGACGTCGGCTCCCATCGCCGCTGTCAAGTCCGATGACGTCGTTGTAGATATCAAGTAGCGCCAGATGAGCGAGGGCGGCCACATTCGACTTCTTCCCGCCGATGTGGCGAACAAGATCGCGGCAGGGGAAGTGGTCGAGCGACCCGCCTCAGTGCTCAAGGAAATCCTCGAAAACGCCATTGATGCCGGGGCCTCCCAAGTGGATGTGGAGGCGGTTGCCGGGGGAACCCGGCTGGTGTCAGTGGCGGACAACGGATCCGGGATGAATCGCGACGATGCGTTATTGTCCATCGAGCGGCATGCCACCAGCAAGATTCACACGGCCGCCGACATTGAACACATTCATACGCTGGGCTTCCGGGGGGAGGCGTTGGCGGCCATTTCATCTGTCTCGCGTTTTCGCATCAGGACCCGGCGTCACGATGAATTGGCGGGGACGGAACTGGTGGTTAGCGGCGGCAAGCTTCTGGATGTGAAGGATGCCGGGTGTCCGCCGGGAACGATTCTGGAAATTCGCGATCTATTTTTCAATCTTCCCGCCCGTCGAAAATTTTTGAGATCACCCCAGACCGAAACGACCCATATCCGGCAAATGTTTTTGTTGCAGGCCTTGGCCTGGCCTGCTGTGGGAATGAGTCTGACCCTGGATGGCCGGAAGTCGTGGGCTCTGGCGCCCGGTGCCACGCCTCTGGAGCGGATCCGTGAGCTATTCGGGCAGGATCTGATGGACGGGCTCCGGCCCTTGGAACGGGGATCCGGTGATATTCAACTGTCGGGATATATAAGCCTGCCCTCGCTAACCCGGGGGGATCGCACGGAGCAGTATGTGTTTGTCAATGGACGGCCTGCGTCGGCTCCGGTGATCGGATATGCGATCAATGAAGCGTTTCATTCGTTGATTCCGGCCGGTCGGCACCCCTATATTTTCATGTATCTTGACCTCGAGCCAGGTCTGGTGGATGTGAATGTTCACCCCACCAAGAAGGAGGTTCGTTTTCGTCGCTCCTCGGATGTGCGCGATGCGATTATCGGAGCCATCCGGAATGCCCTGGCGAAGTCGGGCGCGGCTTTTGTGGCGGGTCAGACCCCGATCCCGGAACCCGTGCCCCCGATGCCTGCGGCGGTAACACCGCTTCTGAAAATTGATGATCTCCCGGCGTCGCGGGTGTTTTCCTATCCCCGGTTGCCGCCGATTGAGCCGCGTCCGGGGATGATCGAGTCACGAGCCGCTCCGAAGCCAGTGGAAGGCGTGAAGCCTGTTCCGAAGGCGCCCTGGACCTGGTGCCGGGTGGTGGGGCAGATCAACGGCCTGTATGTGTTGCTGGAGACGGAAGATGGGTATGTGGTGATGGATCCTCATGCGGCGCACGAACGGGTACTGTTTGAGAAACTGTTGAATGCGGTCGAGCTCGGCCAAGTCGAGAGCCAGGGCCTGTTAGTTCCCGAGACGGTTGAACTTCAGCCGCGGGATGCCCTGTATGTCCGCAAGAATATTGAGTTGATCAAGAAACTCGGGGTGGGGGTATCCGAGTTCGGGGGTGACACGTTTGTGGTGGATGCCCTGCCCCGGGGCATGGGCGGCCTCGGCATCAAGGAGATGCTGATTGATGTGGCCCGTCATCTGGAAACCCTGGGCGAGCGGGGGAGTCATAGCCGGTGGCGTGAAGAGGCGATTGCCCAGGCGGCCTGCAAAGCGGCGGTGAAGGCGCGTGACCGGCTGAGCCTTTCAGAGGTGGAACAACTGGTTGTTGCCCTGGCTTCCGCCGAAATGCCGTACACCTGTCCGCATGGGCGTCCGACCCTGATTTATACCTCCTTCAGGGAGCTGGATCGAAAGTTCGGTCGCGAATAAACTGGACTTTGCGCCGTCAAGGCGTAATCAATGTGAACGTATTTTCAAGGGAGTGTCCGGATGAATAATGTCACCATAACCGATATGATCATGCAGGGTTGGCCAGTGCTGTCGATCCTGTTGCTGATGTCCATTTTTTCCATCACCATTGTTGTGGATCGCGTGCGGCTGATCCGCCGGTATCAAGTGAACGCGCGGTCGTTCATGGCACGACTGCTCCGGATTCTGGCGGAACAGGGAAAGCCCCAGGCGTTGGAGTTCTGCCGGAAATATGAATTTCCCATTGCGGTGGTATCGCTTGAGATTTTAACCCAGACGGGTCCTCGTGCGGCCAAGGAGCGGGCGATGGAGCATGCCATGCAGGCTCAGGTCCGGAAACTGGAGGCCATGGTTCCGGTTTTGGGAACCGTCGCGGGGACGGCGCCGTTTGTGGGGTTGTTTGGGACGGTGTTGGGGATCATCAAGGCGTTCGCCAGCATCGCGGCGAATGCGGGCGGAGGGCCGGAAGTGGTGTCCGCCGGCATTGCCGAGGCGTTGATCACCACAGCCTGCGGCCTCGCGGTCGCAATTCCCGCCCTGATTGGTTACAACTATTGCATTCATATGTCCGAGGTGCTCATGACCGATGTCGAGCTTTCGGTCTATGATCTGGTTGAGACGGTGTGCAAGGACGAGGGCGCTGCGGCATGAAGGCCCCCGCCAAGGTGCTTGGAAAACACCGCATCATGGCCGAGATCAACATGATCCCGTTCATTGATGTGGTGCTGGTGTTGTTGCTGATTTTCATGATCATGACTCCCCTTCTGGTGCAGTCGCAACTCAAGATCAATTTGCCCGCGATTAAAAAAGTCGAGCCTGACCAACCCCGGAAGCAGACGCTCACGGTGCAAGTGGACCGGATGGGAACAGCCTATCTGAGCGGGATGCCCGTGGCGCCTGATTTGCTGGAAGGCCGGCTTCGTCAGCTACTGACCGATCCAGAGCATCAGCCCGTTATTGTGGAGGCCGACAAAGATGTGCCGTTCCAGCATGTGGTGACTGTGATGGATACCGCAAAACGGATCGGGGCAACAAAGCTGGCCGTCTGCGTCAAGAAGCAAGGCTCGAAATAGCTACCCTTCAACGAATACATACAGGATCATCTTCTGTCTGAGAGCGGGCCCGATGAAGTCCCGAAGCGTTCCGTAGCTCAGCTTGGTGGGCGCAAAAATCAAGAGGACAGTGGGCGGATCGTCCCTTTTTTTCAAGGCGGGCTCCAGGGCGGCTGGCGCAGGGATTGGGATGCGGGTTTCATGAAATACCGGGGCTGAGTCGTCGCCTTTCCATTCGGATTGCACCAGGATCAGTTCCCCGGTCGTGACGCCTGCCCCAGTGCCCAGATGAAGTTCGGCGACTTTGTCGAAGCGATCTTCCCGCTTCCTGAATTTTTCGTTAGGCAGGAAAGCCCTGAAATAAGGGTGTCCGGGAGGAGGCGGCTCGACACGAATGCCGCGTTCATTATCCAGGGAATCCAGGAGATTGGCCAGAGCCTGAACGTCCTGGAGGGCGATGGCATCGTCGGGGATCAGCGTCACAAAAGCATCCCGGTCTGCGGTTGAATAACGGGATAGCGCCGCCAGCATTCCGTTTCGGGATCGATTGGTGTTGAGGGCATGTTCCTGGCTGTTCAGAAGGGTATAGGTCAGGGAGGTGCCATCGGGTGTGACCCGCAGGGAGAGATCAAAGCGGTGGGGAAGAGTGTCCCGGTAGAAGGGCTCAAGGGTAATTTCGATAAGCTGGTTGGTGGGAAGTCTATGATCCGGGTTGGGGATCAAAAAGGTATAGACATCCTGCTTCGGAGCGGTACGGGGGACATCCAGGACGGAGTAGCCCTCATTATAAACCGAAGCGATGCTGCCAGGCCCGTAGGCGTCGGCGGCATAGACCTTGCCGGTGGGTGGATCTCCTTCGGAAACCCATTCTGAACCGGTGAAGACCAGGCCGGTCTCAGGCAGGGTTTTCCCGGTTCGAGTGTCTTGAATCAGGTGTTCGAAGGGAAGGCGAAGGAGTGGTCTGGTTGGGGATAGGGCGTCGGCGACATGGAAAACCATTTTAACACGATCGCCTTTAGGCCAGAACCGGAGTTGGGACGGATCGACGCCTTGACCAGGCTCCAAGCCGATGAATCGGAGTGATTCATGGATATCGAGCGCGGAGGCATGTGAAACCGCGAGCGCTTCGTAATCCTTTCCGCTTTCCCGGGTGACCAGGGGGAACTCCACAGGATCATTCAATTTCAGGGATGTGGTTTCTGCGGTGATGCGAACGACCCGCCCGGTTCGATCAGCGATTACTCCGGGACGGACAAAAAAGTTGGATTGGGCCTCGCAGCGGGAAAGTCCACTGAAGAGGGTAAGTCCTGTCAGCACGGCACAAGTCTGGAGGAGGCTTTTCATAAGGGCGTTAATCCTATCATGGGTATCGATTTTGGAACAGGATTGACTTCTTTTCCTCCCTTAAAGTAGTATCCGCATTCTTTAAAAGGATCAAAACCATGGCATTTAGACAAGAAATTATCCCCTTTCTCATGATCGTGATCGCCTTAGGAGCCCTCCTGGTTGGCGTGTTGCGCCTTACCCGTGTTTCCTGGCGAAAGGCCTTGGTCTTCAGTGGAATTCTGACGGTGATCCTCATTGGGTACCTGCTGGTCTTTTTCCGGGATCCCGTTCGAATTCCCTCTCCGGATCCGGCGGATATCATGGCGGGTGCCGAGGGGAAGATCATGTCGGTTATGGAGGTGGATGAGCCTGAGTTTTTAAAAACCAAGGCCGTTAAGATCAGTATTTTTCTAAGCCTGATTGATGTCCATGTGAACAGGGCTCCGATTTCCGGGAAAGTGGAACATGCCCAATATTATGAAGGCGCCCGCTATTTCACGTTTGAGGAGAAGTCCTCGGAATTGAACCAGCACAGCTCGATTGTGATCCGGGGGGAAAAGACGACCTGCCTGGTGAAACAGATCGTTGGTCCGGTGGCGCGCCGGGTGGTATATTGGGTGGAGCCTGGCCAGGAAATTAAGAAGGGGGATTCCATTGGCATGATGAAGTTCGGGTCCCGCCTCGACATGATTTTTCCACGGACTGACGTGGAGGTGCTCGTGAAGAAGGGTGACAAGGTTCGCGCCGGGGAAACCGTCGTGGCCCGCCTGAGGAATTGATGATGAAATCCGAACTGACCTGGCGACAACTGATTCCCATTTCCATCACCCTGATGGCGATGCTCTGCGGCTTTTTCAGCATCCTGGTGACCGTGGAGAGCATGAATGAGACGCTGGCCCGGGCGGGAGAAATGCATCGGTGGGCGGCCTTGTTGATCATGTTGGCAATGATTTTAGACGGAATTGATGGGAATGTCGCCCGGAAGCTCAAGGGGTGTACCGAGATGGGTGCCGAGTTGGATACCTATGTCGATATGACGGCCTTCGGCATTGCGCCTGCGGTGTTGATCTACACCGTGATGTTAACCGGATCACTGCCCCAGGACAGTGCCCGGATTTTTTGGCGGGTGGCGATGACGGCGGTGGTGGTGCTTTCCGGCGTGGTCAGGTTGGCCCGGTTCAAAGCGAAGGATCCGTCTCGTGGGCAGGGCGGCTACACGGGGCTTCCGATCACCGCCTGTGCGGGATGGGTGGCCATGTTGGTGTTTATCAGCCAGAGCGAGCCATTCGAAAATTACTCCCTGAACAGCGGGTGGGTGGCGGCGGTATTCATTGCCGGGGTTCTCGCTTTTATCAGTCTCCAGGTCTCCAATGTGCGCTATCCAAAACCCACCAAGCACCCCGCCTTGTTTATTCCGATGGTCATCATGGTGGCCGTACTGTTTGGTCCCCAGAAAATCGCTTTGCCTGCGGCGGTTTTTATGATTCTCATGGTTCTGGGCTACATCGGCCTGGGTCCGCTTTACATGAAGCATGTTGAGCATCGGGCAACTCAGGAAGAGGGCTGAGTGGCCGTGTGTCCTGATTCCCGACAGGAATTTTTCGAACTTCTTGGCCAGACGGCTGAGTATCTGGCCTGGTTAAAGGCGGATGGGGTTTCACGGATTGAAGTGGGGAGAGGCAAATCAAACAGGCCGCCAACCTCGTTGAAAGGAACCGCCGTGGAGACTGAGCTCACACAATTGGCCAAGGTCATTTCTGGTTGCAAAAAGTGCGTCTTGCACAAGGCGCGAACTAACACGGTGCCGGGACAGGGGAATGGAAAACGGCCAGAAATCATGTTCATCGGGGAGGCGCCGGGTGCCGACGAAGATGAGCAGGGCCTCGCGTTTGTGGGTCGCTCCGGGCAACTCTTGGCCAAGATGATTGAGGCCATGGGCTACACGCGTGAAGAGGTTTTCATCGCCAATATTGCCAAATGCCGACCTCCGGACAATCGTGCGCCGACCCCGGAGGAAATGGCGACCTGCATTCCTTATCTGAAGCAGCAAATCTCCCTGATCCAACCTAAAGTCATTGTTGCCTTGGGCGCTACGGCCGTGATGGGTCTTATTAACCAGACGGGAATTTCCAAGTTGCGCGGAAATTGGTTTGAGTATGAGGGAATTTCCCTGATGCCCACCTTTCATCCCGCCTTTATGCTGCGAAATCCGCCCTGTAAGAAAGAGGTCTGGGCCGATCTTCAGGCTGTGTTAAAGCATTTGGGTCGCACGCCTCCTCCGGTCAAAAAAGCAGACTAAAAGGAATCCGGTCCCGTCATGAACACCTTGGCACGAATCATGAGTTTAGACACTCTGAAGACCTGGCGTCGCGAGGTGGCGGGTGACAAACGGGTGGCCGTGGTCAGGGGGACGTTCGATTTTTTTCATCCCGGGAATCTCTATGCGATTCGGAAAGCCCGTGAACTTTCCCTGCCTCTGATCGTGTTGGTTGATTCGGATGAGGTGGCGATCGGGCGGGGTCAGCCCGGATATCCCCAGAATTTTTCTGAAACCAGAGTCGAGATGGTGTCCCACTTGCGAGAGGTTTCGGCGGTTGCCTCTCTGGCCTCGGATGAGGTTGAGAAGGGACTGGCCGACTTGGCGCCGTATGTTTGCATTACGGGTCAGGATCATTCTGAAAAGGACTTTGTCGGCGTGATGCTGACGACAAAGGCTTCCCGGGTTGAGGAACTCATGCCGCTGGCGGGGTGTTTCAGCGGGGATATCATTCGGGCGATAGACTCCAACCGGACCCCCCTTGTTCTGCCCCCGGGGTGGGATGCGGCATCAGCGTCCAGAAAAACGAAACCCCTGGCGAAGGGGGTGACGCGTGTTACCGTGAACGGGTGTTTCGATGTTCTTCATATCGGGCATCTTCGATTTCTGGCGGAGGCCAGGCGCATGGGTGATTTTTTGACTGTCCTGATTAATGATGACGCCTCGGTTGCCCGATACAAAGGCTCAACACGGCCTGTTTTTCCGGAGCAGTTCAGGGCGGCGGCGCTTCGGGGACTGGTTTCAGTGGATGAGGTGATGGCCTTTCCCGGAGACAATCCTCTGGACGAAATCCGGCAGTTGCGTCCGGCGATCCATGTCAAGGGCGGCTCCTATGAGCCCGAACGGGTTCGGCAGGAGCGTGAGTTGGTTGAGAGCTGGGGCGGGCGGTTGGTGTGTACTCCCCTGGTGGACGGCTTCAGCACAACAAAGTTCATTCAAAAAGCGCTCAACCCGTAAAATTATGCTAGAATTCAAACCATGAAGGAAGAGAACAAAGAGATAGCGCCTGCTGACCTTGTTGAGATGGATTTTCTTGAGAAGGTGATGGTTCGTCTTCCCCGGGATGTGGATGTTCTGGAAGCACTGGGTGATCTCTATACCCGGGTCGGGCGGTACGAGGATGGTTTGGACGTGGATCAAAAACTGACCCAGCTCGAGCCCGATGATATGACGATCTGGTATAACTTGGCCTGTAGTCTCGCCGTGTTGAATCGACGTGATCCCGCGCTTCAGGCGCTTCGGCGCGCCATTAAACTCGGATATTCTGATCACGAGTGGATGAGCCGGGATCAGGATTTGAATTCGCTCCGAAACGACTCGGAATTCAAGACGCTGCTCAAAAGGATTGCCAATCCTGTGACGAAGAGCGCTCCGGACTATTAAAACGCAGGACTGATGCGTTTTGTCCGATTGATTATCCGAGGGAATGGGAAATAATGTCCCTGGCTGTGTCATAATGTCTCCCTTGTCGCTTTTATTTTCCTCGGTTGAGATTTCTTAACTTCTTGTTGATCAGATTGTTAAGCATCTAGCTCTTTTGTGTTCTGGAATTGGAACGATCGTTGCTAGTTGTTATAGGCAAGATACAAGCAGGGGAGGCCTCGATATGTTTGACCCGAATAAAATGACACAGAAGACGCAGGAAGCCATGCAGATGGCTCAAGAGACTGTCGTACGCTACAGCCATCAGGAACTGGATGGAGAGCATCTGTTATTATGTCTGATGGAGCAGGTAGATGGACTGGCTTCGAAACTGATCGAGCGGCTCGGGGTTCGGCCGGAGGAGTTACGTACCCGACTGGAAGAAGAACTTGAACGCCGACCCAAAATCCGGGGTGCCGTTTCGGAGGCCGGGAAAGTCTATGTTACCCAACGCCTGAATCAGCTTCTCGTCAAGGCGGGGGATGAGGCTAAGCGGTTAAAGGATGAGTATGTTTCGATTGAGCATCTGTTGCTCGCATTTTTAGATGAAGGAAAGGCCACTCCGGCCGGTCGGATTCTGGCTCAATTGGGTGTGGAGCGGGGGCGATTTCTGAAGGAGTTGATGTCCGTGCGGGGGAATCAGCGTGTTACCAACGCCACGCCGGAGGGGGCTTATGAGGCTCTTCAGAAATACGGAACCGATCTGGTGGCAATGGCCCGGCAGGGGAAACTGGATCCGGTTATTGGTCGCGATATGGAAATACGGAGCGTGATCCGCATTTTGTCCCGCAAGACAAAAAACAATCCGGTGTTGATCGGGGAACCGGGTGTGGGAAAGACGGCCATCGTGGAAGGATTGGCACATCGGATTCTCAGGGGCGATGTTCCTGAAGGGCTTAAGGATCGAACCATTTTTTCCCTCGATATGACGTCCCTGATGGCGGGAGCCAAGTTCCGGGGTGAATTTGAGGAGCGACTCAAGGCGGTGTTGACGGAGATCAAGGCGGCGGAAGGACGGATCATTCTGTTCATTGACGAAGTTCACACCATTGTGGGGGCTGGCAGGACCGAAGGATCCACGGATGCCGGGAACATGCTCAAGCCCATGCTGGCTCGAGGCGAGCTTCATTGCATTGGGGCAACCACGCTGGATGAGTACCGCAAGCACATTGAAAAGGATGCCGCACTCGAGCGTCGTTTCCAGCCGGTTCTGGTGGAAGCGCCTTCCGTAGAGGACACCATTTCCATTCTTCGCGGATTAAAAGAGCGTTTTGAAGTCCATCATGGGGTTGAAATCAAGGATTCCGCGCTGGTGGCGTCGGCAGTGCTTTCAGATCGGTATATCAGTGATCGGTTTCTGCCCGACAAGGCGATTGATTTGATGGACGAGGCCTGTGCCTCCATCCGTACGGAAATTGACTCCATGCCGTCGGAGCTGGATGAAATCACCCGGCGAGTGATGCGGTTGGAAATTGAGGAAACCGCCTTGAAAAGGGAAAAGGATCAGGCCAGTCAGGCAAGGCTGAAGGCGCTTCGGAAGGAGCTGGCCGATGACAAGGCGCACTCCACGGCCATGCGGGCTCAATGGGAAAACGAGAAACAGGCCATTGCCGGGGTACAGTCGATCCGGGAGGAGCTTGAGAAGGCGAGACGGGAAGGCGATGACGCAGAGCGAAAGTATGATCTGGACAGGCTGGCCAAACTGCGGCACGGGGTCATTCCGGATCTCGAAAAAAAGTTGGCGGCATTTCAAAAAACGGGTCCGGTGAAGGGAGCGGGTCGGCAGTTACTTCGCGAAGAGGTGACGGAAGAGGAAATTGCCAGCGTGGTGTCGAGATGGTCCGGAATTCCTCTGACCCGGCTTCTTCAAGGGGATCGGGAGAAGCTCCTGAAATTGGGAGATGTGCTTCACGAAAAGGTGATTGGGCAGGACGAGGCGGTGCAGGTTGTTGCCGATGCCGTTCTCAGGGCACGGGCGGGGATCAGGAACCCGAAGCGGCCGGTTGGGGCTTTTATTTTTCTTGGCCCCACGGGAGTGGGGAAAACGGAGTTGGCGAAAATACTGGCGGCAACCCTTTTTGATTCAGAGGATCACCTCATTCGTATTGATATGACCGAATACATGGAGAAGCACACTGTGTCGCGCCTGGTCGGCGCCCCTCCAGGGTATATCGGCTACGAGGAAGGGGGCCAATTGACGGAGGCGGTCCGGCGGAAGCCCTATTCCGTCATCCTGCTTGATGAGATTGAAAAAGCCCATCATGACGTTTTCAACATCCTGCTCCAGATTCTGGATGATGGACGCCTGACCGATTCGCATGGACGGACGGTGAATTTCAAGAACACGATTATCATCATGACCAGCAATATCGGATCGCCCGTTCTTCTGGAAGGCCTCGGGGCGGAGGGCACGATCACGGAGGAAGCTCGGCGCGAGGTGATGGAGGAATTGAGGCGGCGATTCCGTCCCGAGTTCCTGAACCGGGTGGATGATGTGATTCTGTTTAAGCCTCTGACGCTGGAGGAGATTGGACGGATTGTGGATCTTCAGACCGGTGATCTGCGGAATCGCTTGGCGGAACAAAGGGTGTCGTTGAAGGTCAGTGATGCTGCGCGAGAGTTGCTGGCCCGGGAGGGGTATAGTCCGGTCTATGGGGCACGCCCCTTGAAACGATTGATCCAGAATCGGGTTGAGACCCCGATCGCCCGACTTCTGGTCACTGGGAGCGTTAAAGAAGGCGAGGCCGTGAACGTGGAGGTCAAGAAGGGGGACTTACTGATTCAGGCGAACTTGTCGGGTTAAAATTTATTCGATTCCCGATTTGAGCCTGCGAACAAAAGGGTGAAAAATCCAACTAACAGGAGAATGGTGCCAATATGAGTCAGGATTGTCAGTAGCGGATGAGCTTCCTGGAAGGCCGAGAGGGCTCCGGATTTTTCACCAAGGGACTGTGCGGCTTCCGCTGCGCGAAAGGCGCTCACGCTGAAACCGGTTAGCAGAAGTCCTATGGCATCTCTCTTTTTCATGGTGGAAAGGATGCTGGATTAAGGAAAGGGAAACAATCGGGGAAACCCTGATTTTGAATCAGGGTTTTTCTGACAACCGGAAACACTGAATTTGCTGATTTTTCATGAAAAACCCCTTGCGGCCAAGGGGGGAAGTGTGAAACTGTTCTTTTTCATGGGGGCAAGATGACATCCGATACAAAGGAAACAATCAGTCTGGTGGGGATCCGGGTGCTCGTGGTGGATGACGATGAGGCCATTCGTCTTTTGGTCGAGCGCGTCCTGAGTTCCTATGGCGGTGCGGTGGAGGTTGCTGAAAATGGCCGCGTGGCCCTGCAGATCCTTCTGCGTCAGGATTTTGATGTGGTTCTGGTTGACCTGCGAATGCAGGAGATGGACGGAATCACCTTTATTCAGGAGGCCCGGAATATCTGGCCCTGGCTCGGGTTCATCATTTTGACCGGTTACCTGGATGATGTTTCCGAGGAACTTTCCTCGCGGCTGAACATTCATCATATTCTCGAGAAGCCGATTCGTCCCCTTTATTTGGCGCAGAGTGTCCTTGACGAATATCGCGAACGGCGGGCCGGAATGGGGGCGGCGGGACCCGGCCTTGAGCAGCATCAGCGCCAATTGCGCATGCTCGGCCAACTCGGTGAGACCGCCCTCGCATCCGGAACATTTGTTGAAGCCCTTCAGGAATTGAGTGAGGGGTTAGGCGAGCTGACCTCCTGCGATGTTGCCGGATTGTTCGGGTTTTCGGAAGACGAGGCCATCATTGTGTTGAGCGCCCAGAGTTGCGTGTCCGACGCTTTCCTGAAAACCGCGGGCGATGAAATTGTGGCGCGGTATGAAGCCCTGAGCGGCAAGACCATTGATCGGAGTCATTTAAGACTTCAGGTTGAGGGGGTGCCCCAGGCTTCTGACGGGCCTTCGGTTCCCGGGAGGTTGCTGACCATTCCGCTTCTTGTTCACAGCGAGGTTCAGGGGATTCTGCTGTTGGCCGCTGCGAAGGCGGAACAAATGGCCGTGGTGGATGTGGCATTTGTGTATCACGTTGCCAATGTGCTTTCTTCCATTCTTTCCGCCGTTACCCGCATTCGGGAGATGGCGGCCCATGATTCCCTGACGAGGCTTTACAATCGCGCCTACTTTGAGGAACAGACGGAACAGGCCTGGCAACTGGCTCGGCGGTACAATCATAATATGGCTGTCGCCATCACCGATCTCGATCATTTTAAGTCCGTCAACGATACCCATGGGCATTTGGTGGGGGATCGGATTCTTCAGGAGTTTGCCGGGATTCTCACCCAGGTGGCCCGGACGTCGGATGTGGTCGCCCGATATGGCGGGGATGAGTTTGTCGTTCTGCTTCCCCAGACGGATCTTCCTTCAGGCCTCACCCTGGGAAACCGCATTCGCAAGGCGGTGGATGAGCATGTGTTTTGTGCCGATACGCTTTGCCTGAAACTGACGGCCTCGGTTGGACTCGCGACCAGTCGTGATATTACGTCCTCTGATCATGCGTCCGAAATGTTGCGTCTTGCTGATGTCGCGCTGTATACGGCAAAACGGGAAGGGCGGAACCGGTGTTGCTTGTGGACCGCGCCGCAGGACAGGGAGGCGGGGGTGCAGGTCCGTGAGAACCGGAACCAGGATGAGCAAAAGGAGGGGACTTCTCATACGCCTTTTCTTCTGGTGGTTGACGATGATGAGATGATTCTCAAGGTTCTGAAAAGGATCCTGGAGGGTGCCGGATACCGCGTTGATACGGCCGGGGGGTCCCATGAGGCGATTGAAAAAGTCCGACAGCATCCCGGGCTTTATGATGTGGCCATCACGGATTTAACCATGCCCGGACTCAGCGGTCTGAATTTGCTGGCGGCGCTGCGACAAACGGACAGTTTTGTGATGACGGTGGTGATGACGGGGTATGCGACCAAGGAAAACGCGGTGGCGTGTCTCCGGGAGGGGGCTTTTGATTTCATTGAGAAACCGGTGACCCCCTCGCAACTGTTGGCGGTGATGGAGAAGGTGCTTGAACACCGCCGGTTGCGGATTGAGAACGAGCGATACCGGCTGCATCTGGAGGACATGATCCGCCAGAAGAGTGCGGTGCTGCTGGAGACGATGGAGGCGTTGAAAAGTTCGTACGACTTCACCTTGCAGGCCTTTGTCGGATTGTTGGACGTGCGGGAGCACAACACGGGACAGCACAGCAACCGGGTTCGGGCGCTGTCCCACGCGCTGGGCAAGTTGATGAGCCTTTCCCGAAAAGAACTCGATATTCTGGCGCGAGGCGCCCAGTTGCACGATATTGGAAAAATTTCAGTTCCGGATTGTATTTTGCTTAAGGAAGGACCCTTAACCGAGGATGAATGGAAGGTGATGAAGACCCATCCGGAAGTCGGGTATAACATCCTGTCCTCAAGCCCGTATCTCAAGGATGTCGCGGAGGTGGTTCGATCCCATCAGGAGCGGTATGACGGGAAGGGCTATCCCCGCGGACTGAAAGGGGACGAGATCTGTTTGAGCGCCCGGATATTCGGCGTGATCGACGCCTATGATGCCATGCGGTCGAATCGGCCCTATCGAAAGTCGATGGCCCCCGATAAGGCAGCGGCTGAACTCCGGTTTGGGCAGGGTACGCATTTTGATCCCGCCGTGGTAGATGCTTTTCTTCGGAATCAGAATCAAATGGAAGCAGTGGGCGGTTGGTCAGGATGCGGCACTGAGTGACAGTTTGTCCATTTTGTAGCGCAAAATTCGCCGGGTGGTTCCCAGCTGTCGGGCGGCTTGGGTTTGGTTTCCTTTGGATTCCCGGAGTGCCCCCTGGATCAGTTCCCGCTCACAGGCCGATATGGCGCTTTCCAAATCAAGTCCCTCTCGTCTAACGGGTGAAAGACTGATCGATTTTATCTGGATGAATTCAGGAAGATGATCAGGAAGGATCACTTCCTGGCGACTGTGCAGCACGAGAGTTCGTTCGACGATGTTGCGGAGTTCCCGGATATTGCCCGGCCAGGAATAGGCGGCCAGTTTTTCCAGAGATTCAGCTGAAAAATCACGCACGTTATGATTCATGCTTTGCTGGAATAACCGGAGGAAATGCCGGGCGAGCAGGGGGATATCCTGCATCCTTTTACGGAGAGGCGGGAGTGTGATGGGAATAACGTTTAGCCGGTAATACAGATCATCCCGGAACCGGTGCAGGCGTACCTCGTCTTCCAGAATCCGCGACGTAGCGGTGATAATACGGGCATGGGTCTTGATGACCTGGGTTCCTCCCAGCCGCATATACTCGCGTTCCTGGAGTACTCGCAACAGTTTAACCTGCATGGCCAGCGACATCTCGCCGACTTCATCGAAAAAAAGGGTTCCGGATCCGGCCAGGTCGAACCGCCCCATCTTGCGGGTGTCGGCGCCCGTAAAAGCGCCCTTTTCATGACCAAACAATTCACTCTCCATGAGGGTTTCCGGCAGAGCGGAGCAATGGATGGGAATAAACGGTTCATCGGCCCGCGGACTGAGCCGATGCAGGCGCCGGGCAATCAGTTCTTTTCCGGTGCCGCTTTCCCCCTGAATCAAAATGGTGGCATTGCTGGTTGAAGCCTGTTTGACAGATGTGAGGGTTTCAAGGAAGGCCGGTGCCTGGCCGACGAGTTCATCGGTGGGGTGTTCCCGGGACACTTCGTCCTGAAGAATAACGACCCGGCGGCGTAGGGCGCTGGTCTCAATAACCCGGGCCACGATGCGCCGGATTTCCTCCACGTCAAAGGGTTTGATGACAAAGTCGCCCGCACCTGCCTTCATGGCCTCCACCACCGGCCGTACCGCCGGTGAGGCACTAACCATCACGCAGGGAAGGCCTGGATAAAGCTCGTTCAGTTCCTTTAATAAAGTAACCCCGTCCTTTCCCGGCATCATCACGTCCAGCATCACGATATCCACGGGATGCGCGTTCAAGTCCCGGAGAGCCTCGGCGGCATTTTCGGCAAGCCGGGTATGGTAAAGGCGTGAAAATGTTTGTCGAAGGGATTCGCGACTGCCCCGATCGTCGTCAACAATGAGCATGGTTTTCATGATGGGACTTCGGACTGGGGGAAGACAAGAGGGATCCGAATGGTGATCAGGACTCCAAATTCATTGGAGTGAACGGTGATGATTCCATTATGGTCAAGAATGGTTCGGCGAGCGATGGGAAGTCCCAGACCAAGACCCCGGGCCTTGGTTGTGGAGAACGGCGAAAACAATTTATCAAGCATGTCGGGCGCGATCCCGGGTCCATTATCCTTGAACATGACGGTTATGGCGGGGGAGTGTTCCGGATCCTCAACAAGACGCAGGGTAAGGGTGATTTCCGGATGGGGTGTGGTGGTCAGAGCCTCTTTTGAGTTTGTCAGGATGTGGGTGAACGCTTCAATGAGGGCTCGGTCATCGCCCTGGAGGGTGGGCAGGGCGTCCGGGGCGGAAACGGTGACACGGATGTTAGAGGGAGGCTCTGAAGGGAAAACACGGGCACAGGCAGAGGCAATGCAGGCTTGAAGCTGGATGGTTTTGAACGTGAGAGCAGGGGGATGGGCGAAGGCATGGATCTGATCCACGATGCTATTCAACCGCTCGACCTCGGATGAAACGAGATCCTTGAATTCATGCTGGAATTCCGTGTCCTGGTAGCGTTCCGGGAGAAGCTGGGCAAAGGTTTTTATGGCGACGAGGGGATTGCGAACCTCGTGTGACATGCTGGCCGCGAGTTCGGCCCAGAAGGTGGCACGATCCAGGCGCTCCTCCTTTTCCTTCATGTTTTTTTGATCCGTGATGTCCTGAATCACTCCTACGGCGCCGAGGCAACGGGCCGGAGAGGACAATCTGCGGGTGCGGGCCGTGAAGGTGCGTTGAGTGGTGGATTCCCTCCATTCGTCCGATTGGGGTGAGCCGCTTTCCCCCAGGGTACGTCGAAGCAGGTCGGCCAGGCGTCTACCCAGTCCCTCAATGGGGCGCCCAATGGCAACGGCGGCCTGAATGCCGAGAAGACTCTGGGCGGTGTCGTTATACCACCGGACAATGCCGTCATCATCCACGGCGATGATCCCGTTGGGAATGGAATGCAGGAGCGTTTCCGCCAGGGTCTTTTGAATGGTAATTTCCTCATAGAGCAAAGCGTTTTCCAGTGTTGTGGAAACGCAATCGGTCAGGGTGATGAGTTTGTGGAGGTGCCGGTCATCAAACGGCAAGCCTGTTGCCAGATTTCCCACAAAGAGCCAGCCTTGAAGCCGATCCCGGGATTGGAGAGGAATCAGTATTTCAGCCCCCATTTGATCCAGAAGATTCTGCAACATCAACCGGGTTGTGGGATTTCGCACATGGGTAAGATTGGCACGAGTGACAGCGTGGGGATGGATCGCCAGCCACAGAACTTGCGGATCGGTTTCCGAATACTCCAGTGTGGACGAGGATTCAAGGCAACGCAAGCTTGCCCGAAGCCGGTAAGACGCCACATCCCGGGTGCGGCAAAAAATACCCACGCGGGAAACCCGAAGCGATCCGGCAACTTCGTCAACCAGGCGGTGCAGAAGGGTTTCCACATGGGTAAAATGACGTAAAGCGGCCGAAAAATCCCGGATATCGAGGGAGGAATCCGTGTCCGGCAGAGGGAGGCGCTGGGTCGCCTCGGTCATGGCGTTAAGCCTGAGGGTTTCCTGCCTGAGGAGTCGGTTTTCGCCCGCCAGTGCAAGGTGGGCCAGAGCCTGCTGAATAAGATGGGTCAATCGGGGGCAACTTACATCGCTTGTTTCCAGGGCATAAACGCCAAGTCGCTCCGCCTCGAGCATGGGATCTGAGGTGGCGGTTCCGAAGACGATGACCAAGGTATGGGGATAGCGATGGTTGAGGAGGCTCAACAGATCCAGAGCGCCCGTTGTTTGAAGATCGAGCAATACAAGACTGGTGGGGTGTTGCTCCAGAAACCCTTGAACTGAAGCCGAGGTTTCGAGCGGATGAAGCATGATCAGGGGGGATAGGAAGGCGCCGATGCGGGTTGCCCAAGGGGTGTCTGAGGTGTAGAGCAAACAGGACGCATGAGTGGTCATAACTGTTTTGCCTCCTCGATCACGGGGAATGTCAGGATAAATGTGGTGCCCTGTCCGACCTCGCTCTGAATATCAATGCATCCACTGTGCTCCTGAATGATGCCATGAGCCACCGAAAGACCCAATCCGGTTCCCTGACTCTTGGTCGTGAAGAACGGGTCGAAAACATGGGACAGGTTTTCAGGAGAAATTCCGGAACCGGTGTCCTGGATGGAGACTTGAAGGGTCGGGGTGTGCCGGGCTCCCGTGTCCCCGTTGCGGGGGGGGTGCTGGGTGGTGACCGTCAAGGTGCCGCCATCCGGCATCGACTCGATGGCGTTCAGAAGGAAGTTGATGAGGGCCTGGCCGAGCTGGTCTCCATCGGCGTTAATCCGGTCAGAGTTCAGGGTGAATGACGTAACAAGTTGAATGTTTTTCGAATGTAACTGTTGCTGAATGAGTTTGAGGCTGTTGCTCAGGATTTCGTGGAGTAAGGAGGGTGCCAGTACCGGTTTGGAGGGACGGGAAAACCGGAGGAGCTGGTTGACGATGGAGTCGATGCGTTTGACTTCGCCACCCACCAGCGAGGAGAAGGTATCCCGGAAATCGGCATCGTCGTAACGCTCGGGCAGGAGCTGGGTGAAGGTTTTAATGGACACAAGGGGGTTTTTGATTTCATGCGCCATGCCGGCGGCCAGGGTTCCCAGGCTGGCCAGGCGATCAGTCCGGCGAACCTGAAGTTCCAATTGACGAACCGTGGACAGATCGGTGATGACCAGGAAGGCGCCGAGCATTTTTCCGGAATGTCCGTAAAAAACGGCACTGCTTACCCGGATGGGAATGGACGCGTCCGAGGGAAGAGACAGGGAAATATCCTGATCACGTAATCCTTCGCTGTGGGCAATGGTGTCGGTGAGGAGCGTCGCCAAGGCGGGGGGGAGGATAAACAGGGAGTGATTTACGGTCTTGTCCAGAGGCAGTTGGGTGATGCGTTGAGCCTCGCGGTTGAAGACGGTGATTTTTCCGTCCTGATTGGCGGCGATGATCCCGCTGACCAGGCTGTCGACCAGAATATCGTTGTAGATCTTGCCATCCTGAAGCTGGGTGTAGAGCCGGGCATTATTGAGCGCCACGGCAAGGTGGTTGCAGAGAAGTTGGACGGCCTGTTGCTCGGGAGTGCCGTAGATCGTGCCCGAAAGCCGTGGGCCGAGAAGGACGAGACCCTCCAGTCCCTCCTGGGAGCGCAGGCCGATCGCCGCCGCGAATCCCTTTTCTTCCAGCAGACGACACGCCCTTTTAATGTGAGCTTCAGGTTTCACCCGGTACTGGAGTTCCGGAACGAGGGGCCCTTCGGTCTGGAAAAGGATTGCGGGAAGGGGGCTATCCACAGGGAAGGAGAGTCCCGGCGGGCGCTCCGGGATGGGGAACCATTGTTCGTGGTTTCCGGAGACATTAATCAGGATGCAGACGCGATCCGTTCCTACCGTGGACATGAGCAGGGTTGAGAATTCCGCGAGCAAAGTGTCAATCCTGTTGATGGAGCGCAGAAGGGTATTGGCGGAATGCGCGAGCTGATTCATGTCGAGGGGGGCGATGTGTACAAACAGGCGGCTGGCAAGCCGCTGCATCAATCCATTGGCAGGCGCCAGGGAAATCGCCACCGCCAGAGAGGCGATGAAATAGGAGACGGATGGGAATGGCACCCACAGCGCCTCGAGCAGCCGGTTCAGGAGCGTCCAGACGCCTGCATACAGGGCCATCAAATAGACGAGGAGTAGCGCATAGGCGGTCAGCCTGCGCATGATATAGGCCACATCCATGATGCGGCGGGTGGCAATTCCATAGGCGATGACCACATACAGGCAGATGACGGACAGGGGGGTGAATTGGACGGATTGGGAGTTATCGGTAATCACTGGAATGACCAGTGCGGTGAAAATACCAATGAAGACACTGGAGGCGCTTCCCAGAAGAATGAATTGAAGTTCGGTTTTCTGGATGCCGCGTGTCGTTCTGAGGTCGCCGATAAACCGGTGGATCAGCAGTCCCATGTTGATGATCTGGAAGGCACTGTAAAGCGGGAAAGCTTGACTATAAACGGGATCGGGGATGACGTGCAGATCCACTCCCGTGAGGGAGGGGGTCGCGCCCAGGACGAAGACATGGGTTAGCGAAACCGCGCCGAACATCAACGAGGCCATCAACCAGAGAGGAGACTGGGTGAGAATCCACCACCGGGATTTTTCGGGGTGTATAATGGAGACCCGGAGCCAGTCGAACGAGAGGGGAATCATGGCCCCGGCCATCATGCAGCCGCGTACACACATGGCGACGGTTTTGACGTCCGGGAAGAGGAACCCTATGGCCATGAAGATCAGCCAGGTCGTCAGCAGGGTAGACAACATGAGGAAGAACTGGTTTGTCCTTCGGCGCGGATTGGTAAAGAAGACGAAGACCCCTATGAAAAAGCTGATCGCAATGCCCAGGAAATGGGCGATGGAAATCAGAGTCATGAGGGGGGAACCCTTTCCAGGATAAGGCAGCTATTTCCGCCTCCCAACCCGTGTGAATTCACCAGAATACAGTTCAGGCGTGAGGCGCATGGAGTTTTGGGGGTGTAATGAAGGTCACAGTCAGGATCCGCCTTTTCGAGATTTGCAGTGGGAGGGATCATTCCGTTGCGAATGGCGAGGGAGCAGGCGATGAGCTGAAAGGGGCCTGCGGCGGCGAGGGGATTGCCGGTGACGCCCTTGATGGAACTGATGGGGATTGTGTAGGCAAGCGCCCCGAACACGGTCTTGATCATGCGGGTTTCATTACGATCCATAACCGGATGGCCGGGGCCATGCGCACAGATGTAGTCCACCGTCGAGGGGCGTCGGCCCGCATTGGCCAGTGCTTCGGTCATGGTGGCACCGAAACCTGATCCCGAGACTGCAGGATCTGTGTCATAACGCGTGGCGAACCCGGTAATTTCGAGATAGGGTTTGACGTTTCGGGCGGTGGCATGGGCGAGGCTTTCAAGAATTACGATTCCCGCGCCTTCGGAAATGACGCCCGAGTCGCTATCTGCATCGAAGGGGCGGCTGGCTTTTTCAGGGGTTTCATTGCGCAATGAAACCAGGCCTGCCTTTGCCAGACATGCAAACGTCAGGGGGTTGATGGGCGCGTCAGTCCCTCCGCAGACCACGACATCGGCGCGGCCACTTCGGATCAGGTCTGCGGCCGCCCCGATTGCGTCGAGGCCTGCCGCACACGCCGAGGCCATGGTTGTGGCACGGGTGAGTAGCGGAAAGTGCAGGGCGATGGTGCTGGCGGCTTGATGAGGTTGACAGGCATTGACGATGTGTGCGGGAACCCGGGTGGGCCCCAGCCCGGCCATCCTTTCCATTCCGTGCTCGATGATTTCGATGGCACTGGAACTGACGCCCAGGACTAGGGGCACCGCCTTGTCTGAGATCAAGGTTTCGCGGGATAAATTGGCGTCCTGAAAAGCTTGGGCGGTAGCGGCGAGCGCCATTTGGGTCTGGCGGGCGAGGCGTTTCGGGTTAATTCCGGGACCCACATGACGTGCCGCATCAAAGTCGCTCACTTCCCCCGCAATTCGGCAGGAGTGTTTGCTGGCATCAAAAAGGGTGATGTTTTTAATACCGCTTCGGCATTCAAGCAGGGAAGACCAAAAGGCCTCCTTCCCGATTCCATTGGGCGCTACCACACCAAGGCCGGTCACCACCACTCTATTCCGGCTCACTATTCGGGTTGTCTCCATAGTGAAAAATTGAACTTAACGGAATTGTGCATAAGTCTCGAAAAAACGCAATAATTATTAACAGGAAATGTACATTAATGGACAACTGTTCGGAATTGATCTGTACATAATTGTGCGGCACGCTATATACGTGGTGTCAGGGTTAGTTTATCCACAATATATTGATTAAAATGACTTGGCACTCTCGATGCTAATCAAAATTGGCCATTGGGGGACACTAAACAAAGGAGAAATAGCTATGAAGATGACAAGATACAGTGGTGTGATGACTGGGCTGTCTATAGTGTGTGCGGGGTCGTTGGGATTGGCGAATGGATTTCGGAATCCACCAGCCGGGGCGGAAGCCCTGGGACGGGTGGGTGGAAAAATTGCCCAGGTGGATGATGCTTCGGCGGTGGAGCACAATCCGGCCAACCTGACAGAAATCAAGGAAGCTCAGGCAATGGGCTCGGTCACGATCATTAACACGAGCACCAAGTTTCATTCGCCGATGGGAACGGCCTCAACCGAAGATTCCTGGAAGTTTCTTCCGAATCTTTTTATGGCATTGCCCTCATCGGACCATAACGTTACCGCCGGCTTGGGGATTACGAGCCCGTTCGGACAGTCTACGGTTTGGGACAAAACCGGTGCGTTTCGCTACACCGCGCCCTACTCGGCGGAATTGACGGTAATCAATGTCAATCCCACTCTGGCGACCAAGCTGGGTGAAAAAGTTTCGGTTGCCGCCGGTTTGGATGTGTATCTGTCGCGGCTGGATATGAAGCAGGTTCTGCCATGGTCCCTGCTCACAGGCGGTGCCATGCCGGATGGGACCGCGCATCTTCAGGGGGATGGAACGGGTGTGGGCGGAAATGCCGCCGTGACGGTTCGCCCGACCAAGACCCAGTCTCTGGCCCTGACGTACCGGTCGCCGGTCAAAGTGGACTTTGAGGGCGACGGTGAGTTCAGTGGGGCGCAGGCGATGGGAATGAGTTCCTCGAGTGATTTTGAATCCTCCATCGAGTTTCCGACCATCGTGGGACTTGGTTATGGCATTGAGTTGTCCGATACGGTCAGGGTCGAGGCGAATGTGGAGTGGATTGAGTTCTCGCGGTATGACTCCCTGACTCTTGATGCGGGCAACAGCAATCCGCTGTTAAATGGCCCGACCTCCCCGAATCCCCGCGCGCCTCTGGTGGTGCGTCAGAATTGGAAGGATACGTGGACGTTTGGATTGGGGGCGGATTGGAAAGTTGCCGAGGCGATAACGTTGCGCGCCGGTTATATCTTCCTTCAGAGCCCGGTGCCTGAAGAAACTTTGGCTCCCACACTTCCCGATGCAGACCGGCATGTTGTCACGCTGGGAACCGGCTGGCATCGTGGTCCGGATCGGATTGATCTTGCCTACGGCTATAGCTTCATCGGAGATCGCGACGTGATGAAGGATCAGAATCCCGCGTATAACGGGACTTACGAAACCACCTCGCATCTCATGAGCGTATCCTATGTCCGCACTTTCTAAGGCTGATGGCGCTGCTCCCGCAGCCCTGCCCAAGGTGCTGGTCATTGATGATGAGCGCGGGCCGCGGGAAAGCCTCCGGATTCTTCTGAAGCCGGAGTACCAGGTCTTGTGTGCGGAATCGGTGGACGAGGGCGTTGCCCTGCTCAAGGAGCACCACCCGGATACGGTGATCATGGATATCCGTATGCCGGGCAAAAATGGGATCGAGGGGCTGAAGGCAATCCGGGAGATTGACGGAGTGGTCTCCATCATCATGTTTACCGGCTTTGGTGCTTTGGAGACGGCCCAGGAGGCGATCCGGCTTGGCGCCAATGAATACATCAAGAAACCGTTTGATGCCTTCGAAATTCGGGAAATCATCCGGAATCGTGTTGGGCGCACCCAGCAGGAGCGGCGGCGGCAGCATGTGGAGACGGACTTGGGACGGATGAACGAAGTCCTTAAAAATGAACTCGTCCGCAATGAGCGGCTGGCCACGCTGGGACAGAAGTCGGCGGAATTGGTTCATGATCTCAGGAATCCGCTGACGTCAATCATGGGGTATCTCGGATTGCTTTCGGAATGGGTTAAGAATCCCGCTGGGGCTCCGGGGCAAAATCAGGAGAATCCCTCGGATTATATCGGGATTATCGAAGAAAACGCCATGCTGTGCAAAAACCTGTCCGAGATGTGGTTGAATGTCAGTCGGGGCTCCCTGCATCGGACGCCTGTGAAACTGGGGAGTTTGCTTCAATTCGTTATGAAAGACGGCCGGGTGGTGGCGGGGGAACATGGGGTGGAAGTGTCGGCGGATATCGGGACGCCTGAGCCTGTGATTGAAGCCGATCAGGTTCAACTGACCCGCGCGCTCCAAAATCTGGTCACCAACGCCATTCATGCGGTTTACTCAAAAAAGGGATGGGTTCGAATTGCATGCCGGGAGAGTGGACAGGGTGTTGAAATTGTCGTGGAGGATAATGGCCACGGGATGACTGAGGATCAGATCCGGAAAGTGTGTGAGCCTTTTTACACCACGAAAAATAAACACGGGGGGACGGGATTGGGGATGTTTATTGCCCGGCAGGTGGCAGAAGCGCATGGCGGAACGCTCCGAATCGAGAGTCAGCCCGGACAAGGGACTCGGATAATACTGGCCCTTCCGCACCAAGCCGGTTGATCTCGTTGTCAAATCATAAGAGTGTTGAAGAGGGATGGGATGAGTCTATTTAAAAATACGATCAAGAACTGGATGGCGCGGGCGGGGGAACGGATTTTCCTTGGCTCCACACTTCGTCAGGTGTGCCTGGTGATGGGTGGGCATATCTATTTTCAAACCTTGAGCGCCGCTGTACAATTGGACTTGTTCACGCAGCTTGCCCGCAAAGGACCGTTGAGTCGGGAGGCGATTGCCTCCATGCTTGGGATTGCAGAAAAGCCGGTTAGAATTCTTTTGCTGGGATGCTCAGCATTAGGGCTGGTGCGCCGACACCGCGACGGGCGATATGGGAATACGCGGCTTGCTGATATGCTGTTGAACGCAGACCATCCCAGGAATTTCCTGGCCGTCATCCGGTGGCAACATTTCATTAACTATCGGGCTATGTTCCACTTTGGAGAAGCCCTAAGGGGGAATCGGAATGTCGGACTGGATGAAATATCAGGACAGGGGGCGACTCTTTACGAACGGTTGTCGGCCAATCCAGAACTTGAAAAAATCTTCCAGGATGCGATGCAGACCATCTCTGTACAGGCGAATCACTTGCTCGTTGAATCGGTGGATTTTTCAAGGTTTTCACATGTGCTGGATGTGGGAGGAGGAAATGCGACCAATATCATCAATCTGGCCAGTCGAAATCCCGGGCTCAGGGCGTCTGTTTTTGATTGGCCCAGTGTGTGTGCGCTCGCGACTGACAATATCATGAAAGCCGGGCTTGAGGATCGTCTTAATGCCGTGTCCGGAAACTGTTTCTCAGATCCGTTCCCAGCGGGGATGGACTGCATTTTGTTCTGCCATTTCATGACCATCTGGTCGGAAGTCAAGAATAGGGCTCTGCTTCGAAAAGCCTATGAGTCGCTCCCTTCGGGAGGAGCCGCCATGATTTTCAATATGATGCAGGATGACACTGAAACTGGGCCGCTGAGTGCGGCCATGGGCTCTCCCTATTTTCTGACATTGGCGACGGGTGAAGGCATGCTTTACACGTGGTCTGAGTATGAGTCATGGATGAAGGAAGTCGGCTTCCGCAAGATAGTCGTTCAGAAACTTATCCGGGATCATGGGGTCATTGTTGGAATAAAATAAAAGGGCGAACCCGGGTCATCTGGAAGATTCTGCACCAGAACCGTTGATGGCTATCACCAAATCCTGAATGGCCGTTGTGTCGCCGGAATAGAAGGCCGCCAGCGCATTGTCGCGGAATTTTACGGGATCCATTCCGGCATTGAGGCTCATGAGGTAGGTTTCATCTGAAATGGAGGTCGGGATGCTCATGCCGCTAATTTTTCGCCCCATTTCACCGGCCTTGGCCAATACCTGTTTGAAGGAACGCCCTCCAATCGAGAGTGGAATGGAATCCCAAAAACGGGGCGGCAGTTGCAGTTTGACTTTCCACTTCATGCCCATCTCGAGATAAAGCTCCTTGTCGGGAATACCGATCCCGTATTGCTCAGGCTCCTCGAACCATGATGTCCGTGGCGTCACGATGGGTGCCTGAAGCATCAAGGCGTTTAAGGACAACTTGGGCAACAGGGTCAAAGTCTCCGCTTCGGTTGCGGTGGTTTCGCCGGGTGCTGGAAAAATGAGACTGCCAACCGTGAAGATTCCCGCGTCGTGTGACCGCCTCAGGGTTTCCTGAATGGCGGCAATCGTGATGTGTTTTCGCATGCCGTCAAGAAGCGTTTGACTACACGACTCGATGCCGAAGAAAAGCGCCACCCCTCCGGATTGTCTGATCAGCGCGAAATCCGCTTCTTCGGCATCCCGGATGTGGGCGAACGAAGCATAGCGAACCGGGAGTCTCTCCCGGATGATTCCGGCGGCAAACTCGTTCAGTAAAGAATATGGAGTACAGGAGCCGGCGAAGCGGAAGGAACGGAAACCATGGCGCCGGTCGAGTTCCTTCACCTCTAGAAGCAGGCGAGGAATGCTCTTAAGCCGGATACGACGATGACTTTTAATCGGATGAATGCAGAAGGCACACTCGTTTCGGCATCCCCGACTTTCATCAATAACGATGACCTTGACCTTGTCATGTCCCTCCATTGCAGGATAGATGGCCGGGTCATAAACCGGCATGGGGAGTTGATCGAGATCCTCGATCATTCGTTCCTCGGTAATCTGAATTGTGCCGTTGGTCGTGAAGATTAGATTCGGAATTGTGCCGTAGGACAAACTCTCCCCGCCATTGAGGGCGAGATGACGGATGGTTTCTTCACCCTCGCCATAGACGAGGGCATCAAAGTCCGGATAGTGGCGGAGAATACGGTCCTGAAACACATCCACATGGGGTCCTCCTCCAAAAAGCTTTAAGCGGGGGAACTGTCTACGAAGAATGGAGGCCAACCGCCCTGATTCGGACAATCCATCGCCGTTCCAGAGTTTGAACCCCACAGCGTCAATGCTTTTTCCCCGGATATGGCTGACCAGTTCATTGCCTATGACTGTTACCGCCAGATCCTGAAGGCGGCGACGTTCCTTTTCAGCCCCGGGGAGTGATGCGATGGCGGCAAACTTCCTGACAGACGCAGTCATGCCCCGGTCGGATCCACGTAATGTATTCCAGGCGCGCGAAAGACGCGCGCGTAATTCGGGGGATGTCATCCGTTGAATCGTGCTTACGGTACAATAGTCGAGAATCTCGACCTCGCATCCCTGTGCCAAAAGAGCTCCAGCCAAGTTGGCAAGGCCGTTATCGGGCATCAGACTATTAGGGGCATAGGGATACCCCGCATAATTAACCAGAAGCCAGCGTTTCAGTTCCCCCGCCGCCATGCCTCACCCCTTTCCCTTAATTATAAAGGGCATAAAAGATTGTCTTCAAATAATTTCCGCACCATCACCACATCCAGGGTGTGGCCGGCTTTATAGGAATACACATCGCCGACGAACCGCCCGGTGTCGATCAGGGCAATGGCCGCCACCAGATCCAGAATGGCGCGATGCCAGACGGCTTCCAGCGCCTTTCCGTTGTGGATCATCGTGGGGGTGTTGTAATAGCTCCGGCGGCCGGCGACCAGGATGTTCTTGTTGGTGTAGCCGAGGTTCCGGACATCCGCGAAAAGCTTGCCGATGGTTTTAGCAAACAGCATCTGCGTGAAAGAACAGTTGGTGCGCGCCAGTGAGCCATAGCGGCCGGTTTCCGGGGTAAGCCGGAGGCGCAGGCGTTGCTTGCCGATCGCGGTCTTGAAATTAACAGCGACATCCAGGTTCAGCGCGGGAACCGTGTCCGTACAGGGTTTGAACACGAGAAAACTCCCGTTGGGTGCGATCATGGAGACGGGTTTTTTGACGGTTACGTAATGGGTGGGCTGACTTGTTTTTTTGATGCCTGCCTGTTCGATGGCCTCCACGAGATCCAGGCTGCCCCGGTTAAACAGCGGCGGATCGCCTGAATCCATGCGGATCATCAGGTTATCCACGTTCAAGGCGAGGCGCAGGGCGACGATATGTTCTACCATGCGCATATAGTTGTGGGGCGAGCCACTGCAGAGAACGATATTGCGCTGGGTGGTCCAGACGTTGTTGGCTGCTACCTTGATGGGCATGGCGTCGCGAAGGTCCGTGCGATCGAACCACCAGCCCCCCGTGGTTGAGGGTTCAAGGTGGAGGGTGCGCTGGGCGCGTCCGAAAAAGGTGCCGGGGCCGGTAACGGAAATGGGGCGGTTGATCGTGGTCTGAAAACGATCGGCCTCCTTGAGTTCAGGAATCCATTCCTGATCCACCGGCTGGGCTTGAAACGCCTCGAACTGGCGATCCATCAGATTCGCCTCTCCCTGTAACAAGGTCCCGTATGAAGTATGGGGCATGGTGTTCTCTCCGTTGCAAGTGCCCAGTGAAGACAAACTGAGCGGGAAAGTCAAGAAACACGCATTCCTCCGGCTTGCAACTGGGATCGTAAAACAATAAGTTCCGGAGTGAATGACTAGCGGAGGAGCGGTTCATGAAGATCAAATTAATTTGTCCGACGTTCTATACCCCCGACGGAGACCTGTTTCGACCGGCGAAAGCGATGATGCCGCCGTTAACACCGCTTTTTCTGGCTGGCCTTGTGCCGCCGCACCATGGGGTGTCCGTTGTGGATGAGGCGATCCAGACGCTCAATTTTGATGACCCTGTGGATTTGGTCGGCATCACGTCCACCAGTATCAATATCCGGCGCGCCTATGAAATTGCGGACGAGTACCGTCGCCGCGGAGTGAAGGTTGTCATGGGCGGAATCCATGCCTCAACACTTCCCGAAGAGGCCATGGAGCACGTGGATGCGCTGGTGCTGGGGGAGGCCGAGGATTCCTGGCCTGAGTTGCTGGCGGATGTCGAACGCGGAACGCTCCAGAAATCGTACAATCGCCCGGCGCGTGAGTCTCTGGAAGGACTGCCTTTTCCCCGTTACGATCTGATCGCGGCGGATCGCTATGTCAAACTTCCGTTCAGCGATCTTCCCATGCTGCCGGTTCAGACGACGCGCGGGTGT
Organism: PVC group bacterium; assembly: GCA_945890715.1. Classification (GTDB taxonomy): domain Bacteria; phylum Verrucomicrobiota; class Kiritimatiellia; order CAIKKV01; family CAITUY01; genus JAABPW01. The sequence goes on along the minus strand of CAMDCX010000004.1, from coordinate 44,574 downwards.
CCCCATAATTGTGATTTCTGCAGTGTGACCCGGTTCTGGGGGAAACGGATCCGGTTCCGTCCGATTCCGGAGGTGGTTGCCGAAATCAAGGCCAGCAAAGGGCGGGCTATTTTCTTCACGGATGACAATTTTTTTGCCAATCCCAAAAGAACTCAGGAGCTTTGCGAAGCTCTGGAGCCGCTGAAAATCCGGTTCATGTGCCAGATCGATACCACGGCCCGCCAGAGGGATGAATTGGTCCGGGCAACCGCCCGGGCGGGATGTTTCATGGCGTTTATCGGGGTGGAGAGTCTTGATCCCCGCAGTCTCGCTGAATTCAATAAGCAATTCAACAAGCCGGATGAATACGCCAATCTGATCCGGATGCTCCGCAAGCACTCGATCGGAGTGTATGCCAGCATCATGTTCGGACTGGAGCACGACGATTCCCGCACCGTGGACTCAACGGTGAATTTTCTGATTCAGAATAAAGTGGATCTGGCCGCTTTTTTCCGCCTGACGCCCTTTCCGGGAACCGCCTTGTTCGGGCGAATGAAGGAGCGGAATCAACTTGTTGATAATCAGTGGTGGCTCCACCTCGGAACAGGAATCCGGTCGCTGGTCAAATATTCCGACAAACCGTGTATTTCGGATGCACTGGTCAAACAGGCTAATAAGCGATTCTATTCGATAGGCTCTATTGTGCGGCGTTACACCCGTCGTCACCGCATGAAGCTGATTCCCTTGTTGTTGAATCTGAATTCCAGAAAGAAAATGCTCAGTTCAGATGGCAGCTGTAGTTTCTAGGCAGTGGGGTTATGAAAAGACGCATCAAACTTACCCTGCCCCCGGGCCAGAAAGAGGTCGCCCTGCTGGAATTTCTGACGAGCCGGTTCACCTACCACACCCGGGATCAATGGAACGAGCGGATTGGGGAAAGAAGGGTTTTGGTTAATGATACGCCTGCGGCGGCAGATAGGCTTTTACTGGCTGGCGAAACGGTGGAGTTTATTGCACAGGATGTCACCGAGCCTCCGGTGTGTTTTGATATTGCGATTGTGTTTGAAGATTATGACCTGATGGTTATCAACAAGCCTGCTAACCTGCCCTGCCACCCCGCCGGGCGCTATTTCAATCATACGCTCTGGGCACTCCTTAAGACACGTCACTGTTTGGAGTCCCCGATCCTGATCAACCGGCTGGATCGGGAAACCTCGGGACTGCTTGTCGTGGCGAAACATGCCGGGGTGGAAGCCAAGTGCCGCGCCCAGTTCGCCCGGAGGCAAGTGGTGAAACGTTATATCGTTCTGGTGGTGGGAAAGTTCCCCGACTCACTCCAGGCGCGGGGTTGGATGAGGCCTGACCCGGAATCCGGGGTTCATAAACGGCGGCGATTTGATCCCTCAACCCTGCCCCCTGAACCCCGACTCCTGTCCCCCGACGCCCCTCTCGGGGCGGAGTGGGCGGAAACGGATTTCAGGCGGTTGAATGAGGTGAATGGGGTGAGCGAAGTGGAGGCCATTCTACACACAGGGCGGCTCCATCAGATTCGGGCGACGCTGCATTCACTTGGATTTCCGGTTGTGGGCGATAAACTTTACGGGCCCGACCCGATGATGTTTCTCCGGTTCTGTACCGACTCCCTGACGCCGGAGGATCGGCGGCGACTCAGGATGGATCGCCAGGCCCTTCACGCCATGGAATTGGAATTCCGGCATCCCGGTACGGATCAGCTCATGCATTTCGAAGCGCCATTGCCCCCTGATATGGCCGCCATACTGGTTACTTGAGGAGCCCGACTTCTCTTAAACATTCCGCCAGTTTCGCCTTATTGGCGTCCGTGGTCTCGCAGAGCGGAAGCCGGTAGGTTTCCTCAATCAGGCCGGTCATGGCCATGGCGGCCTTGATCGGGATGGGATTGGTGTCGATGAAAATGTCTGTAAAGAGCCGGTAATACTTCATGTGAAGAGCGAGCGCCTCGTTCCACCGTCCTGCCGCAGCGGCATGAACCATGTCGGCAACGGCCTTAGGGGCGATGTTGGAGGCGACGCTGACGATTCCCTTGGCGCCTAATGACATCATGGGGAGCGTCAGGGAGTCGTCGCCCGACAGCACGGTGATGGGGCAGGCTCGCAGGATCTGGCTGACGCGATCCACGCTGCCACCCGCCTCCTTCACGCAAACGATTTTCGGGTGTTTCGATAGGCGGGCGATGGTCGCCACATCTATTTCCCGGGCCGAGCGGCCGGGTACATTGTACAGCACAACCGGCAGACCGAGATCGGCCACAGCGGAGAAGTGGCGGTAGAGCCCCTCCTGATTCGGCTTGTTGTAGTAAGGCGTCACCTGGAGTGTGCCATCCGCCCCCGCTGAAAGGGCGTGCTTCGTCAGTTGAATGGCCTCGGCGGTCGAATTGGCGCCGGTTCCGGCGATGACCTTGATTTTGCCCTTGCAGGCCGCGATGGTGACTTCCACAATTTTTTCGTGTTCATCGAAATCGACCGTGGGGGATTCGCCGGTGGTGCCCACAGGGACAATTCCGTCGATCCCTGCCGCAATCTGCAGGGCGATCAGTTCCCGGAGTTTCCCGTAATCCACACGGCCATCCCGGTTGAAGGGGGTGACAATTGCTGTATAGGCGCCTGTAAACATGATGCTCTCCCTGGCGGGATAATCCCCACCACCTAACGTTCAGATTTCTGATATCATAAGCTCTCGCCGCGTACAATATCTTCCCATGTTTCGCGCTGGCGGATGGGCGTGGCACGGGTACCGTCCACCATGACCTCGGCGGCGCGCGGACGGCTATTGTAGTTGGACGACATCGAGAATCCATAGGCTCCCGCACTCAAGGCGACCACGAGGTCGCCCTGCTTCACATCCGGCAGTTCCCGATCCTGCGCCAGGAAGTCGCCTGACTCACAGATCGGGCCAACCAGGTCGCCGGTGACGGTCTTCTCCGTGGCGACGACCGGAAGGATCTCGTGGTGAGCCTGATAAAGAGCCGGCCGGATCAGGTCATTCATGGCGGCATCCACGACGATGAACTTTTTGAAATGGCTGTCCTTCACATACTGCACCCGGCTGACGAGGATCCCGGCATTGCCAACGATGCTGCGGCCGGGCTCCATCCACACCTGCAGGCCCAGTTCCTTGAGGGAGGGCAGCAGAACGGCGGCGTAAGCCTTCGGGTCGAGGGCTTCCTGATCGGGCTTGTAGTTGATGCCGAGCCCGCCGCCAATGTCAAGGTGGCGAAAGGTGGGGTATTTGGCCTTCAGGGTTTTGCAGAAGTCCTTCACTTTTTCAAGCGCCTCACCGAAGGGTTCAGCGCTGAGAATTTGAGAGCCGATGTGCATATGGAGCCCGGCGATCTCGATGTTCGGCAGACTGGCGGCCAGTTCATAGGCCTGCAGGGTGCGGGCGAGGTCGAGTCCGAACTTGTTTTCTTTTTTTCCGGTGCTGATGTACTTGTGCGTTTTCGGATCCACATCCGGGTTCATGCGGAAGGCGATCCGTCCTTTGACGCCGAGATGTTTGGCGCACTCGGAGATGCGGACGGCTTCGGGCTCGGATTCACAGGTGAAGAAAGCGATTTGTTCCTTCAGGGCGTATTCAATTTCCTCGCGGGTCTTTCCGACGCCGGCGAAGACGATGCGATTGGCTTCCGCCCCCGCCCGCAATACCCGGAAAAGTTCGCCGCCGGAAACAATATCGAACCCTGCGCCTTCCTGGACCAGGGTCTTGATGATGGCGATATTGCTGTTGGCCTTCACCGAGTAGCAGATCATGGGCTTCACCTCGGCCATCGCGGAGGCGATGGCGCGATATCGGTCTTTAAGATGATTCTTGCTGTAGACATAAAGCGGCGTGCCATAGCGAAGCGCCAGATCCTCGACCGGTACGCCTTCCGCGAATAATTTTCCAGACTGATAAGTAAATGCCTGCATAACGTCCTTACTGTTCCGTTTTTTGATCGTGAATAGCTACCACAAAGGGGTGGGGGATGTCAAAAACTGCGGATTCATTGTTTCTTGTTTCCAGAAAGGCGGTTTGTAATACTCGCCGCCAATTCAACCGGATGAACGACAAAGGGATTGTAGAACTATGGACACAGTGAACACGCTTCGGAAACTTGCGGAAAAGCATGGGACTCCCCTCTTTGTGGTCGATCACACTGTTCTTCGGGAAAACTATGCCACATTCAAGAAATATCTACCCCGCGTCCAGGCCTACTACGCGGTAAAGGCCAACCCGGATCCCGCCATTGTGAAGACCCTGTTTGATGCGGGCTCGAGCTTTGATGTCGCGTCGATGCCTGAGTTCAACATCGTCTATGATCTGATCAAGCATATGTCGGCCAAGAAGCGGCAGGATTGGATCTGGGATAAAATCATTTACGCCAATCCCATCAAGGTGAATGATGCCCTTCGGGAGTTGGATCAATACAAGGCTCTGGTCACCTACGATAACCATGAGGAAATCCGGAAGATCAGGAAATACGCCCCCAACTCGGGGCTTGCCCTGCGGCTAAGTGTTCCCAATACCGGCGCGATGTGCGAACTCTCCTCGAAATGCGGCGCGGCCTCCGGTGAAGCGGTGGATCTGATTCTGGCGGCCGACAAGGCCGGGTTGGTTGTGGAAGGGCTGAGTTTTCATGTCGGCAGCCAGACCACCAATTTCGAGAATTTCGTCCAGGCCATCAATCTGGCGGCCAGTATTTTTGAGGAAGCCAAGGGGCGCGGCTACACCAAGATGAACCTTCTGGATATTGGTGGGGGCTTTCCGGCGCCCTATGATGAAACCGTGAAGCCGTTTAGCGAACTCGCCCGCAAGATCAATGCCGAGTTGAACCGGTTATTCCCGAAAGATATCCAGATCCTGGCCGAACCGGGCCGGTTCATGGTGGCGACGGCTGGCACCGCGGTCTCCCAGGTGATTGGCAAGGCGCGGCGCAATGGAAAATTGTGCTACTACATTGATGACGGCGTCTATAACACCTTCTCAGGCATCATCTTTGACCATTGTCAGTATCACCTGAAGGCGTTCAAGAAGGGTCCGAAGGAGATTTGCACCGTGTTCGGCCCGACCTGCGATGCGCTCGATGTGATTTCCATGTCGGAAGAATTGCCGACCAATCTCGAGCGGGGCGATCTCGTGTACAGCCGGAATATCGGCGCCTACAGCGTCGCCTCAGCCACGCACTTCAACGGGTTTGAGCCCGCCAAGATTATTCATATCAATCAGTAATATGGAGTGCGGCGGCTTGACGCCGCTTTTCTGAGGCGCGGCTTGACGCGCCGTGTGTCGGCCTGTCAAGCCAGGCCTTGTGAAAGCGGCGTCAAGCCGCCGCACTCCATATATTATTCCGGGCCGGATCTACTTCTTCGCCGTTTTGGGCTGCGCCTTGGGATTCAGCGCAATCAGAGGATTGGCGGCGGAGACGGTGACGGTTGCGGTAGACTCGGCAAGTTCCACCTTCAGATCCCGAACCGTGCCGTCAAAGGAATCCTTGCTGCCCGGCTTGATCTCCTTGACGTCCGTGGGCAGGCCGATCTTGTCGAGAATGGCGATGAAGGGTTCGGGGTCGAGTTCCTCCACGTTGACCATGGTCTTGGGATCCCAGATGCCCTTAGCCACCAGCATGGCGGCGGCAACCGGAGGGACGCCTGCGGTGTAGCTGATTCCCTGGGATTCGATTTCTTTAAAACATTTGTGGTGATCGGAAACCTGGTAGATGAAGACTTCGCGCTTCTTTCCGTTTTTCCAGCCCTTAACGAAATTTCCGATGCAGGTCTTTCCCGTATAGCCGGGCGCCAGGGTCTTGGGGTCGGGCAGGAGCGCCTTCACGACTTTCAGGGGGACAACCTCCTGGCCGGTGGTGAGGGTTACGGGCAGGTGGGACAAAAAGCCCAGGGTTCGCAGGACGGTAAATACATTGATGTAATGATTGCCGAAGCCCATCCAGAACCGGATGCTGTTGGCGTTGATGTTTTTCGATAGCGAGTGCAGTTCATCGTGTCCATTGAGATAGATGGGGCAGGGTCCCGCCACCGGGAAATCATAGACACGCTTGACGGAATGGGTCGGGTATTCCTTCCATTTCCGGTTAATCCAGGTCCAGACCTTGATGAACTCGCGGAAGTTGATCTCCGGATCAAAATTGGTGGCGAAATACTTGCCATGGCTGCCCGCATTGACGTCCATGATGTCAATGGTATCGATCTTGTCGAAGTAGCGCTTCTGGGCCAATGCGCAATACGCATTCACCACGCCGGGATCGAAGCCCACGCCCAGAATGGCCGTCAGGCCTTTTTTCGCGCAGCGGTCTTTTCGCTTCCACTCGTAGTTGGCGTACCACGGAGGCGTTTCGCAAACCTTGTCCGGATCCTCGTGGATGGCGGTGTCCAGATAGACGGCGCCGGTTTCCAGGCAGGCTTCCAGGACGGACATATTGATGAAGGCGTTGCCGAGATTGATCACGATTTCGGACTTGGTCGAACGGATCAGTTTCACGGTTGCCGGGATGTCGAGGGCGTCAATTTGTCGTGAATAGAGTTTTTTGGACGGATCCTTGAGGTGTTTCATCCGGCGGACGCTCTCAATGATCTCGTCGCACTTGGAGCGAGTGCGTGAGGCGATACAGATGTCGCCAAGTACGTCATTATTCATCGCCGCTTTATGGGCTGTCACATGGGCCACTCCGCCGGCCCCGATAATCAGGATGTTCTTCTTCATTAATATTCCCTTCCTATGAAAGACTTTCGAGATAATCCTTGTAGCTGAAACGCCGCACCGTTTCCAGCTTTCCGTTCAGTCGTCGCACGCAAATGGATGGCATGGGGAGACCATTGAACCAGTTCTTTTTCACCATGGTGTATCCCGCGGCATCGGCCAGATGAACGACCGAGCCGGGCTTTAACTGCGTTTTGAGCGAGTAGTGTCCGAATACATCGCCCGCGAGACAGGAACGTCCGGCCAGCATGATAGGGTGTCGGCCCGGCGCGGGGGAATTGACCTTCGGGCTGGTCCTGTAGATCAGGTGATCGAGCATGTGCGCCTCCATGGAAGCATCCAGGATCGCGACATCGGACTCGTTATGCACGACATCCAGAACGGTGGTCACGAGTTCGGCACATCCGGTGATTGCAGCTTCGCCAGGCTCCAGATAGATTTGGACGCCGAACTCCGCGCTGAACTGCTTCAGTTTGTTGCAGAATTGACGCAGGGGATATCCGGCTTTTGTAAAAGACAGCCCGCCACCCAGGCTGACCCATTCCATTTTTTTCAGGAGCGGACTATATTGCTGTCCGATATGGTCGAGCGCCGAGGCAAAACTCTTGAATTCGTCATTTTCGCAGTTGAAATGAAACATCACTCCGCTGAGCCGGGAGGATACCTTTATGAGGGCGGCTTGATCCGTCACGCCGAGCCGCGAAAAACGCCTGGCCGGATCGGCAAGGTCGAAATGGGAGTGACTGATTCCGGGATTTACTCGCAGGCCCAGTTTCAGGCCGCGGGTTTCGGGGGCAAACCGTTTCAGTTGCGAGAGGGAGTTGAAAATTACCATGTCGGCAAAGGTGCTGACTTCCCGAACCTCTTGTCGGGTGAAGCCGACGCTATAGGCGTGCACTTCTTTCCCGAACTTCTCGTATCCCAGCCGGGCTTCGGGAAGGGAGCTGCTTGTTGTGCCATCCATGTACTTGCGCATCAGGGGGAACACGGACCAGGTCGAAAAGCATTTCAAGGCCAAAACCGACTTGGCGCCCGAGAGTTCGCGCACCTGCTGAATGATCTTCAGGTTTCGCAACAATTTCTTCTCGTCGATCAGATAATAGGGAGTCGTTGGTTTCATGACGGCAAGAAGGTGCCAGAGCAGCGGCCGGAAAACAAGCGCGGCTTTCTGACTTTGCTACGCGCGTCAACGCTGGGGGAGGAACCCGAAGAGATTAAGTTTTGACCGAAGCAAGCCATCCAGAGCGGGAAGATCCTTCGGGTACACCGAGATCAAGCGCTTCCCCTCCTGCTGGTAGAGCATCTGCTTTTTGTACATACTCATTTTGTATTGAGGGGTGTCCATGCCCCAATATTCGATATAGACATCCAGTTCCGGAAGATAGAAATCGGGGCGGATTTGAAACTCGGCGATAAGGCGGAACTTGGCATCGTAGCGATAGGCCATCCCCTTCGCGCTCAGCCATTCCGCAATCCTTCGTTCTCCCTCGGACTGTACTACCGTGCCATCACGGGCCTCGATGGTCTTGTTGATTTCGACCTGCATCTCGAAGTTTCGTCGTTCCAGGAAGACCTCGTCGAAACATCGGTCGCAAAACACCCGCTGAAAGGCCTGGTTTGAGCGGGCATACTCATCTACCGATACCCGGGCGCTGCAACGCTGGCAATACGACTCTGCTTGCGAGGCGGCGATTTTTATGGCCTCCTCAATAAACTTCACGGCACTCGCGGCATCACGCTGAATGTAATCTTTCTCGGAAGGGTTCTGCGCCATATCGCGCAGGTCGTGCAGGCAGCCCGCTGCTGCCATCCCGTAAGCCTTGAGCGCTTTAATGACATATTGACGGGTTTGTGGATGAGGATCGTGGCGTGCCATGGGCGCAAGTGCCGCTACAGCCCTCGATTGTTCAACCCCCATCCAGGCCAGTTTGCCTAAGGCCGACGCGGCCAGCCGCCTGGCGTTGGCCGAGGAGGAGCCGAGCAAATCAAGCAGTTCCCTGAACGCCGCCACTTCGCCTTCACGGCCAATCGCCACCGCCCGTTCGGAAAGCCGTTTCTCCAATTGACGATCCATGGGGTTCTTCATGAGAGGGTTTCTATTCTAAATGGTTGTATGTATATAATTATATATATAACCAATTTAGGCTGACGTCCAGGCGATTTTAACTGCCCGCGCAGCACTGACGCGCGAAGCAAAGTCAGCCCCGGCTTACGAAATGCATCTATTCCTCTTCATCCTCCACAGGAGCCACAGGACGGGAATGATGAGCCACAGAACGGAGGGAGCGGGGGCTTTTTCTGTTTTGGCCTCATCGAATTCAAGCGCGTGGTTGGTTTTCAGAGATTGGCGTTCCTTGCGTGCCAGCATCACTTCCTAGGATTGGGTTTCGAGCACGATGAAGGCAGCTTCAGGGATGAGCAGACCTGTTGCGCGCGTGTCGTTGACCAAGTCCGGCAGAGCCGCATCCAGCTTGCCTGGGGTCCAGGCCAGGGAGCGATGACGTGACCATAGGGAGAGGCCTGCACCGTACGCGGGGTCAACACAGGGCGTGGGTGCGGAGAGTGGGTCGAATTGAGAGGATGCCGGATTCCAGACCTGCCAACCGGATGAACTCGATGCCGGCGCAAACACGAGGGCGTCCCGGTTTGCCTCCACCAGCGTTGTCGTGGCTCCGTTTCTGATCGCCACGCTGTCTGCCGGGATGAAGTCTGAGGCCAGGAAGGGGGATTGGGCGGTTGAGTGGAATGAGACGCGCTTAAAGCCATTGGTGTCAAAGAGGACATAGGCCGGAAGATCGGGGATCAGTCTAGTAAAGGGAGCCAGTCCGCCGCCCTGCATCGGGATTGATCCGGGTGCTGGGATGGCGACAAAGAGCGGCGCAAAGCCCGCTGGTTGCGGAGTGTGAGGAATGCCGCTTCCAGAGAGTAGGACTCGGGTGATGACCCGCTCAGGACAGAAGCCTCCTCGATGGGGCAGGGTCGGGACATGGTTGAGGGCGCGTACAGCCTCTTCCCGCGACAAGGGTTCGCCGGGGAGGTCTACCTGTTCATAGTTCGCCCAGGTCAGGTGGAACTTGGATATGGAGGGAGGCAAGGCCTCTAACGCGGCTTTGGCCCGGGCGATCATGGCGGCTCGATTGGTGGCGGCGCAGCCTGATTGGTCCAGGACCAGATGCGCCACAACCTCGCGCCGGAAGGAGGGTAGGGTGGTCATGACGAATGCTGGTACCGCCAGGGCCGCCTGACCATCTGCCAGGATTACGCTGATGGAGGTGGACCGCGCCCTCCGGGCGCGGTCAGTGCCCGTGGTGCTCGCCCTGGGCTCCGACGCCGCCCGGAGGTCGGCGTCCACCTCGGGCGGCCCGTCAAGAGGGATCATGGTGTCCGCGAACATAGCAGGAACATAATTGATGGTTGTAGCCCGGAGGAGAATCGGAACGTGAGGCCACAGCGTCGCTTTTCGCCCGCCGCAAAAGGAAAGACCCTGAGGCGTAGATGTTGGTCATCCTCGTAAACCACTAGCTTTGTCGTTGAATCAGATCGTGCAATCGGATCAATAGCCGGAGAAACGCCACCAGGATGAAGGCGGTTCCCGTCACCATGGAGGCGATCAGGATGTATTGAACGCCGTCGTTCCACGAAATCGTGCGGGAGATGCGGCTCAACACAGATCCGAGAATGAAGGCGCCAGCAGGGATGAGAACCAGGGCGGCTAGGGAAAGTCCGACATCCAGGCGTGTCGAGAGGCCCAGCCGGATTTTCGCCATCCGGACGAGCATGAGGAACACCACCGGCATCATGAGGGAGAATTGATAGAAAATCAGTTCTGTCTGGGGGAGCATCCAGAGGGTGACGGTGGCCGGGAGTAATCGGTCGATGCTTTGCAGGAAGAACCAGAGATAGCCGATATGCGCGGCCAGTGCGGCGAGAGCCAGGCTGATGCCGATGGGTTTCCTTCGTGCGGTTTGGATCAACCAGGCTAGGCTGCCAGCAGACTCAGGAAGCCCGACATCATGCAGAAATAGTCCGTTGCCGCGCAGGCGGGAACTACGGTGAGATCAAGGTTCGATCCGATCAGGCGGTAGTTGTCGCCATCCTTTACACAGGGAGCACCGGACAGGAATCCGGCAAGATGCGCTGCCGGGGCACAGAAGGCCATCTGCTGGATGATGGAGGGCCTGGAGAACGAGGCACTGAGGCCCATGAGCATCGTTGCCACAAGGAAAGCGGCAAGCCATCTTAACTTGAAATTCATGTTCAGAAGCGGAAGTCCACGGCAACCGCCTTTCCTTCCTTTAAAGTAACTGTTTGGCATTGTTTCGCGAGTAACTTGGTAGTGGCGGCATGGCCCTTTTCCGGATCAATCAGCTGGGCGTAAACACGATAGGCGCCCGGGCGCAAATGCTTGACCTCATATATTCCGGGCCAGTCTGGCCATAGGTAAGCAACCATGCCCAAGTTCTTTTCAAATGGCTGGTCCATCGGAGCCCCTGACGATTCAACCCAAATCTGCGCCGAACGATCCGGGGGCATAGCGAGGGAGATGGCAAGTGTGTTATTGCCACTAAAATCCAGCGTTACACAATTTGTTTTATCAGCCTCGATGATGATCGGAGCTGTCTCGTAACGGACACATTTTTCCGCGTCAAAAACATGAGCTCTGATGATATAGCAGCCTGGCTTGAGCTTGGGGATTTCATGCAAGCCGTTCCGTCCATACGTAACGGTGTGCGTCTCCTCGGAAAACGCCTGCAGGTTCTCTGAATGCTGAAGTGGTGCGTTGTCTCGGATCACCCGCGCGACGGCAGTGCCTGACCTTGTCATTTGAATATGCAGGGGAGCCGTCTGGCCTGGGTGGATGTCCATAGGAAGATGTTCGGGGGCGAAGCCCGGTGCGGTTATCTCCAGTTTGGCTTTGCCCGGCGAGATGTTCTCGACTGAAAAAGTGCCGCAACCTGCGGAGTTTAATTTCACGGTGCCCGTTGTGGTGCAGTACTCGTTCGGGCTGGCCACCGACCCTACAGTAGCGGCGAAATTGGTAATAGGGCCCCCGCCATCCCTCTTTCTTACGGTTGCCTCGATCCGACCCAGCGGGTGAAAATCGATTTGCAGGTTCATCCCTGTTACCACTTGCCCTTCTCCAACGATGAAATTTGTAGAACCGGCAGTAATCCACCTGTGATCCTTGCCGACATGGATCTTGTATTGCCCTGCGGGAATACCGCGACACTCAAAGGCGCCCCCCGGGTCGGTGCAGACGCGCTTCGGGTCGGGGACATCTTGGACAAGGGGCCGCCATCGATCCTTGACCGGAGCCAGCCAGACCTCGCATCCCGACAGAGGCCTGTTTTGCGGATCCGACACACGGCCCGAGAGAGCCGAGGGTGTACCCAGGCTCAGGTTAATTCCGGATAGACTATTTCCTTTGCGGGAAGGCTGAAGCTGTGTCTCTCGTTTCCACTCCGCCAGCCGCGCCTTTCCGGTATGTCCCTGGCTCTCGAGCAGGAGCCGTATTAACCGTGTGTGCGCCGAATACACGACTTCCGTGGCAACTGGCACCCTCATCTCTGTTGTTACAAATCCTTCCTTTTCGGCGTGAATATCGTAAGTCGCGGGCCCGGAATAGGCGTTTCCGGGAATGAGTCCCGCAAGTTCATAGGATCCATCACGGGCTGATCGTGTTGATACGACATGGGACTGAACGGCGCCCTCTTGAGACGTTTCCTGATTGTGGCTGTAGTCAGTGGCAGTTACTTGGGCGGATGCGATGGGACGCCCCGCACGGTCTGTGATTATTCCCCTTACTATGGCGGCGTCTGAGTAATAAACAAGATCTACGGAGTCGGAAGAGTGGTAATGTTCAACCTCTTTTCGTATCTGGACGGGTCGCGTCCACCCTCTTGGGTTCACTTCTGCCGTGACGCAATACTCACCCCGCGGCGTGTCTGAGAAGGTGAATTTACCTTGAGGGTTGGTGACGGTCTGGAGGAGAAAGTCTTTGCCTCCAAGGACGGTGGATTTTTGACGCAATATAACAGTGACGTTGGGTATCGGTTTGCGTGTCTCTACAAAGGGCATCAAGGCTTCCATGACAGCTTGGTTCCCTTTGACGGCCCTGTCCTTTTCTGGATTGAAACTCGCCATGACACGCTCAAGACGCTGAAAGCGCCACTCAGAATAGTCTGGTGTGCCATCACTGACTCTCCCCTGAATACTTTCGCCGTATGAGAATATTGGGGCGACAGCGAAGAACCAGGAAGCGGCGAACAGCTTTGCCCGAAACAGGGGATTATTCATCAGCGTGCTCCTTTCCTGTCAGTCCAACCCATTCCGCGATCAAGGCGCATTCGATCCCGAAAGGGAGATAGCCGGCATAGCCGAGAAGGGGCATTTCAAAGACATGAAAGCGGTCCACAAATGGCACGGTGTAAATCCACTTTTCCAGACTGAGGAGGTTCCACATCTCCCAGAAGAAGCCGCATACCAGTGCAGCGGTTGCCGCCAGAACGAGTCGGCGCCAATCGCCGCGGGCGGGATCGTTGAGAAGTGTGGCTTTCTCATTTAATGACCGGATGGAGCCCATGATGATCAGCGGGGAAATCCAGAGCAAGGGAAACAGAACCTCGTGCCAGATGCCGATTCCAGCGAGGCCAGCAGCCGCCACGCCCAGGGTCAGCCAGGCGAGGCGGTGCGGCTGCCGCACGACGACGGGGCGGCAGTTGACCAGCCCTGCGGTGAGTCCGGGATAACTGGCCAGCCAGGCACGGGTGGCGACAAAGGCGGGCAGGACGGTGGCAAAGGGCAAGGTGGCGCGCAGGACGTATTCCTCCGCCGTCAGGGGGACGATACCGATGTAATGCCAGTTCTGAACGAAACGGTTCAGATACTCGAAGAACCACCAGAACACGGCACTCATGGGGAATAGTGCGAGATAGGGCAGGGTGCGGTGGGTGAGCGGCGAGCGGCCGGTTCGCCGGTAGGCCAGGGCGTTCATGATCACGATATAGGCCAGCCAGAGTGGAGTGAAGGTGAAGGGCTGGAAGGGCACGAACCAGGGAAATCGTGTCCAGGCGAGAGCCCAAGCGACGAGTACCGTGAGCACTCCCAGCCAGCCCCACCAGGGAAAGCATCCCGTATCCGTCGGACATGGGAAAGATGTCCGCGCCCCATGAGTGCGAATGATGCGGAACACAAACGGGCTGATGACCGCCATGATCAAAGTGGCCAGTCCACAAAAGAGTGGCCATGAGAATGCCGCGTGTGTCACAAAGTCGGTGCGGGGCGGCATTTCCAGATAGGGCGCCACCGGGACGCCCGACAGCCAGACGCCGAGCAGCGGCATCCCGATCAGTAAGGCTATGCCTCCGACCCAGCCGGCTAATATTTTTGGCCAACGAGTCATTATGTGCCTTTCACTATCTGCCGCCGCCCGGAGGTCGGCGCCCACCCCATTCTTCTGTCTGTTGCCATGGCTAGCTTTGCTTTTTTCAACACATCTGAAAGAGCGGACAAATAGTCATCAAACCGCTTCAGGCCCTTTTCCGTAAGTGTCACGGTCGTCCGGGGTTTGACTCCAACAAAGGTTTTGCTGATGCGGATCACTCCAGCCTCTTCCAGCGCCTTGAGGTGACGGCTGAGATTGCCATCGGTCAGCCCGGCGAGTGTTTTTAGTTCAATAAAAGATAGCGGATCGCCTGAGGCGCAGAGCGCGGACAGGATGGCCATCCGGTTGGGTTCATGGAAAATGCGTTCCAGGGTAGTAACATCAGGTTCAACAGGGTGCTTCATGGCTAGGCTCCTCCTCACTATTCTCCAGAGGCTCCTCGACAGGGCCGCTCCGCAAGATCCAACCTCCAATACTTTCGCCGGCGAAAAAGACAAGACCCATGGGCCAGGGGTTCAGGAAACTGATGCTGGGTGTGAGGAGGCAGGCGATGCCCGCCGCCTGATAGAACAGACCCACGGCAATAATTCCCCGGGGCAGAGAATGTCGGTAGCCCATATGGGCAAGCCCATAGAGGCCCATCCAGACGCCGAACAATAGGTCGTAGTGTCCGCGCAACACCAGTGCGAGGCTGAGCGCGGCTCCGATGGCGAGGGCGGGGAGCACCTCCAGAGCGGGACGGAGTTCAGCAAGAGGCCTCAGGCTTCCCCGGCGGCGGAAAAACCAGAGTGCCAGTCCGCCGTAATTAAGGAGCAGGGCGGTGGCAAGCACAAGAGTCCAGCCCGCCAGTTGGAGCAGTGGTGTGTGCAGGGCTTCCACGCGGTCAAGTACGAGGGCCACGGCCAAGGCGACTGCCCCGCCGAGCATCCGTGCCGTACCTGAATAGCCGAGGAAGCGTCGGCGGTCGAGGATCAGATCCCGCATCCGATCAACCTGCCCGAGCGCGTCATGGATATGGTTTGCAATCATGGCTTCTCCTTCTTGAGATAACCCTAGAGTTGCATATCGCAAACTACTTTGCAACACAAAGTTATTGAATTTGTTTGTATTGATTTGAAGAACGAAAGGCTGACGATTATGATGCCCGTTCATCAATGAATGTTTCTTCTGTCAACTGGAACCGTGTGCGATGCGCTGCCCTGCTGGGGTTGGTGGCGGGCCTCTGGTGTGAGACCGTCTGGGCAAAGGGAGCGATGCGCGATCTGGTTGACAATGCGCTGGGCTATGTCCGGCCCGGGCAGGGGGTGTTCGATCCGAAGTCCGGCTATCCTGCCGAAGGGTGGAATGACGATCCGGCGACAGGCCTGAGATTGCGGAACTTCACCCAGCTGACCGCGATTGGGTCGTGGCTGGAGTTGCTTTCCCATTTTGCCGCCGGAACGGTGGTGTCGCCCCATGTGTCACGCGCGGAGGCGCTGGAACGGCTTGAACAGCTGATGGAGTGTCTGCTGGAAGACCAGCGCGACCCTCGCCTGGCTGAACGCGGACTCCTCTGCAATTTCATGGGGTTCGAGCCGGAGCGGCGGGTCGGACCCCTGGCTTCGGCGGCGCACAAGAAGGAGTTTCAAGAGGTCTTTGGCGCCGAAGTTGGCGAGGCCATCTGGCAGGCTCTCAAGGCACGCGGCTGGCTTTACGCCTGGCGGGACGATGCCGGAGCCGAGATCAGGCGGGAGCAGGGGTATGGTCAGGCGGGCTTTGAGGGCGCCCTGGCTCCTTATGCCTCTCCTGAAATTCGTGACCGGATTCTGGCCATCCTTGATCAGCGTGTGGTGCAGTTGGTGTTTGGCGACAATGCTAATCTCGCCGCCTCGGTGGCGAAAGCTGAAGGCGCTTTGTTGTCTCCGGAGATTCGCGACAATCCTGCGGCGATACGCATCCGGAAAAAAATGGAAGCGTTTCTGGAGGCGCAACGGGCGGGCTATGAGTTTTTGTATGATTCACAGCGAGGACTGTTCCGTTTTGGCTGGAACGCCACGGATCGTCGCTTCATCGGGTGGGGCGATGCCAGTGGAGCCTGGCAGGTTGGATACGCGGATTATCTCGTCAATGAATTCCGGGGTCCGACGGAATTCGTGGTGATCCGCTACGGGTTTCCCGTGGATCCCGTGCGGAACCTGGGCTTCAGGATCAAGAGCCGGATTCTAGCCAACGGACGCGAACTGTTCACGCTCGCGCCGTGGGAGGGCTCGGCCTTTCAGGCGTTGGGATTGTCGCTATTCATGGATGAGCGCTCCTCGCCGGGGTGGCGTGCGGTGCTGGAAAACGCGGTACGGATCAATCTGGACTACTCGAGGCGGGGGAACCTGCCGGGGTTTCTCTCGGAATCCTACTCGGGACAGGGAATCGAATATACTGGCCGGGTGGGAATCCCCGAATTGGCCGTGGTGAATGAGCCTCCCCGGATTACCAATGCGCCATCACTCTATACGCTGGGAGTGGCTCATGAGATTTTGCCGCGCGAGGTGGAATCCTTCCTGAACGAACAGTGGGGCGGGATATCGGCTTTATTCACCGAACACGGACCTTGGGAGGGAATGCGAATGCAGGATGGGACTCCGATCCAGTGCCAGACAACGGCGCATGTGTTGTCCTTGATTCTCGGGGGAGTGGGGCAGGGATCGGCAAGCCTGAAGCGTTATCTGGAATCGAAAGGACTCCAGGCGGAACTGGCGCGGCTCAGGCCGGTCGGGGATCGGCTGGGTTTTCTCGGATCGGGGACTCAGGCGGCAACCTGGTCGGCACAGGGTGCGGTCGTGTGGGGCGAGCGCGGCTGGCGCGGGTACCGGCTCCGGGGCGAGGCGGGGAAGCAGGGGGCGGTGACATGGACCTTTCCAGCGAGAGGGACAGGAGTTTCGTTGGCCGACGGGGAACTAACGATTGCCTATCGGAACCGCGGGCCCGCATTGCGGGCGGTGATTCGGTTTGAAGGCCAGGCCGCTACCGGCCGTGCTTACGGCAATGAGCTGGCGGTTCGGTTCCGTCCGACAGGCCGCAGGGAGACGCTGACCATTCCGCTTCCCGCCACTCCGGCCCTGACCTCACTCCGGCAGGTGGTGTTGATGTTCGAGCCGGAGGCACCGGGCACACCCGATTTTACCCTGGTGGCCCTACGATTTCGGCCATTCGCAAAATGAAATAAATTCGGCGCATGGGGTCATGGGCTGTAATGACTGTGGCTCTGTGCCTGAATTCTTGTCTCTCTCTCATGGGCATGTAATACTGCCAGCCGTTTGCATGGAGTTGATGAGCCAATGACCATAATCCAATTTAAGCAACTTGAGGCTGACCTGTGGAGAGCAGCAGATAACCTCCGGGCCAATTCCGATCTCAAAGCGAGCGAGTATTCAACGCCGGTGCTCGGACTGATCTTCTTGAAGTTCGCCGATAACAATTACCGCCGCCACGAAGCCGACATCATTGCGGAATACCAGAAGCTCAAGGGGACACGGCGCGAAAAGAAGCTGTCCGATATCGCCATTGAAAAGTGCGGGTTCTTCCTGCCGGATCATGCCCGCTATGATTACCTCCTGAACCTGCCGGAGGAAAAGGATATTGCCAAGGCCCTTAAGGAGGCCATGCTGGCTGTCGAGCAATACAAGCCCGAACTCGAAGGCGTCCTGCCCAAGGATGATTATTTCCGCCTTACCCGTGACGAGAAAACCCGAACCATCCCGAACGACTTGCTCAAGAACTTTGCCAACATCCCGGCGGATGCTACCGGTGACCTGTTCGGGCAAATTTACGAGTATTTTCTCTCGGAATTCGCCCGGAGCGAAGGACAGAAGGGCGGCGAGTTTTTCACGCCGCGTTCCGTGGTGCGGCTGATGGTCGAGATCATCGAGCCGCATGGCGGCAAGGTGTTCGACCCGGCCTGCGGATCGGGCGGCATGTTTGTGCAGTCGGCCCATTTTATCGCTGAACACCGCAAGGAACTGTCTCGCGATGCGGACAGCGATGTGTATGTCTATGGCCAGGAAAAGACCCAGGAAACCATCAATCTCGCCAAGATGAACCTTGCCGTGAACGGATTGCGCGGCGACGTAAAGAAAGCCAACACCTACTACGAGGATCCCCACGGCAGTTTCGGCGCCTTCGACTATGTTCTCGCCAATCCGCCGTTCAACGTGGATGACGTGAGCCTGAGCAGTGTCGAGAAGGATCGGCGCTTCAACACCTATGGCCTGCCTCGCAAGAAATCCAAGGCCAAGAAGGCCGACCAGGGTAAGGAGACCGTGCCCAACGGCAACTATCTGTGGATCAACCTGTTTGCCACATCCCTGAATGCCAAGGGCCGCGCCGCATTGGTCATGGCCAATTCCGCGTCCGATGCCCGCCACTCCGAGGCTGATATCCGCCAAACGCTGATCGAGAAGAACCTCATCTATGCGATGCTGACGCTGCCCTCGAACATGTTCTATACCGTTACGCTCCCGGCCACACTGTGGTTTTTCGACAAGGCCAAGAAGGATAACCGTATCCTCTTTATTGATGCCCGAAACATCTTTACCCAGCTTGACCGCGCCCATCGCGAGTTTTCGGATGAACAGCTTCAGAACATCGCCATCATCAGCCAGCTCCATAAGGGACGGCGCGACAAGTTCGTGCAACTGATTGACCGCTACTTTGCCGCCGGGATGCAGCGGCTCACCGAGAGCAAGGCCAGCGTCGAGCCCATTTCCGCCCAACTGCTTGAGGTGTTGGACGATGCCCCCGGCAAGCAGGCGGTGGGCGATCTGGTGAAGCAGTGGGCTGGCCTCAACAAGCTCCAGGCCCGTTACCAAAAATATGTGGAGGGCGCCGCGCCGTCGGCGCCTAAAATGGATGTCGCCAAGGTCAACAAAGCCCAGCACCAGTTGCGCGAAGCGTTCGATCCCTTCTTTGCCGCATTGCATGAAGGCGTGAAGCAGTTGGACAAGACCGTCCGCCAGCATGAAAAGGCGGAGGCCGAGTTGGCGCTGGCAGAGGGAAAACGTTCGACGATAGACCGCAAAACCAAGGCGCTGAAGACCGCGCTGGAGGCCTTACACAAGGAAGTGAAGCACGCTGAAAGCTTCTACCAGCACATCCACTGGCTGCAGGAACGATTTCCCAGCGCCGAATACGAAGACGTTATCGGTCTGTGCAAGCTTGCCACCCCTGCGGATGTGAAGGAGCAGGACTATTCGCTGAATCCCGGCCGTTATGTGGGCGTGGTGATTGAGGAGGACGGGAAAACGGAGGAGGAGTTCATCGCTGATGTGCTCTCTATCCGCGATGAACTGGCGGCTCTTACGTGTGCATGTTCGAAGCTAGAGTCTGTCCTTTTAGGAAACCTGAATATGCTCGTTGGCGACATATGAGCGAATATCAGAAAGTTAGACTCGGGGACGTGCTCACGTTTCAACGTGGTTTCGATATTACCAAGAGTGAGCAATCTGAAGGCAATGTGCCCATTGTCTCTTCGTCGGGTATTGCGAGTTTCCACAACAAATGGAAGGTCAAAGGTCCAAGTGTAGTGATCGGACGAAAAGGTACGCTCGGTACTGTTCATTTCGTACGGGGCAACTGTTGGCCTCACGACACGACGCTGTGGGTTAAGGATTTCAAGGGAAACATTCCGCGATTCCTTAGCTACTTTCTCCAGACGTTGAAATTGGAGACGTTTGATGTGGGGTCGTCAAATCCAACTCTAAATAGGAATCATCTTCACAAGATTAAAGTTATTTTTCCGAAATCACTGGATACTCAACGACGGATCGCTGCCATCCTCTCCGCGTATGACGAACTGATCGAGAACAACAAGCGGCGGATCGCGTTGTTGGAAAAGGTGGCAGAGGAAATCTACCGAGAATGGTTCGTCCGGCTCCGCTTCCCCGGCCATGAAAAAGTCAAGGTCGTCAAGGGTGTGCCACAGGGGTGGACATTGGTGAAATTGGAGCAGGCATTCAAGTACACCGGAGGTGGTACCCCTGCAAAAGATGTTGAGCGTTACTGGGCCGGAGGGGATGTTAACTGGTTCACTCCTTCGGACATTACGGGTGCAGAAGGCATTTTCTTGGAGAGGTCTGGTGCGCAATGTACTGAGGAAGGTTTCAAGAATAGTTCCGCTAAAATGTTTCCGCCATATTCAGTGATGCTGACGAGTCGGGCTACCATTGGAGCAGTAGGAATCAATATTACACCTGCCTGTACGAACCAAGGGTTCATAACCTGTATCCCGAATACAAATTATCCACTACCGTATCTGTATCATTGGATAAAACTGGCGAAGCCGCACTTTGAATCGCTGGCTGTTGGTGCAACATTTGCAGAACTATCGAAAGGTGTATTTAAGCGTATTGAGATTCTAACACCTCCAGAACCCATTATGATGGAATTTGTGCGGATGGAATCACCCCTTTTAAAAGCCATCGAACATAGCCTATGTGCAAACCAGAAGCTAATAGCGATACGCGATAAACTTCTTCCCCGTCTCATCTCCGGCAAACTCTCCGTCGAGGATCTAGACATCCAGTTTCCGCCCGGCATGGTGGTGGAGATGAATGGCGAGGCGTTCGCACCCGCTACGGCATCGCGGAAGGTAAAGAAATGAGCCGTTCATCGGTATGTAAGAAATAGCTAAAAAATACACATTATTTGCTGTTTTCTTGTTGGTTGAGTGGTAGTCTATGGACATGAAAGAGACTGATAAAAGGACGATGACGCTGAACTTGACGGCGCGTGAAATGGCCGTGTTGGAGGACTTGGCGGCGAAGAAAGACCTAAGCAAGACCGGGGTGATGAAATTGGCGCTCCGGTTATTGCAGGCGGCTGACTCGAAAGTCCAGTTGGGCCATAAACTGATGATGGAAGATGAAAAGACGAAGGAGAAGACCGAACTGGTCATTTTGTAGCGCTATGATGACAAGCAATGTCTATTTGCAGGAAAGCTCATCGGGTAGTTATGTGTTGGCTAAGCTGTATGACGAGGTCAGTGATAAGCATCTCGCCATGTGGAATGCGACCTGGAAGCCAGCACTGGAGATCCACTGTAAGGGACGAGCTTTGGTTGACAGTCCGGAAGATTATCATTGGGATTGGAAATGGAAGGCGAATGCCTGGCGTCCGTTGTTGAAATATCATTTCTATTCGATCATGTGCCGTGGTGAGTTGCAGGGATTGATGCTTGCCAACGATACAACCACGGCACGACTTCCGGAACAGGCAGGGAAGCCGTTGGTGTACATTGAATTTGTCGCGACGGCACCTTGGAATCGTGCCGAAGTGCAACGACCGCCTCGTTATCGTGGTGTTGGGTCAGCCTTTATGGCAAAGGCCGTTCAATTGAGCAACGAGATGGGGTACAGTGGCAGAATCGGGTTGCACTCCCTGCCTGAAGCCGAACGGTTTTATCGAGATTCTTGCGGAATGACGGCGGTTCAGCGTGATCCGGGATTTCTTCAGCAACTTATGTATTTCGAGATGTCTGAAAAACAGGCAGAAACGTTCTGCCAGAAACCGAGGAAATCATGAAACTCAAATTCTCTAAGAAGTGGTATGAAATGCATATCGCCACTGAAGGCGATCTTGAAATTGGCGCGGGAATCCCGCCGGGTATCAGGCCCCAAACGCACAAGACGGAAGGGCTGTCGTCAGAAAAAAAACTACACGCAGTTCACGTCATCGAAAGAGAGGCGGTTAAAGACTCGTTTCGACATCACAGTCTGCGTCGTTCTGCCAAAGCTTGTTGTCACGCATAGGGAATATAAGGTTGCGTGCCAATGCGTTAAGTGTGTAAAGGCCGACTTTCTGAAACCGAATGCCTAATTTCATCTCCGAGGATCAGATTGAGAGGGCGCTCCTGCAGAAGCTCCAGCATCTGCATGGGTTCGATGTGCTCAACTGCCACACGGACGATCCGGAGGATTTGGACGATGAGTCCGGGCGGGCAGGGAAAAGCGACGTCCTCCTGCTTGACCGGGTGAAAGAAGCCGCTGTCCGGCTCAATCCCGGCATCCCGGAAGCGGCGATTGATGGCGCGCTCGAAACCCTGTCGGATAAACGCCGGGCCATGTCGCTTGTCGCGGCCAATCATGAGGTCTACACCCTCTTGCGCGATGGAATTGCTGTGGAATTCGACGATGCCAAGGGCAGGCGCCAGAAGGGCCGCGTTTGCCTGATCAACTTCAATGAGTCGGACCAGAACCGGTATCTGGCGGTGACGCAACTCTGGATCAAGGGGGAGCGTGGCTTTCGCCGGCCGGACGTCCTGCTCTACGTCAACGGCATCCCTCTGGTCTTCATCGAGCTGAAAAACTCCAACGTTAAGCTCAAGACCGCCTTCGATGACAACCTGACCAACTATAAGAAGGATATTCCCCAGTTATTCCTGACCAATGCGTTCTGTGTTTTATCGAATGCCATCGAGACAAAGGTCGGTAGTATTACAGCCGAATGGGAGCATTTCTTTAACTGGTTGCGGGCTGAGGATGAGAAGGAGAAGGTTGACCGCGATACAATCCGGAAAAAAGGCACAAGTCTGGAAGGCGTTATAGCCGGCCTATTCCCCAGCAAGCGCCTGCTCGATTATGTCGAGAACTTCACTCTCTACTACAAGGAAACCCAGAAGATCATCGCGCAGAACCACCAGTTCATCGGAGTCAACCGCGCCTATCAGGCGTTCCGGCAGCGTGATGAGCTCAAGGGTAAGTTGGGTGTATTCTGGCACACGCAGGGCGCGGGCAAGAGTTTTGCCATGATTTTCTATGTCCGGAAGATCTTCCGGAAAGAGACGGGTAACTTCACCTTTGTGGTGGTGACCGACCGCGATGACCTGGATGGGCAGATTTATCGGAATTTCCTCCACACGGGCACGGTGACCAAAGCCGAGGCCGCGCAGCCCAAGGACAGCGGGGAGATGCGGAAGTTCCTGGGCCAGAACAAACGCCTCGTGTTCACGTTGATCCATAAGTTCCGGTGGGAGAGGGGGCAGGATTACCCCTTGCTGTCGGATCGCAAGGATATTGTGGTGATGGTGGACGAGGCGCACCGGACGCAATACAAGTCGCTGGCGGAAAACATGCGGCAGGGTTTGCCGCAGGCTCAGTATCTGGCGTTTACAGGGACGCCTCTCCTGGGGAGCGAACGCAAGACCAGCGCCTGGTTCGGGGATTATGTCTCCGAGTACAATTTCCAGCAATCCATGGATGACGGCGCCACCGTGCCGCTGTTCTATGAAAAGCGCGTGCCGAAAGTGCTTGTCCAGAACGAGAGCCTGAGTGATGAGTTCTATGAGATCCTGGAGGATGAGAACCTGGATTCCGTCCAGCAGGCGAAATTGGAAAACAAATTTGCGGCGGAAATCGAGGTGATCAAGCGTGATGACCGCCTGGATGAGATCGCCAAAGACATTGTCTATCACTTTCCCCGGCGCGGGTATCTTGGCAAGGGAATGGTGGTCTCGCTGGATAAATTCACGGCCGTCAAGATGTACGACAAAGTCCAGCGTCTCTGGAAGGAGCAACTCAAAGAGCTTCGTGGCCAGATCCGGAATGCCGCTTTAGTCTACGAGAAGAAGAAATTGCAGAAGATTGTGGATTACATGCGGTCGGTGCAGATGGCGGTTGTTATCAGCGAGGAAGCCGACGAGGAGAAGAAGTTCGCGGGCATGAAACTCAACATCAAGCCGCATCGCGACCGGATGAACAAATTGGATAAACAGGGACATGATATCGAATACAACTTCAAGGATCCCGAGGATCCCCTGCAATTGGTTTTTGTATGTGCGATGTGGCTGACCGGGTTCGATGCCCCGACGCTCTCGACGTTGTATCTCGACAAGCCCATGAAGGATCATACCTTGATGCAGGCTATTGCCCGCCCGAACCGGGTCACGTCATGGAAGATCAATGGCGTTGAGAAGAAGAACGGCGAAATCATTGATTATTACAATGTGTTCCGCAACATGCGGAAGGCGTTGAAGGATTACGCCCAGGGGCAGGGAGGAAAAGAGACGCCGCCTGTCCAGGAAAAGAAGGAATTGTTCAAACTCCTGGATGATTCCATCGCGGAAGGGATGACTTTCTGTGAGGAGAAAGGCATTGATTTCAAGGCATTGCTGGGCAGTCGGGATGTTTTCAAGAATGTCAGCCAGTTCAATGCCTATGCCGATATCCTCCTGAGCAAAGATGACTGGCGTAAGGGATTTGCCGTCTACGAGAATACCGTCACGTCCCTCTATGAGTCCTGCAAGCCTGAGATAGTGGGAAAACCGGTTGTCCGGGCCGTAGCTGCCTTCCAGTATCTTCGCGGAGTAATCGACAGTATCATCGATCAAACGGACGTTGGTGCCGTGGGGGTTCGTGTGGGTGAGCTTCTGGATGAGAGCATTGTTGTGGATCGCTCCCCTGTCGCAAAGGAACCAAGTCCAACGATGCGGATCACCCAATCGGGCAAAACATGGGACTTGAGCAAAGTGGATTTTGAGAAACTTCGGGCCGATTTCAAGGAGTGTCCTTACAAGAACATCGAGATTGCCGACTTGCGTGCTTTTATCCAGCACAAGCTTGATCAGATGTTGAAACAGAACGTGACCCGGACCGATTTTGGTCAGCGATTCCAGAACATTATAGACGAGTACAATGCCGGTAGTTCGTCGGCGGATAAATATCATGAGGAACTCATAAACTATACCAGGGACTTGAAAGAGGAGGCTGAACGGCATATCCGCGAAGGCCTCAGCGAGGATGAGCTGGAACTATTTGACCTTTTGAAGAAAGCGAAGATGACCAACGATGAGACTCGGAGAGTGAAGTTAGCCGCAAAGGCGCTTTACCATCGTCTGCTCGAGGAGTCGCCAAAGGTTTTGGTCCAGGACTGGTATCGCGATTCTCAGACCAAGCTCAAGGTATTGTCGGCGGTAGAACAGGTTTTACATATCCATCTGCCGGAGAGTTACGACAAGGTCTTGTTCAAGACCAAATGTGACGGGGTTTTTGATTTGATGCTGGGGTATGCTAGCCAAGGACTGAAGTGGGTAGCGTGAGTTGTAATAGGTGAGTTGTAATATGCGCAGTGCATTGACATGGAGTTCAATGAGGTTCATAATGCTAGCCCGTTGTGAGCGATGACTTTGAAAGGAATTCGTGAAGGTATGCACCCTAAGATTAATCATTTGATTCAATTACAGGAATTGTCCCTGATCCGCGCCGAACAGAAAGCCCATCGTCATGGGCACCGGTTGGATGAACTGGATGCCTCGATTGCCGATTTGACCAGCCAGCTTTCCTCCGATGTTCAATCCCTTCTGATCCGCATGCAGAAGCGGGATTCGATCATCATTGTGCCGATGACCAATGGTGCCTGCACGGCGTGCGGGATGCGGCTCCCCACCAGCCATGCCCAGCAGGTCAAGGTGTCGGATCAACTCCAGGTGTGTCCGATCTGTACCCGGCTTCTCTATTTCGAAGAGGGATTGCCCCGGAATGTGGGCAAGGCGCAACGGCGCAGCGAGCCGCGCAAGGTGGGGATTGCCCGGTTTTCGTCCCCCGGCTTGATGATTCCCCGCCTCAAGGCCACCACCCGTGATGAGGCGATTCGGGAACTGGCGACCAAAATGCAGGAGGAAGGTTTTGTGGATGATGCCGGGAAGCTGGTTGACTCCGCGTTGAAGCGGGAGGCGATTGTCAGCACCGCGTTGGATCACGGTATGGCTTTCCCCCACGTTCGTGGCGTAGAGGGCGGCGGGCTCACCCTCGGACTTGGCATAAGCGCCAAGGGAATCAAGTTTGACGGACATGACAAGGGGCCGACGAAAATCGTGTTCTTTATGGTTATTCCGACGGCGGCCAGCGCGTTCTATCTTAAGTTACTGGCTGGTCTGGCCGAGACTTTCTCCGATGCCGACGCGCGCAAGGCGCTCTCGGCAGAGGAAACTCCCGAGAAGATGTGGAAGACCCTCATCAAACTGACGAAGAAGACGATCCTTTAAGACTTCAGTCTCTTCACAAATCGGGCCATTCTTTCGGTGGCCTGTTTGATTTCCTCGATGTCGGTGGCATAGCAGCAGCGCAGGAAGCCTTCGCCGCACTCGCCGAAAGCGCTGCCAGGGACGCAGGCCACGTTTTCTTCGTCGAGCAATCTCAAGGCGAACTCCTTTGAGGTCAGGCCGTAGTCGCCGATATAGGGGAACACGTAAAACGCACCCTTCGGGACATGGCAGGGAATGCCCATCTCGTTCAGGGCGGCACACAGGAAATTCCGGCGTTCCTGATACGAGAGGCGCATATCCTCAGTGTCCGTCCGGGTCTTGAGCGCTTCGATGGCGGCTTTCTGACTGACGATGGGGGCGCACATCATGATATACTGGTGGATCTTCATCATGGCTTCGCTCAACTCCGGGGGCGAGCAGGCGTAACCCAGCCGGAAGCCGGTCATGGCCCAGCCTTTGGAGAAACCATGCAGGAAAATGGTGCGCTCCTTCATGCCGGGAACGGCCGCGATACTGGGGCGGCCTCCCTCATAGGTAAGCTCGGAGTAGATTTCGTCGGTGATGACAATCAGGTCGTGCTCGATGGCGAAGGCGGAGATATCCTCGACATCGGCCTGGGTCAGCGTGGCCCCGGTGGGGTTCGTCGGAAAATTGAGCAGGATCGCCTTGGTACGCGGACTGACCTTATCCTCGAGCATGGCGCGGGTGAGGCGGAAACCATTGTCGCGGGTGGTTGAGACCGCCACCGGCACACCGTGTGCAAACCGGATCTCGGGAGCGTAGGACACAAAGCAGGGCTCGTGATAAATGACTTCATCGCCCGGTTCAATAATGGCGCGGATGGCCAGATCGAGCGCTTCGCTGACGCCGACGGTGATCAGGATTTCGGATTCGGGATCATAGGTTACTCCGAACGCTTCCCCGACATACGCGGAAATGGCCTGCCGCAATTCAAGAAGGCCGCGGTTGGAGGTGTAGGTGGTGGCGCCCCGATCGAGGGCAAAGATGGCCTGTTCCCGGATATGCCAGGGGGTGACGAAGTCCGGTTCGCCAATGCCCAGGCTGATGATATCCTTGCGGGAGCTGACGATATCGAAGAAATCCCGGATCCCGGAACGTGGAATATCCAGCAGGTGTTTGGCAATAAAATCGCCCGGGTTCCGTTTTGGCTTAGGGCGAGACTTTGAGACGCTCATCGGTTTTCTCCGCTTCCATCAATACGCCGTTGTTCTTGTAGGTTTTGAGCATGAAATGCGTTCCGGTGGAGATGATCCCCTGGATGGTTGCCAGTTTCTCGCTCACAAAAAAAGCCACATCCTTCAGGTTCCGTCCCGCTACCACGGCCATCAGGTCATAGGTGCCCGACATCAGGTAGACCGACTCTACCTCCGGGAATTTGCTGACCCGCTCGGCGATCCGGTTAAACCCACCTTCTCGCTCGGGAGTGACCTTGATTTCGATCACTGCCCGCACGAGTTCCACATCCATCAGGTCGGTGTTCAAGACGGCCTGGTAGCCACGGATGATACCGGCGCCTTCATAGCCGGCGATCTTGGCTTTGACGGCCTCTTCGGTGGTGTTCAGCATGCGCGCCAGATTTTTCGGCGTTTCCAGCGCATTATGTTTCAATAATTTAAGAAGTTCGTCCATGTTGCATTCTCCATTAAAACCCGATATGAGTAACATTTTGGGGCGGGAAGTCAAGGCGGGGGGAAGTGACGGGGATATGGCCAATCTTGAGAACATAAGAATAGTGCTGGTGGGTCCGCTCTATGGTGGGAATGTGGGCTCCATCTGCCGGGCGATGGCCAACATGGGGTTGTCGGAGCTGGTATTGGTGGCGCCTGCGGAAAACCTGAATCTGGCCGAGGCGCGGATGATGGCCGTGGCGGCGGGGGATATTTTTGAAAAACGTCGCGTAGTGGCTACCCTGGAAGAGGCGGTGGGCGACTGTGCGCTGGTTATGGGCACCACTGTTCGGCCCGGCCTGTATCGCCAGCATGTGAAAACACCGCGGGATTGGGCTCCGGCCATTCTGGCCTCCGCTGCCGTGAATCCGGTCGCTCTGGTTTATGGTCGTGAAAACAGCGGACTGACCAACGAGGAGCTGGCCATCTGCACCAACCTCATTCAGATTCCCTCCTCGCCGGATTATGCCTCCCTGAATCTGGCTCAGGCGGTTATGGTGTGTATTTACGAGCTGTATGTGGCGTCGGGAACCTTTGAGTTGCCGGTTGAAAAATCGTCCGAATGCCTCACCGCCACCCGGGAGCAGATGTTCAGGATGTGGCGCGAGATGCTGTTGGATATTGGATTCATGAACGACGAGAAGTCCGACCACATGATGCTGGGCATCCGCCGCATCCTGTCCCGTGCGCCGCTGACGACGGACGACGTCAACATTCTCATGGGCATTGCCAGGCAGATGACGTGGAAGAGTCGGCAAAAGGACGACACCCAGTGAACCCTCCTTCCTCCCCCCTGACCACCGGCTCCGTCTGGAAGGGTCTGATGAGTTTGGCGGGGCCGATGTTCATCAGCACTACCCTGCAGAATCTTCAGAGTGTGATCGGCCTGTTCTGGGTGGGGCGGCTGGGGTCTGATGCGGTGGCGGCGCTGGCGATGGGGGGAACCATTCTGATGATGCTGTTTCCCGTGGTCATGGGGCTGGCGACCGGCACGGTGGCGGTGGTGTCGCGCCGGGTAGGCGAGGGACTTCCCGGGCAGGCGGCCGAGGCGGGGGGGCAATCCCTGGTGGTGGCGCTGATCTGCGGTGTGGTGGCTGGCGTCGCAGGATGGGTTTGGGCACCAGATCTGTGCCGGTGGCAGGGGGCGACAGGCGAGGTGGCGCGGCTGAGTGCTGAGTATCTGGGAATTTCGCTCCTCGGTTGCTTCACGGTTTTTCTCCTGTTTATTGGCAACAGTATTCTTCAGGCCTCGGGGAATACGGTCATCCCGATGAAGGCGATGATTTTGGCGACGGTGCTGAATCTGGTGTTTGATCCCATCTTTATTTTTGGTCTGCTTGGAATGCCGAAGTTGGGCGTAGAGGGGGCGGCGCTGGCCATGGTGTTGGCGCAGGGGGTGGCGGT
Source organism: PVC group bacterium (assembly GCA_945890715.1). Taxonomy (GTDB): domain Bacteria; phylum Verrucomicrobiota; class Kiritimatiellia; order CAIKKV01; family CAITUY01; genus JAABPW01. Next base: position 15,380 of record CAMDCX010000004.1, on the reverse strand, counting down.
TGTGGTGGTGGTGCGGGCTTTGGCGCAGGGAAAGAGCGGAGTCAAGGTCACGCTGGCTCACTGGCGTTTTCAGTTCGAGCCGGCCTGGCGGCTGATGAAGATCGGGATTCCCAGTTCCGGTCAGATGTTGTCGCGGAGCCTGATGAGCGTGGCCCTGATGCGGATTGTGGCCGATTCCGGGACGGCTGCGGTGGCGGCCTACGGGATCGGGGCCCGGTTTCACATGATGATCATGATGCCCGGGTTTGTTCTTGGTAATGCGGCCGGGGCGATGGTGGGGCAGAACCTCGGGGCGAAGCGGACTGACCGGGCGGAGCGGGTGGCCTGGCTGGCGACCGGACTGGGCGCCCTTATTTTATTTTTGTGTGCCATTGTGCTCACGGTTTTTGCGGCACCGCTTATCCGGGTGTTTGATGATAATCCCGAGGTGGTTCGCATTGGAGCCGATTATCTTCGGATCGCGTCGATCTTCCATATCTTTGCGGCACTGTCCATCATTCTTGGCCGGGCACTTCAAGGGGCGGGTGATACGGTGGGGCCCATGGTGACGACCATCGTCGGCTTATGGGGCGTCCAGATCCCGCTCGCCATTTACATGGCGCGTCATGTTGTTCCGGCCACCCACGGCATCTGGTGGTCGATTGCCATCACCCTCACCCTGAACGGCCTCATGGTCGCCGGGTGGTTCCTTACGGGGCGGTGGAAGCAGAAGAAAGTGTGAAGGATGAGGGATTCGAAATGGTGATCTGAAACGTTTCAGATCACGTTTCGGGTGGGTTACCGGCAGGGCCAGATATGCAGGAGGCCGCGTTCGGTCCAATAGGCCAGGATGGCGGTGACGGGAATGGTCAGAACCCAGGCCCAGACGATTCGGCCAACAACTCCCCATTTGACCGCGCTCATCCGCTTGATGGTGCCGACTCCCATGATGGAGGTGGAAATGACGTGGGTCGTGGAGAGCGGGATACCCCAGTGGGTGGCGATCTGAATGACGGCCGCCGCCGTGGTTTGGGCGGCAAACCCGTGGATGGGCTGCATTCGCACAATCTTGTGGCCCATGGTTCGGATGATCCGCCACCCGCCCGCTGCCGTTCCGGCCGCCATGGTCAGGGCGCACGCCACCTTGACCCAGAGCGCCACGGAAAATTCAGGGGTGTGCAGGAAATGGAGCCAGGAGGGAAGCTGGGCGAAGGTGCCGTCCCGGGTCGCGGTAAAGAGAATCAGCGCGATGATGCCCATGGTCTTCTGGGCGTCATTCGTGCCATGACTGAATCCAATCCAGGCTGCGCTGAGGAGTTGCGCCTTGGAGAAGATCTTGTTGATCAGTTGGGGACGGAGCTTGTGGAGCAGCACGACCAGTAACCCCATCAGAAGCGCTCCGCCAATGAAACCAACCGCGGGCGAGGCGAACATGGGGAAGACCACCTTGGGCCATAGTCCCTCGGCATGGCCGGTGGCGGGATTGGGGACGGCCCAGCGGATTACGCTCCAGTTGCCGTGGGCGGAGGCCAGTGTGGCGCCGCACAGGGCGCCGATCAGAGCGTGACTGGAACTGGAGGGAAGGCCCAGCCACCAGGTGAGCAGGTTCCAGATGATGGCTCCGATCAGGGCAGAAAGAATGGTGTCGATTCCCACAAAATGTGTGTCGACCAGGCCTTTGCCAATTGTGGTGGCTACCGACACGCCCGCCAATGCACCCACCAGGTTGAAGAAAGTTGCCATGGCAATCGCCTGGCGCGGGGTCAGCACCTTGGTCGATACCGTAGTGGCAATTGAGTTGGCGGTGTCGTGGAAGCCGTTGATGTATTCAAAGGCCAGCGCGATCAGCAGAACGAACAGAATGAGAATCAGCATGGGCAGCCTTTAGGAATACTTGAGCACAACCTGGAAGATGACATTGCCGACATCCCGGCAGCGGTCGATGATTTTCTCCAGGGTTTCGTGAAGGTCGAGGATGATGATGACCTTGAGGGGATCGTGCTTTCCGCTGTAGAGATCCTTGACCAGATCCAGCATGAGCTTGTCGGCCTCGCCTTCGAGATAATGGAGATTATCGTTGTACTGCTTGATCTGCTCCAGATTGGCCCGAACCCGGAGTCTTTTGACCATCAGGGAGATGGTTTCCGTGGTCTGCTCGAGGATGACGGCCTGCTGCAGGAAGTCGACCCCCTTGAGGTAGTCCTTGCAGAGGATATACTTTTCGCTGAATTTCTCGGTGGTCTTGGGAATCTTGTAGAGGGCGATTGAGAGCGCCTCGATATCCTCGCGCTCCAGCGGGGTCACGAACGTTTTACACAACTGTTCCGTGATTTCCTCAGTGATTCGCTTATCTTTGCGGCGGCTCTGGATAAAGTCCCCCATGGAGGCGACCTCGTCCGGCGTCTTAAGCATGGTCATGAGGAGTTGAACGCTGGCCTTGGCCTCATCGGCACTGGCCTCGAGGAGATTGAAAAACTTGTCCTCGTACCCAAGTAGTTTTCTGATGGCAGATATCATGAGGGTGTCTATCTCATAAACGCGGGGAAAAATCACGCCAATTCCGTAAGCGAAATAATATCCTTGAATGACTTTCTCTGTTTGATAGCTTGTTGATGCTGTTAGTGATGTCGTCATGATGTCACTTATGATGTCAATCGTTGAGGAATCGGTAATCATGAAGACACTGACTTTGCGAAATGTGCCGGATGGGGTGGTGGAGCATATCGTTGCGGCTGCCAAGGAAACCCACCAGAGCATGAATGCCGCCGCCGTGCAGGCCTTGCGGAGGTATTTTGGGGTTGAAGCGCATCCCCGGCGCAAGCGTGATCTTTCCGCTTTCGCCGGGACATGGCAGAAGCAGGATTTCGATGAATTCGAAAAGGCAACGGAAGACACAAGGAAGATTGATGAGGAGTTGTGGCGCCAATGAAGCGCTGCCTGGATACATGTGCCTATTCCAGGCTCATGCTCGGTGATGCCGGACTTCAGAGCATCATGGAGAATGCGGATCTTTTGATTGTGCCTGTTGTCGTGCTCGGTGAACTTCATGCCGGATTTGAGGCGGGTAGCCGGGTGAAGGAAAACGAAGCCCGCCTGACTTCATTTTTAGAGAGCCCGGGTGTTCGGATTCAGGACGTTACCTGGGATATTGCCCGGCGGTATGCGATCCTGATAAACGAGTTGAGGCGAAAGGGAACTCCCATTCCCGCGAACGACATCTGGATTGCCGCTACAGCACTGGAGTCCGGTGCGCGCCTGATTACCTATGATGCTCATTTCAAAAGTATTCCGGGTCTGATTGTGGACGTTCCCTAGGCGAATGGACGGGAATGACGGTGCTTTGGCCTCATCGATTTCTAACAAAATATCCATTCCCTTTCCCGTGCGGGTTGCTTACCATTTCGAAATGGTTAAAAAACATATCTTCATCGTCGAGGATGAGTCGGATATTGCCGACCTGCTTTCCTACAACCTGACCCGTGAGGGGTATGAGGTCAGTGTGGCGACCCGGGGTGACCAGGCGTTGGTGGATATTCCCCGGAAGAAGCCGAATCTGGTTCTGTTGGATCTGATGTTGCCGGGCATTGGAGGTTTGGAAATATGCCGCCTCTTGAAAGCCAAGCCTGAGACGGCGGGGACTCCCATTATCATGGTGACGGCGCGGGGTGAAGAATCGGATGTGGTGGTCGGGTTGGAGATGGGTGCCGACGACTACATCGTCAAGCCGTTCAGCATCAAGGTCGTGCTCGCGCGCGTCCATGCCGTACTGAGACGTAAGGAAAAAGGGCCCGTCAGTGCGGACGAAATTCTCAAGGTCCTCGACATCACCATCAATCCTGGCCGTCACGAGGTGGTGTGCGGGAAGACTTCAGTGGAGCTGACCGCGTCGGAGTTCCGATTGCTGCATTTTTTAGCCCGACGGCCCGGCTGGGTGTTTACCCGCGAGCAGATCGTGGACGGGGTGAAGGGCGAAGACTATGCGGTGACGGATCGGGCCGTGGATGTCCAAGTCGTTTCACTGCGGCGTAAATTAGGGAAACGTGGCGATTATATCGAGACAGTGCGGGGCGTGGGCTACCGCTTCAAGGAGTGATAGTTCATGCAACGCAGAAGCCTGTTCTGGCGACTTTATCTCTATTTCCTTTTGGTGACCGTCGGTGCGCTAGCCGCCACGGCGTGGTATGCCGCCAAATCACTCCGACAGTTCCATCAGGATCAGGTAACGTCTGACCTCATGGTTCGGGCCCGGATTATTGCGGGTGAAATCCCGATGCTTTCCGTTCAGGATTCTGGCGCGGTCGATCGGCTATGTAAGGACGTGGGCCGGATCACCCTGACCCGCATTACAGTGATTTTGCCGGATGGCCGGGTTGTGGGGGATTCCGCCGAGAATCCGGCGGTGATGGAAAATCACCGGAATCGTCCGGAAATGGCCGCCGCACTGGCTGAAGGAACCGGGCAGTCTGTCCGGTACAGCGATACAACGCGCCGTCACTTGCTGTACTTGGCGGTTCCCGTCCGGGGGAAGGACGGAACCGTGGCAGGGGTGGTGCGTGCGTCATTGCCACTGGCGGTTGTGGATGAAGCCCTGGCGACCTTTTACCGGCATGTGGTGTTGGGCGGCCTGGCCGTGACGGCGCTGTTTGCCTTGCTGGCGTTTTTTCTGTCGCGACGGATCACCCGGCCGCTGGACTATATGCGGCAGGCAGCTGAGCAGTTTGCGCGCGGCGACCTGAATGCCCGCATTCCGGTTCCGGATACAGAGGAGTTGGGCATGCTGGCCCGGACGATGAACCAGATGGCGCTGCAACTCAGCGAGCGGATCCGCAGCCTGGGGCTTCAGCATAACGAACAGAAGGCGGTCCTCGCCAATATGACCGAAGGCGTGTTGGCGGTGGATATGGGGCAGCACATCCTGCATATCAACCCGGCGGCCTGCCGACTCTTCGGATTGAAGCCCGACGAGGGCCGCGGTCGGCATATTCTGGAAGTCATCCGGCATATTGCGTTGCAGGAGTTTATCGGGGTCACCTTGAATTCAGATGGGCCCGTGGAGCGGGATGTTGTGTTTCGGGAGGATGCAGACCGGTTTATTCAGTTGCATGGCGCGGCCTTGAGGGACGAGGCCGGAGTCATTATTGGTGGACTTGTGGTAATGAACGACATTACCCGCCTGAAAAGACTTGAGTCTTTGCGCCGGGATTTTGTGGCCAATGTGTCGCACGAATTGAAGACGCCCCTCACGACGCTGAAGGGCTGTGTGGAAACCCTTACGGACGGGGCCGTCGCCAATCCCGACGAAGCGCGCCGGTTTCTTGGGATGATGGATCGGCAGGTGGGCCGCTTGGAGGCGATGGTGGATGACTTGCTGGTGCTCTCTCGATTGGAGCATGAATCCGATCGGGGCGGCGTTGAGCTGGTGCCAGGGTCGGTAAATGATGTCCTCTCTCGCGTCGTGCAGTCCTTTTTCGACCGGGCGGCAAAAAAGGGGATTCAATTGGTACTGGATTGTCCTGATTCCATCAAGGCACCGATCAATGCGGCATTGCTCGAGCAGGCGGTAGGGAATCTGGTGGACAATGCCATCAAGTACAGCTCCGAGGAAACGATGATCACAGTTTCCGCCGCCCGTCAGGAGTCTTCTGCTGTAGTAGCCGCCGTGTCGGCGGCATCTTCTGATGAGGATGCGGTTATGATCCGGGTCATCGATCAAGGATTGGGCATGGAGAAGAAGCATCTCGACCGCATCTTCGAGCGATTTTACCGTGTGGATCCCGCGCGAAGCCGGGCCCAGGGCGGCACCGGTCTCGGTCTGGCGATCGTCAAGCACATCGCCCTCGCCCACCGTGGCAGTGTCACGGTCGCCAGCACCCCGGGGCAGGGCAGCGTTTTTACGTTGCGCTTACCTTTAACTTGAGCGAATTTCTGAAGTCTGTTCTCCCGGGGAGACGAAATGGGGCCAGAATCCGCTCTTCAATGGCCTTCTGATGGGCAGTCGAAGCGGGGTTCGACTGCCGGAGCGAAGACTCAATAAAATCAGAGTATTCATCCATGGAAAGAGTGGGCGGCAAGGCAATCAGGCTTGGTGTCGTTCTATTCATAAGGTTTTCAAGATTCCGACTTGCTTCCTGATAAGCTCGTAAGTTTGCTCAGATCCAAACCGGTTACAGATCGGATGGATGTCTTTTTCCAGGTCGAGATTGTTGATCACAGTCAGGTAGGAAATGTCAGGAAGATCCTTGGCGAGCCGACGGTCTGTGCTTTGGGTCAATGCGAAGATTTTCATCGCGATCAGATCCTTGAGCCCTGGAACCTTAAGATCACTGCCATGCATCCTGATTGTAATGGAGTGACTCAGGAGACCTTGCATGGTTCTGGCATCGGCACGAAGAAAGTCGATGCGAAGAGGGTTGCCTGGCTTGTTAAAGAATACCACATTGTCATGGATGGAGATATTGGTGAAACCCTCCTCCACCATGATTTGCTTTACCCGGTCGAGTTGATCTCCGAGAAACATAAAATCCACATCCAGTGTATTGCGTGAATATCCGTAATAATTGACGGCAAATCCGCCTATCAGAAGGCAATTCACGCCCGCCGCCGGAAGACGGGATGCGGCGATGGCGAATACAGTTTCCAAACTATTCATGACGTCATGATATTGCTCAGGTTTACGAGATTTCTCAAGTGGCAATTTCCCCTAACCATATTCTAACTTTCCGCTCATTTTCTCCTTACAAGGTTTCGGTTGAATGTCGCCCATGAACCAACAACCAAACAGGAGGAGCAAAGATATGAAGAAAGTGATGGCGGGACTGATTGTGATGGCGGGTGTGGGTGGAACGTGCTTGGCGGCGGAAACAACGACCGCTGCGGCTCCGGCCCCGGCCCCAGTGGCGAAAACGTGGGTGGATTCGATCACCCTCAAGGGCGACTTCCGGTATCGTTACGAATCGATCAATGACGATGCCAAAAAGAATGCCGCCAAGGAAACCTACACGCGTCAGCGTGACCGGGTTCGTGCCCGTCTCGCCGCAGAAGCGAAGTGCAACGATAACCTGAAGGCGGGGATTGGTCTGTCCACCGGCGGCAATGATCCCATTTCCGGAAACCAGACGATCGGGGATGGCGCGTCTAAGAAGGATATGAAGCTGGATCTGGCCTATTTCGACTACAGCTTCTTCCCTGATACAGCGGCGAATGAAGTTCATGTGATTGGTGGCAAAATAAAGAATCCCTTCATCACCATGAACGATGACCTGATGTGGGATGGCGACCTGAACCCCGAAGGGTTGGCTCTGAAGAGTCAGTTCGGGAGCGATGTTGTGACTGTCTATGGAAATGCGGGTTACATCTGGCTTCAGGAACGTGACAGCAAGGATGCCGGAATGCTGTATGCCGGGCAGGGTGCGGCCAAGTTTCAGTTCATTCCCGAGATCTCGCTGACCGTTGGTGCCAGCTACTACAGCTTTCAGAACCTGCAGGGGTCTGACGTGATCGATTGGGAAGGTAAGAGCAACGGGTATGGCAATACCACGAAGAAAGGATCCGTCAGTGGGTCGACCACGAACAAAGCGTGGGCCACGGAATTCACCCCGGTGGTGTATTTCGCCTCGCTGGATCTGTGGATTGCAGGCGTGCCGGTCTCGATCTTTGGACAGGAACTCTCCAATACTGATGCCTCGACGCTTGATCAGGGCCACCTGTACGGCGTCTCGCTGGGCAAGGCCAAGATTCCAGGCACGTTTGAAGTTGGCTACAGCTACACCGAGCTCCAGAAGGATGCCACGGTGGGGATGTGGACGGATTCCGATCGTTGGGGTGGTGGGACCGATGGCAAAGGCCACAAGGTCTATGCCAAGTACCAGGTCATGAAGAACCTCCAGTTGGGCGCGGCCTATTTCAAGGATGACAAGGGTATCGCCTCGGGCAAGGCGACGGATTATGACCGTCTGCAGTTGGATCTGGTGGCGGCGTTCTAAGAAAGTATGAAGTTTGAATGATGAATGATGAATAAAGGATAAAGATTATGAACAAAATCAATAAAGTAATGGCGATGATGGCGGTGGCGGGAATGGGTGTCGGGGCGGCGGTGGCTGCTGATGCCAATTCCATCGTGGTGGATGGGTCGACAACGGTGGGACCGGTGGCGAAGGCGTTTGCCGAGTACTATATGGGCAAACACCAGAGCGTGAACATTACGGTGAGCGAATCCGGCAGCGGGAACGGGGCCAAGAGCCTCATCAACGTGGCCTGTGACGTGGCCACCATGTCGCGCCCGATGAAAAACTCAGAGAAGAAAGCGGCCCAGGATGCAGGAGTGCTGGCGATTGAGCATGTCGTGGCATTGGATGGCCTGGCGGTGATTGTGCATCCGTCGAATCCCCGTGGCAATCTGACGGTTGAGCAGATTCGGGATATCTTCACCGGCAAGATCACCAACTGGCGCGAACTTGGCGGCCGGGATCAGAAGATCGTGGTCATCAGCCGTGATACCAACAGCGGCACCTATGAGAGCTTCAATGAGCTCGTGATGAAGGGGCAAAAGCTTAAGGGCGGGGCGGAATATGTTGGCAGCGGGGGCGCTATTCGCCAGCGGGTGTTGAGCACCGAAGCGGCCATCGGCTATGTCGGACTCGCCTTCACAGAAGGGGTCAAAGTGATGCAGGTGAATGGGATTGTGCCTACTCCTGAAACCGTGATCGCGAAGACGTATCCCATCGCGCGTCCGCTGTATCTGTACACAAACGGTCGGCCGAAAGCGGGAACCGCCCTGTATGACTTCGTGAACCTGTGCAATACCGCAGAGGGCAGGAAGATCATCGAAGATACGGGCTATGTGCCGGTGAAGTAAGGCTCCTTGAAGAAGCCGGTTATTGGTTATTGGTTAAAAGTTATTGGGAGGGTCCCAATAACGAATAACGGATAACCAATAACCATTTTTTGTTTAGACGTATGATCGCTACAGGCAAAGCTCACGTTAGCTCATCACTCCTGCTGAGCCATCGTGCCCGGCGGGTGCAGCGGATAACGGGTCTTTTGGGATCCGGGTTTTTGCTTGCCGTGACCTCTCTTTCAACGTTCGCGGTTTTATTCATTTTCTTTTTTATTGCGCGTGATGCGCTTCCTTTTTTTCAGTTGCAGGGATTTACGCAGTTTTTCACCAGTGCGCATTGGTATCCTTCTTCCGCCACTCCGGAATTCGGAAGTCTGGCGATTTTTGTAGGGAGCGGGTTGGTGACTCTCGGGGCAGCGTTGGTGGCCGTTCCGCTGGGCATTACGGCGGCCGTGTGCCTGAGTGATGTCCTCCCTTTTTCAACGCGGCAGGTGGTTAAGCCGGTGATAGAAATCCTGGCGGCCATTCCCTCGGTCGCCTACGGATTCTTTGCTCTGGTGGTTTTTGCGCCGCTACTCCAGGAGCGGGGCGGTCAACTGCTCCAGGTGGCCAGTTGGGTTATTGGCGCCCCCGTGGCGATTCTCGGAGTCGTTGTGGTGGGGGATCTGCTGACTGATCGCTTTCCAGCGGGTGCGCGATCCTGGGCGCGGTGGATCCTGATGTCCGTTCTGGGCGCACTGGCCTTCTGGGGGCTTTGGCGGCTTGGTGTTTCGCTGGGCGGGATTACGATCAGCAGCGGAACGAACGCATTGAATGTCTCCATTATTCTCGGGATCATGGCCCTGCCGACAGTAGTCAGTGTGGCGGAAGATGCCATTCAGGCGACGGGTCGCGAACTCCGGGAAGGCAGTTACGCGCTCGGAGCCACACGGTCTGAAACGATTCTCAGGACCATTCTCCCCGCCGCCAGCAGCGGCATCATGGCCGCGGTGATATTGGGTGTGATGCGAGCCGTGGGAGAAACCATGGTCGTGTGGATGGCGTCGGGCAATGCCGCCCAGATTCCCCAGCCCTGGTACAATATGCTCCAGCCCGTCCGAACCCTCACGGCGACCATTGCCGGCGACATGGGCGAGGCCGATCAGGCTACAGGTTCCTCGCGGTTTCATGTTCTCTTTGCGATGGCACTGTGTCTGCTTGTTTTTTCGTTTGCCTGCAATCTGGTCAGTGAGTGGGGCGTGCGGCGCACCCGCAGGAAGGTCGGGAGATAAGTCATGCGACTGGAAACCCGAAAACTATTGGATCGCTCGTTCACCGCGTCCGGGATTCTGGCGATTGTGTTGATGACCTCGGCGCTGGTTATTCTCCTGGCTCCGATGTTTATCCGGGGTAGTGGGGCCATTTTCTTTACCGCCACGGTGGAGCATCGTCGGTTGATGATGGAGAAATTTGAGCGTGGGAACCGGCCGATAATTGAGGCGGAAATAACCTCTGCCCGTGCCGCCCGGGAGCCGGTCTATCAGATGATGGCGGAGTTTGAAAAACAACTTGAGGCCATGCCCGCGACTGAGCGTCGGAAAATGACGACGCAACTCAAGGAGTTGAAGAAGGCGCTTCGCTCCCTGTTGGGGCCGGCACCGGGCGAGATCCGGCCCATGCTGATGCGCGATCAGTTCGGCCAGACCCGGTGGGATCGTGCTCAGGTGAAGCTGGGACGAGTGATGTTCCGGGAGGAGTGGGACTACAGTCACCCCGAGCGCGGGAGCGTGAAGGTGATGAAGCCGAGGGCTGACGATTTTGCCGGGACCGCGTTAGCCCCGCTTTTCCCCTACCTTTCCGCCAATCTCGACAAGATGCTTTTGCCAGCTAAAACGGTATACTGGCAATTTTTGACGGATGAATCCTTCGATTCCCACTTTTTCGGAGGGATCTGGCCGGAATTGCTGGGAACGTTTTATCTGACGGTTGGCGCTATGCTTTTTGCGATTCCGATGGGGCTGATTGCGGCGATCTACCTGACCGAGTATGCGCCGGAAAACACGTTCGTCAGTTTTCTGCGGACGTGTATCAGTACGCTGGCCGGGGTGCCGAGCATTGTGTTCGGACTGTTCGGGCTCGCGTTTTTCATTAATACGCTCGGGGTATCGCAGTCCAAGAGTGTTCTGGTCGGCTCCATGACTCTTGCCCTGATGATTCTCCCCACCGTCATCCGGGCGTCGGAAGAGGCTATTCTGGCGGTTCCCCGAACTTTCAAGGAGGCGGCCCTGAGTTTGGGCGCGGGGCGTTGGCACACTGTCATGACCGTTATTTTGCCCGCCGCGTTACCGGGGATTCTGACCGGGATCGTTATCAGTATGGGACGTGCGGCGGGGGAGACGGCTCCGATCATTTTCACGGCGGCGGTCAGCGTTGGGAAGCCGCTTGCCCTGTGGCAGGTGTTCACCCATCCGACGCCCGCGTTGTCCTGGAATATTTACAATCTGGCGACCGAGCATGAGGCGATGGATGAAATCCGCCATGTCCAGTATGGGCTGGTGCTTGTGCTTGTCACGCTGGTGCTGCTGTTGAACCTGACGGCCATCCTGTTGCGGGCCCGGGTGGCGAAACGGTTGAGAGGATAAAGAGAAGTATGAAGGATGAATGCTGAAGTATGAAGGAGGAGAGAATGAATAATCCTGAGAGAACAAAGGCAGATTCCCTTCAGGCCGGCGCTCATGTTCAGGCGGCGGGGTTTTCGGTTTACTATCGCACCAATCAGGCGGTTAAGGCTGTTGACCTGTCTTTTGTCAGCGGCCATGTTACGGCCATTATCGGTCCCAGCGGGTGCGGGAAAAGCACCTTGTTGAGGGCGGTGAACCGGATGAATGACCTGGTGCCCGGTTGCCATGTGGAGGGGGAGCTGCTGTTCGACGGACAGAATGTGTATTCCCCTGCCGTTGATGTGGTCACCTTGCGGCGGCGGATCGGGATGGTCTTCCAGAAGCCGAATCCGTTTCCCAAGACGGTATTCGATAACGTGGCCTACGGGCCACGCCTGCATCGGCAGGTTAATGCGGTTGAATTGGCGGACATTGTCGAGCGCAGCCTGACGAACGCCGCCTTGTGGGATGAGGTCAAGGATCGCCTGCACCAGAATGCGCTGGGATTGTCCGGCGGGCAGCAGCAACGGCTGTGCATCGCCCGGGCGCTGGCGGTGGATCCTGAAATTCTGCTGATGGACGAGCCGACCTCGGCGCTGGATCCAAGGGCGACGTTGCGGATCGAAGACCTGATTGACGATTTGCGTGGGAAGTATACGATCATCATCGTTACACACAATATGCAACAGGCGGCGCGAGTTTCGGACTTTACGGCGTTTATGTACGAGGGGACGATGATTGAGTACGGGCAGACCACGGCGATGTTTACCAAGCCGCGGGAGAAGCAGACGGAAGACTATATTACGGGACGATTCGGGTAAGGAGATCCTATGAGAGTTCATTTTCAGCGCGAAATTGACAAGTTGAAGCAACAGATTCTCGGGATGAGCGCCGAGGTCGAGGAAACCGTCTCCGCCGCCGTGCGGGCTGTGGAAACCCGTGATCCCGAATTGGCGAAGTCTGTTTTGGAGCAGGAAAACCAGACCAATGCCCATGAGGTGGATGTTGAGGAGGAGTGTCTCAAGATCCTGGCCTTGCATCAGCCGGTTGCGGCGGATTTGCGATACCTGATAGCCGTCCTGAAAATCAATCATGATCTGGAAAGGATTGGCGACCTGGCGGTCCACATCGCACAGGGCGCCTTGCTATTGTGCGATATGCCTCCCGTTGAAATACCGTCGCAACTGGGGGAGATGGCCGCGAAGTCGCAACAGATGCTGAAGAAGGTGCTCGACGCCTTTGTCAATGTGGATGTGGTGGCGGCTCGCGAAATCCGGCTTGCGGACTCGGATCTGGATGCCTTGAACCGAACCATGGCCGCGCGCCTTAAAACGGAAATGTCCCGATATCCGGAACACTTGGAGGCCTTGCTCAAGTTGATGCATATTGCCCGGCATCTGGAACGGATCGGCGACCATGCAACGAATATCGCCGAGGATTTGATCTATTTGATCGAGGGTAAGATTGTCCGTCATACGACCGTGACATAATCCTGGATTGATACGGCACTCTGTTTGTGGTCTCATCCGCGCTACAGAGAAAAAGGGGTTATTATGGCTAAAAAAGCACGGGCGCGGTGTATTGGGATTCTGACGGCGGGCGGGGATTGTCCCGGCTTGAATGCGGCGATTCGCGGCGTGGCGAAGGCAGCCCTTCATCATGACATGAAAGTGATCGGGATCCTTGACGGGTTCCGGGGCTTGGTGGAAAACCGGACGGTTCCCATTGAAGATATGCAGGTGAGCGGCATCCTGACGCTGGGCGGAACCTTCCTCGGTTCCAGTCGCGACAAGCCGCACAAGATGAAAATGGGCGACAAGGTCATGGATATGACCCAGGTGGCGATCGCTAATGCACGCCGGTTGCAACTGGATTGTCTCGTCTGCCTCGGAGGAGGCGGCACCCAGAAGAATGCTTTGCACCTCCACAAATCGGGTGGCATCAATGTGCTGACGCTTCCCAAGACGATCGACAATGATGTGGCGCTGACAGATATTTCCTTCGGGTACGACACCGCGCTGGGGATCGCCACCGAGGCCATTGACCGGCTTCATACCACCGCCACCAGTCATCATCGGATTATCGTTTGCGAAATCATGGGGCATACGGCGGGCTGGCTTGCGTTGGGCGCCGGGATTGCGGGCGGGGCGGATGTGATTATGATTCCGGAAATTCCCTACGACCTGAATGTTATCGCCGAACATGTCCGGAACCGCCGTCACCATGGCAAGCGTTTTTCGATTATTGCCATCGCCGAGGGAGCCATCTCGAAAGAGGAGGCCAAGGCTTTGGCAAAGGGGTTGAAAGCGGGCAAGAAGAAGGCAGATCCTTTTGCCCCCAGTGTCGATGCCAATGGAATTCATCTGGTGCAGGAACCGATGTCCAGCCGAGTGGCCCGCCAGATTCAGCAACTGACCGGGCTGGAGGCGCGGGTGACTTCGCTCGGGCATGTTCAGCGCGGTGGAACGCCTTCCCCGGCAGACCGGTTGTTGTGCACGCGGTTGGGCACCAAGGCGGGGGAATTGCTGATGGCCGGGGTCTACAACGTTATGGTGGCTGTGCGCGGGGATGAGTGCGTCGCCGTTCCCCTGGAGAAAGTCGCTGGCGTGGTCAAGTTTGTTCCGGTCAACCACCCGTGGGTTAAGACGGCCCGACTGGTGGGCACCTGTATGGGTGATGTGTTGGGGGCTTGAAATGAGAACGCCCAAGGTACCTCTCCGGAGACGACGCACCAAGCCTCTGCCCGGTTCCCGATTCCTGGATCGTGATTTGAATTGGTTGGAATTCAACCGGCGCGTCTTGAACGAGGCCTTGGACGAGCGAACCCCCTTATTGGAACGGGTCAATTTTCTCGCCATCTTCACGTCCAACCTCGACGAATTCGTCATGAAGCGGGTCTACGGACTGCGCGAGCAGATTTGGGCTGGCGTAAAAAGTCCCGAACTGGGCGAGCAGACGTCCGAGGGGCTTCTTCACGCCATCCATGCCACCATTCAGGAGATGTTGAACCGGCAGGCGGAGGGATATCATCGTGCCATCAAGCCCGCCCTGGCGGCGCAGGGGATTCATCTGCTTGGGTGGACGAAGTTGACGGAAGAGGAGAAGCGGGCCGCTGCAGCCATTTTCGATAAGACCGTGTTTCCAGTCCTCACGCCGCTCTCGGTGGATCCGGGGCATCCGTTTCCGTTCATATCCAATCTCTCATTATCCTTGGGAATGACCCTGACCGATCCGGCCACCGGTGGGAGTTCCTTTGCCCGGGTGAAGATTCCTGACACCCTGCCGCAGTGGATTCGGATCGAGACGCCGGAGTCCAGGGGGGCGTGCCGGTTTGTGTCCCTGGTGGACTTAATTTCCCATCATCTGGGCCGGTTATTTCCCGACATGAAGATCAGTGGCGTCATGCCGTTCCGGGTCACGCGCAATGCGGAGGTTGAGGCTGATCTTGATGATGTTCAGGATTTGCTTCAGGCGGTTGAGGAGCAGGTCCGCCAGCGTCGCATGGAATGTGTGGTGCGGCTGGAATGTCCTCCGAAGGCCGATCCCACCAACCGGCGCATTCTCATGGATGCTTTGGAACTGGGGGATGAGGATGTGTACGAGATGCCGGGTCTGGTTGAGTACCGGAGTCTGCGTGATATTGCCGCGCTTCCGTTTCCAGCCTTTCGTTTTACGCCCTGGACGCCGCTGGTGCCGCGCCGGTTGCAAGGAGACGAGTCCTCGATTTTTGATGTGATCCGGGCGGGGGATCTCCTGGTGCAGCATCCGTATGAATCGTTCGACGATACGGTGTTGCGACTGATCAAGGACGCCGTGGCCGACCCGGATGTGCTGGCGATCAAGATGACATTGTACCGGACCGGCAAGGACAGTCCGTTTGTTCCGCTCCTGATTCGGGCGGCCGAATCGGGCAAGCAGGTGGCCTG